>JBELAC010000253.1:0-6862 GCA_049509215.1 Terriglobales bacterium
CCGTGGTGCTCGATTCGACGCACATGAGCGAGGATGCGGTCGTTGAGCGGGTTGAGCAGCTAGTTCAGGAAAAGCTCGCGAAGGCCGAGTAGCTCCTAACACCCGTAGCCCAATTGATCCGTGCCCAAGAGATTCCCCTCACATGACCAAAAGTCGAATTGATTAAAAGCCGTGCTGGGCGTACGATTCGGCGTCGCGCTCCTAGCCATTATCTGTGGTGGTTGCGCTCGGAGAAGTACATGAAAAACAAGTTGGCTTTCATCACAATGCTATTGCTGTGTCTCACAGTTGCGCAGGCTGCCTGGGGACAGTGGTCATCGAATCCCGCGACGAACCTCCCTCTCTCAGACATGCTCAATAGCGATCAGGTTCAACCAAAGGTTAAACCTTTGCCGAATAACCAGTGGTATGTGAGCTGGTTTAACGCGGACGTAAACGATCCGCCGCCGTCGGGCTACGACGTGTATTACCAACTGCTGAGTGCTGCCGGCGTGGAACAATTTCCGCACGATGGCGTCAGGGTTGCTACGCTCACCAATAGTTCGACCGAGGACTATGGGCTCGATGTCGATAACCTGGGCAACGCCGTGCTGGCTTTCCTGGATACGCGCGAAGGCAAGAATCAGCAGGTGACAGCGACCAAGATGGACCCGTCCGGGAATCCCGTTTGGGGGCCGATGGGCATCCAACTGACGCACGATAACAATGCACATTACGCGCCAAAAGCTGCCGGCACGAGCGATGGTGGAGTGGTCGTGGCCTGGACGACCGGTTGGGGCAGCAACGCCAACGTCGTGCTGCAGAAACTCGATGCGTACGGCAATACAATGTGGAAGAATCCGATCACGTTTCATGCGGCCGGCTATCAGTATTTCCTGTCAGACCTGCACGCGGCCGACAATGGCAGCGTGATTGTTTCCTGGGTGCTTGAAGCCGGATTCTTCAGCAATCACCAGCTCCTCGCGAATAAGATCTCGGCAACCGGCAAGAAGTTATGGGGAAAAAGCAATGTGGCGATCTTCAATCAGGGATCGCTGCAATTCGGGAACTTCCCGTATTTCATTCTGGATGGAAGCGGGGGCGCGATCTTCGCGTGGTACACGAGCAGCCCGACGCTGCAGTGCTTCGTTCAACATATTCTGGCTAATGGAAGCGCGGCGTTCCCAACCAATGGCTCGCCGGTTTCTGCGAATACGAATAATGTTCGGGTAGATCCGTCCGTCTCGTACCGCGCTTCGACCAACAACACGTTCGTGTTCTGGACTGAAGAAGACCAGTACCAAATTTACAACGGAGTGTATGGGCAGAAATTCAACGGGCAGGGCTCGCCTGAGTGGGGCGCGAACGGTCTCGCAGTGGTTCCGCTCGGAAATGACTCGCAGAACTTCGTCGAGAATGTGCAGAATCGGGCCGGCTCGCTGGTGTTCTGGGTGGACTCGCCGGGATACGGGCAGTCTACGATGCAGGCGGAGGCCTTGAACGGGGATGGCGCGGTCGTGTGTCCGCAATTCGCGGTATCATCGGCTCCTTCGGACAAATATGGGCTGTCACTCGGCCTGGCCTCTTCGGGCCTGTCGGCGGTGGCATGGACGGACGATCGCATCGGTAACAATGCCATCTACATTCAGAACGTCAATCAGGATTGCACGCTAGGGCAGGAATAATTCTCGGCCTAGCTGCAGTTTCGAATCAGATGAGCCCCGGTCAACGCCGGGGCTTATTTATTCTCAGTCCATCCGCGCGCGATCATTGTTGCGGCTTGGGGGACGGGCTTGAGTTGCCCATATCGACGACTACTTTCCACGAGCCGTCTTTTTGCTTCTTCCAGACCGACGTGTATTTGCCGTAGTCGGTGATCAGCTTTCCGGTTTTGTCTTTGTGCTTGAAGACGTAATTACCATAAGTGTACCCGAGGTCGCCTGAGGCAGCCATGTCCGCTTTGACGGGCGTCCATGTGAGCGAAGTTCCTTCGGCCCATGGCGACTGCTTGCGCATTTCTTCCTTGGTGACGATGCCGCCCCCGTCGTCGAGTTCGACTCCATTGTCGGCGAACCATGTGAGGAAGGCATCGTGGCCATGCTGGGCGGCATCCTGCGCGAAAGCGGCTTCAAGCCGGAACAGAAGATCGGCGCCTTTCGCGGATTTATGCTTCGTGGCGAAGGCGGACGTGGAGAGTAATGCGGCAATCAGCACAAACGTACAAACCTTCATGGGCGGGTCCTGGACACGGAAATTTTCAGCGATTTAAAGTAGCACGCTGGCGCGCTCGTTGCATCGTGCTGTTACACTTCTGGTCTACCTATGAAACTGTTTAAAGTTTTTATTCATTGCGCGCTGGCAACTTGCCTGTGTGCCGGGAGCGCGCTGGCACAAGCACAAACGCCGAGTCCCGCCGCCGCACAAGCGCCGGCCACAACCGATTTCCGCACGCCTGAGGAAAAGCATCTGAGCAACGTGCGGCAGCTTACTTTTGGCGGATCGAACGCCGAAGCTTATTTTTCGGCAGACGGGAAGAAGCTGATTTTTCAGTCGACACGCGACAATCTGCAGTGTGACCAGATCTTTACGATGAATCTGGATGGAACGGACCAGAAGATGGTCTCGACCGGCAAGGGGCGCACGACCTGCAGCTACATTTTTCCGCACAAGGATAAAATTCTTTACTCGTCAACGCATCTGGCAGATGCGGCTTGTCCGCCGCGGCCGGACTACTCGAAGGGATATGTGTGGGCAGTGTATCCAGCGTTCGACATCTTCACGGCGAAGCTGGATGGATCGGACCTGAAACAGCTCACGACGACTCCAGGGTACGACGCCGAGGCGACGATTTCCGAGGACGGAAAGAAAATCGTCTTCACCTCCATGCGCAATGGCGATCTCGACATCTATTCGATGGATTCCGACGGCTCGCATGTGAAGCAACTCACGCACGAGTTGGGATACGACGGCGGCCCGTTTTATTCGAAGGATCGGAAGTGGATCGTTTATCGCGCTTATCATCCCAAGACCGATGCGGAGATCGCGGAATACAAAGAGTTGCTCAAGCAGAATCTGATTCGTCCGACGACACTGGATATCTGGCTGATGAAAGCCGATGGCAGCGACAAGCGACAGTTGACGAATCTCAATGCTGCGAGCTTTGCGCCGTCATTTTTTCCGGATGGAAAGCGGGTGATATTCGCGACGAACGTCGGATCCACCGGTGGAATGGGGAATTTCGAGCTGTACACGATCAAGGTCGACGGAACAGGACTGGAGCGGATCACGTTCAGCGACGGGTTTGACGGGTTCCCGATGTTCAGTCCGGATGGAAAACAAATGGTGTGGATTTCGCATCGGAATGGAAAATCGGCGCATGAGACGAATGTGTTCATGGCCGATTGGGTGGAGTGAGGCAGGTCAGAGGTTAGAGGTCAGATTGCAGAGGTAAACTTTACGATTTTGAGGGCGGCGGCGGCATCCTGTTCCTCCTTACTTCTCAGACTTCGCGGTTTCGCGCAGTAGTTGCTGTTTGATTTTTGCCGGGAGGCGAGAGGTATTCAGGATTTCCCGAAGTTGTGGGGGCGCGATTTCTCGCGCGAATTTCAGGGCACGAGCCAGCGAAAGATGCCCGGTTCGTAGCAATGCGACTTGGACGTCGCGGCGGTACGACCACTTGGCGTGACTCGAAACGGCCTGGATCAGTGCCTGGGACGCTGCTTGCTTAAGGACCGCATGGACGACCGGTGCCTCGGTCAGGCGTGAATTTTCGAGGGCTGCGCGCATGACGCGATTCTCGTCGAGCAGAAGGGCTCCAGCAATCCTTCCTGAAGCTTGACGCGCCAGCGCCAGCCGCTCGCCGAGCGTGACCGTCTTCAGCCGCGAAATCAGGGTCTCGTCGGCAGTCAGTTTCACATCCCCGGGGACAACGGGCGAGAGCGCCACTTTCATCAAATCGAACGTGAAGAATTGACGGATCAGCGGAACTGAAACATGGCGCGGCGTGTGCGGATGGCAAGCCAGAGCGATTTTGGCTTTTCGCATTTTGAGCGCGTTGCGATTCCTGGAAAATTGTTCAAGGACGTCTCCGGGCAGGTCAATACGCTTAAGCAGAGCTAGAGCCAGATCTCCGGTAAGAGTCGGATCGGCGGCAGCGCGCAGCAATTCGCTATGCTCGGCGCTGTGAATTGCGTCGGGCAGTGGCATTACGGAGGGTGCCGGTTCTTTCCGGGTCGACTCTGGCTGCGTATTCTTTTCCGTCATAGGAAACCGGCATTGCGCCCACAAATTTGCAATGGCAGCGAGACGCAGCAAGCTGCGTCTCTACGGCAACATTCCCCTGCGACGCACCAAGAGTCAGCCTGTTTTCGCACTGCCTGCGGCGCGGGCTAGCGCGAGCGCTCCCATGACTGGCTCAACAAAATCGTCTAGAAGCTTGATCCCCGGGAAGCTGCCTTCGAGATGATGGTAGAAAACTCTCCGCACGATCTCCGACTGACGAAAGACGCTGCCCGTGAGGGCCACAGGAACATAGGGCGGATCAGGTGCCACGCGGTGAAGAACGGTGGTGGCAAGCGCAGCCAATTCCCTTCCGGCGCGTTCCAGAAGTTCTCTTGCGACGGCGTCTCCGTGCTCTGCGGCGCGGACGACTAAGGGAAACAGGCGCGGGAATTCGGGTGACGGAGTGGCATTGGCATGCTGGATGAGAGCATCGATGCTACGGAGTTTCCAGGTTTCCAGGATGAGAGAAGTGAGTTCGGTCTCCTGCCCCTGATCGCGCGCATGCATGAGAGCGGAGATCGCGTTACGTCCGATCCAGTGACCGGACCCTTCATCTGAGATCGCGAATCCCCATCCTCCAGCACGGGCCGTGTGACCTGCGGGGTCGCGTCCGTAGACCATCGAACCGGTGCCAGCAATGGCGATGACGCCGGGGCTTTCGCCGAATGCGGCTGCGAGCGCGATTTCGGCATCGCTCACGATCTCGATGCGTAGACTCGGATTCAGTTCGGCAAGGATGGAACGAAGTTTGGCAGCAACTTCGGGACGCGCCGCGCCCGCCGCGCCGATGCAGACGAATTGGATCTGCTCGTGTGCAACTTTGGCAACTGCGCAAGCTTGGCGCATTGCGGCGTGAAGTGAGGCTCGCGCTTGCGCTTCGCCTATGCGAACAATGTTGCTGGCGCCGGAAACAGTCGTCGCCAACACAGCTGTTTCATTGGCAAGAACGCAACGAGTCTTTGTGCCTCCGCCGTCGATCCCGAGATAGAAGGCCATTGCGCTAGTTCTAACACAGGTTCGGCAAGCCGCTGGAAGCGCGGAACATCCTTGTACAATGCTCGAAACTTCATCTAGCAAGCCGAGACGCAGCCCACTGCGTCTCTACGGACGTGCGCGCGGCAATCCGCGTCTTTAATGAGCGATCGAAGGATGCAAAGTTGGGATTGAATCAGATCGACTTGCTGATTATCGCGCTGTACCTGGCGGGAATCACGCTGTTCGGCTTGCGCTTCCGCAAACGGCAGCGGACGATGCGCGATTATTTTCTGGCCGACCGCGATATTCCCTGGTGGGCGATTTCGCTTTCGATTGTGGCGGCGGAGACGAGCACGCTGACCATCATCAGCATTCCCGGGCTGGCCTACGATTCGAACCTGACCTTTCTGCAAGTGGTGATGGGGTACTTGGTCGGGCGCGTCATTATCAGCTTTATTCTTCTACCCCAATATTTTCGGGGCGATCTCTACACGGCTTACCAACTGATTGAGCGACGCTTTGGCCCTATGCTTCGGACGGTGACGGCTGGGTTGTTCTTGCTGACGCGGGCTGCGGCGGAGGGTGTGCGGGTCTATGCCGTTTCGATCGTGGTATCGATCGCCCTCGGCACAGGTGAGATCACTTCGATTGCGATTATCACCCTGCTGACTTTGATCTACACGTTTGAGGGCGGACTCGCGGCGGTGATTTGGACAGACGTCGTACAGACATTCATTTATATCGGCGGAACGCTGGTGGGGCTGTTCACAATCCTGCATCTGATTCCCGGCGGTTGGGCTTCCGCCCACGCAATGGCCGCGAGCTTGCATAAATTCCAGGTGTTCGATTTCAAGCTTCTGGGCGAACGAACATTCTTGGGCGTCGCGCCCTGGTGGGACTGGCAATATGCATACCTTGCAAAGCCCTACACGATCTGGGCGGGAATTATCGGCGGAGCTCTTTTCGTGACGGCGAGCCACGGGACCGACCAACTCATCGTGCAGAGGCTTTTGGCGGCGCGCAACCAGCGACAATCGGTGCTGGCGCTTCTTTCAAGCGGCGTCGCTATCTTGTTTCAGTTCGGGCTGTTTCTTTTGGTAGGCGTGTTGCTGTTTGCTTACTACCGCGTTCCGTCGGCGACGTTTGGGCGCGCAGACAGGATATATCCAACGTTTATCGTCAGCCGCATGCCGCACGGAATTGCCGGCCTGCTGATTGCCGCGATTCTGGCGGCGGCGATGTCAAACCTGAGCGCGGCACTGAACTCCCTGTCGTCCAGTTCGATGATGGATTTTTATTTTCGCTTCCGGCCAGAAACGAGTGATACAAAACGCTTGCGCCTGGCGCGACTCGCGACCGTGGCATGGGCGCTGGTGCTGTTTTCGCTGGCCCTGCTGGCGCTCCATCGGGCTGGGCGCGTTGTGGAAATCGGGCTACAGATTGCGTCAGTCGCGTATGGAGCGTTATTAGGCGTGTTTCTACTGGGTGTGCTGACCAAACGTGCGAATCAGGCCGGGGCGATTGCAGGTATGATCTGCGGCCTGGCGATGGAACTTTACCTATGGAGGATGACGCAGGTGGCTTGGACCTGGTGGGTTCCGATCGGGACTTGCATTACATTCGCAAT
>JBELAC010000254.1:0-6858 GCA_049509215.1 Terriglobales bacterium
TCATCCTTCTTCTCTCTGCGCACCTCGAGTCCGGACATTATTTCAATCCCCACGCCCAGCGCATTATCGAAGGCAAAATGGCTGGAGCCAAACTCGCCGTCTGTGACCCGCGCCTCTCCAATACCGCCAGCATGGCCGACTACTGGCTGCCCACCTATCCCGGCACCGAAGGCGCCATGCTGCTCGCCATGGCCGAGGTGATCCTGGACGAGAACCGTTACGACGCCGGCTTCGTCGAGAATTGGACCAACTGGCAAGAACTCGAAGTCGATGGATTCTCGGCAAAAGGCCAGACCTTCAACGCGACTATCGATGCCCTCAAGCGCCACTACGCAAAATTCACTCCCGAGTTTGCCGAAAAAGAAACTGGAGTCAGAGCCGAAGTCATCGTCAAAATCGCCCGCGAAATCGCCACCGCCGGCAGCCGCTTTGCCTCGCATCTCTGGCGCGGTAGCGCCTCCGGTAATCTCGGAGGCTGGCAACCCGCCCGCGCCCTCATGCTCCTCCACGTCCTCACGGGCTCCGTCGGCACCGAGGGTGGCCACAATTTAAACGCGTGGAATAAATTTGTCCCCAAGCCATTCAGCGTGCCCCCTCCGCAAAAACGCTGGAACGAACTTCTCTATCCACCCGAGTGGCCGCTCTGCACGCACGAAATGTCGTTCCTGCTCCCGCACTTTCTCAAAGAAGGTCGCGGCCGCATCGAAGCCTACTTCACTCGTGTCTTCAATCCTGTCTGGACCTACCCCGACGGTTTTTCCTGGATCGAAATGCTCCGCGATGAAGAAAAAGTCGGTCTGCACGCCGCTCTCACGCCCACCTGGAGCGAGACCGCCTGGTTCGCCGACTACGTTCTCCCGATGGGTTTCAGCTCCGAGCGTCACGACCTGATGAGCCAGGAATCCTACGCCGGCAAATGGATCGGCTTCCGCCAGCCCGTCGCGCGCGTCCTCAAAGAACGTGCCGGCGAAAAATTCGATTACACCTATCAGGCGAATCCCGGAGAAGTCTGGGAAGAAGATGAATTCTGGATCAGCCTCTCCTGGGCAATCGATCCCGACGGCTCGATGGGCATTCGCCAGTGGTTCGAGTCGCCCTATCGTCCCGGTCAAAAACTCACGGTTGACGATTATTACGGATGGATTTTCGAAAACTCCGTCCCCGGCCTTCCCGAAACCGCCGCCAAAGAAGGATTGAAGCCACTCGAATACATGCGCAAATACGGCGCCTACGAAGTCACCAAAGATGTTCACCGCCTCAACGAAAAGCCCGTAGCAGCAGCCGATCTCACAGATTCGCAAGTCGATCTAAACGGAGTCATCAAGAAGAACGGCAAGCCCGTAGGCGTCATGGTCGAGGGCCAGCCGGTTGTCGGCTACAACACTCCTTCGCGCAAGCTCGAATTATTTTCGAAAACTCTAGCCGACTGGAAGTGGCCCGAGTTCGCCCTCCCCGAGTATTACCGCAGCCACATCCATCGCTCCGCGCAAGCCGCCAGCCAAGGCAAGCCCGCCGAAGATTTCGATCCCCAATACATGCCCAAAGTCGAGTGGCCGAAAGATTCCAACGGAGACGTCTACACACTGCTGCCCATCTTCCGCCTGCCGAATCTCATTCACACCCGGTCCGGCAACGCCAAGTTCCTGTACGAAATCTCGCACAAGAATCCACTTTGGTTGAATCCCGTCGACGCCAAACAAGTGGGCGACATTCGCACCGGCGATCTGCTCAAAGTCCACACCGAAATCGGATACTTCATACTCCACGCCTGGGTTACCGAAGGCCTCACTCCCGGAGTCGTTGCCTGCTCGCACCATCTCGGCCGCTGGAAAGTCAATCAGGACGAAAAAATCGAGCGCATGTCGAGCGCATGGGTCGACCTCAAGGAAGTCGCCAAAGGACAATGGAAGATGCGCCAGCTCGACGGCGTCCACCCCTACGACAGCGCCGACCCTGACACCAAGCGAGTCTGGTGGAGCGACGCCGGCGTTCACCAGGACATCACTTTCCCAGTCCATCCCGATCCCATCAGCGGCATGCACTGCTGGCATCAATTAGTACGAGTCGAGCGCGCCGCTCCCGGCGACCAGTATGGCGACATCTTTGTCGACACCAATCTTTCCTTCGCCGTCTATCAGCGCTGGAAGGCCCTGGCCCGTCCCGCTCCCGGCCCCAACGGCCTCCGCCGCCCGCTGTGGATCCCTCGAGTCCACCGCCCCGAGGAGGCCGCTTTCTATATGAAGAAGGATTGAGCAAAGCATCGAGTGTGACAAAAAGCGCGAAAATCACCGGTATAGTGTATTTTCTAGACGGAAACGAGCCTCTGGCTTTCAATGCAAATTAAGGCTGGCCGCAGGAGTACACGCGGTAGACTCTTCGTGTGGTTGAAGCGGATCGCTGTGTCCGCTGCAGTCATTTTCGTGCTTGCCCTCGGTGCGGCGCTGCTCAACAACAACGTCTCGCTCCCTCGATCTTCCCGAGCGGAGTTCGTTGGAAATCTCGATCGCACGCTCGCGCTCAGCGTAGATTGGGCGATGCGGCAATATCAACCGACTGAGACGGGAATTGTCTCCACTCCCGAAGGCCGTTCTCTGATATCGAACTCCGCGACAGCCCACATGGTGGTGGACTGCGCCTCACTTTCCAGTGAGCCGCGAATTAAGGCACTTGGGTCCAGCTTTGTTGACGCCTGGAGGGCCCGAGCGGACGTCTCGGGCAAAATGGTTGATCCCGACATCGTGGCGAATACGCCGAGTGATCGGCAACTCCAAAATCTGCAAGAGTACCAACGCTGGATCCTGCACGGAGCCGCCCCGAACGACGTCCCCCTGTCACCCGGGGAGAGCGAAGACATGTTTTCTCCCGACAAGTATCGAACGGGGAAAGCGACGCACCAGTTGTTTGCTCTGTATTTTTACCGAAAATCCAAAGGCTCCACGCCTGAGTTGGATCGCTTGATGCAAAAAATCGAGCAGCGAATCGCGTGGGAGGCCACTTTCGACTTTCGCGTGACTGACCTCTACTTGCAGCGTATTGCATTTCTGCTGGCTGCGGGCAGGCCGGATCTCGTCCGGCCCCGATGGGTTGAAAGAGCTTTTGCGGCACAGCAGAGCGACGGGGGCTGGCAAAAAAGCTGGCACGGTTGGACTCGCCAGCCTTACCGCTTCACTTTTGGTGATGAGTCCTCGATCAGCCACTCGACCGCCCAGGGAATGTGGATCGCTTGCATGTTGAAGTACCGCTACCCGGAATGGATCGATAAGAACTATGAGTGAGCCTGCGAACGCCTGGAGCGCAAGAACCTGCTCTCAGTTACCGCAAACACCTTTGCCCTCATTTTCCGAATAGTCTCACCAGCGCCAGATGTGGAGCGAATCGAAAGAAGTCAAAAATTGTCCGCTAACTTGTCTCATCAACTACACGGACGGGCTAGCTTACAAGTGGTTACTTTTGTGCCTCATGCATTCGTGCCTCACCTCTTTGTGCTATTCCGCCGCATTCTAGTCTGCCGCACACTTGATTGCTCGTGACCGCGGCTCAAATTGTATGGAATCGAAGCCCGGAGCGTAGGAAAAGCATCTATGTCTCGAGGCAGATTCATAACAGTTATGGTCGCAACAATGTTCTTGAGCACACTTTCGTTCGCAGGTACCTACGTAGCCTATGCGGTAGGATCGGCCAACTGCGACATAAAATTGGTTGGGTACCAGACAATCCAGGCGGCAGTTAATGCTGTGCCTTCGGGTTCCACTATTGAGGTGTGCCCCGGCGCATATCCTGAAGAGATTGTCATTTCAAAACCGTTGACGCTCACGGCATTCACGAGTTCTACATCGGAGGCATCAAACGCCGAGGTGTTGATCCAGATACCGGCGGGTGGTGCAACTGGGAACGTCTATGACGGCATTATCGGATCGGTTTACTATCAGATTTTGGTGTCGTCGACCGGACCCGTAAATATTACTGACATCGCGTTCGACGGGACTGGTAACAACATCCCGGATGGTTATGGTGACCTCGCGGCGATCTTCTACGAAGAATCTTCCGGTACAGTCAACGGTGTGTCCGTGGCAAACGAGGTAGATTTCGGGGGCGGGATGGGAATCATAGCGGCAGCAGATACTAGTCAGACGGTCACTGTCGAAAACTCTGATTTCCGATCCTTTGATGGTTTGGGGATATGGGGGAAAACCTATACATCCAGTTCCCTGACACTCAACCTGAAATCGAACACGATTAATGACACCGGAGGCAACGGCGTATACGGCGGAACCGATGGCGTACTACTTCTAGGCTCCGTCTCCGGCACCGTAGAAAGTAATCTGGTCAATGGCAGTGGGAACGGTTTCGGTATGTCGCTGAGTGGTTCCGCCGCAACCATAACGGCGAACACAATCATCGCCAGCACCGTCGATGGTCCGCCGAATACCGGGATCGAGGTGAACGGGGGCGCCAACACGGTTAAGGGCAACAGGATATTGTCTGGGCCCATCGGAGTCGGCATTGTGCTTACGGGTACGGCGACTGGCGGATCGGTCACAGGTAACACAATCACGGGTGGTTACGGCGGGTACGGAATCGACATGTGCGGTCAGGGCACTGCATCGGGATTTACGGTCACAGGCAATTCCATGGTGGATACACCCGGATTCGGGCTACGGAGGCCTGCAGCTGGTAATAAGACTGCTCCGAATACGTACTATGTGGACGGGGCGACTCCTGTAGTAGTGGGGTGCTGACGCCAAGGCACAACTTCTGCTATCAATCGTGGCTGTTGAAAAACTCCCGTTTCGCCCCAAACAGGCAAAATTGGGGGGATAGAAAATGTCTATCCGAACCCGAGAAGATCGTCTATAACGCGTCCTGACGCGATTTCATTTTCTCGATTTTCGCGAGATCGAGTCTTTCAACAGCCACAGTCAATTACACTCATAGCCCGAATTCGGCACGGGTTAAGTATCCGCGCAAAGCTCAAGAGGGTACGTCGGCGCCGCTCGTCCTGCCTTGACCCGTGCGCCGATGTAAAATAACAAGATGTCCCTGCAGGCAGGCAATCCTAACTTCGGCAAAAAGCGCACTCCGCCTCCCGACGAAACTTTCGAGGAAGCGAACTATCTCAAATCTCTCGGCGAGAAACAGAAAATCGTCAGCCTCAAACTCGCCGACGGAGAGGTGGTGCGCGGCTGGATCGAGTACTACGACAAGAATATGGTCCGCGTCACCCGCGAAGACGGCCCGAATCTTTTCATCTTCAAGCACGAAATCGTCTACATCGCCGAAGACGCCAAGAAAAAATAGCCTCGAATACCCAGCCGCGAAGCGGCGGAAGAGTATAGCCCACGGCGCAAGCCGTGGGTAGCCCAAGCACAAAGCGTCAAGCCCCAACGGGGCGAAAGAAACGCTTCCTCAACAAAATGATGAACCTTGATAGCGCCGCCCATCCCGCCAATCTTCTCTCCACCATGCAATCCATCGCCCTTGAAGCCGGCTCCCTGCTCATGGATCATTTCCGCCGCCACGTCAAAATCGAATACAAAGGCAGCGCCGACCTCGTCACCATCGCCGATCGCCAATCGGAAGCCCTCATCATCGGCCGTATCAAAAATCATTTCCCGACCCACGACATCATGGGAGAAGAAGGCACACGCATCGAAACCGGCAGCGACTACAAGTGGTACGTCGACCCGCTCGACGGCACCACCAACTTCGCCCACGGCTATCCCGTCTTCTGCGTCTCGCTCGCCGTCGAACATCGAGGCCAGCGCATTGCCGGAGCCGTCTACGATCCCACACGCGACGAAATGTTCACCGCAGAGAAGGGAAGCGGCGCTCACCTCAACGGCGAGCCGCTGCATATTTCAAAAACCGCGAATCTCGCCGAATGCCTTGTCGCCACCGGTTTTCCCAGCCAGAAACGCCACAAGAATCCCAACATTTATTTCTATCACCACCTCACACTGCGCTCGCATGGAGTCCGCCGCGCCGGTTCCGCCGCGCTCGACCTCTGCAACGTCGCCGGCGGTCGCTTCGACGGCTTCTGGGAGTTCAATCTTAATCCCTGGGACACCGCTGCTGGAGTCCTGATCGTCGAAGAAGCCGGAGGCCGCGTCACCGATTTCTCCGGCGGCGAATTCCAAATCGCCAGCCGCGAAACGCTGGCCTCAAACGGTTTGGTCCACGACGCTCTCCTCAAAGAATTCCAGGACGTTTTCTCTGGCAAAGGTCTCGAAGACCTGCCCAATCCATCCGCCTGGGCCAAAGGTCACAATTCGTAGCCGCCCGATCTTAGATCACAAAGATCCAAGATCACAAACCGTAGTGCCTCGGAAGAGAACCACAGACCACAATTCAGCATCCTGGACAAAAGATCATAATTCGAAGCGCTACAATGGATCGCAGCTGGGGTCGGTTCCTCCGTGAATCTCCGTGTCCTCTGTGGTTTAGTTTTTGCGCCAAGCAATCCCCAGCCGCGAAGCGGCGTAAGATTCCAGCCCACAGCCCGCCCTGAGTTCGTCGAAGGGGCGTAAGCCGTGGGTAGCGTTCAATGAAAGATTCAGCCCCAACGGGGCGAAAGAAGATTCTGACGGCGAAGAACACTGTGTCCACCTCTCTCCTCAATCGCCAAGTAGAAAAGCGCGCCACTCACCTCCGCCTCCAAGGCCGGATCCTTTTCCTAACCGAAGATCCCGACCTAATCAAGCGCCAGCTCCAAGGCGAAGACCTTCCCTGGGATACCCACCATCCTGCCAACAATCCCAAGCTCCGCGACGACATCTCCACCGACGAAATCACCCCCGCCCACTTCTGTTTCTACTTCGATCAAACCCTGGGCGAGATCCCCTACGCCGGCCTCAAATG
>JBELAC010000255.1:0-6737 GCA_049509215.1 Terriglobales bacterium
CCAAAATCAAAGGTGAGATTGAGCTGCGGCACCAAAATCAAATGCAGGATTGAGTTTTTTCCGCGTCCGCTAAGTGCTTGGAAAGTTAGGATGCTTCATCAGAAATTCACCTTGTTGTAACAATCCTTTAACACTCCGCCGATAGAACCGAAACTGTATATTCATACATTTGAGGAGGAATCAGCGAGTGATTCGACGCATGGCATTGCTATTGGCGGGCTTAGTCTTAGCGCTGCCGGTCTTTGGGCAGACAACACTGAACGGAGCGGGTGCCACCTTCCCCAATCCGATTTATCAGAAGTGGTTTAGCGAATACAACAAGCTTCATCACGACGTGCAGATCAACTATCAATCGATTGGGAGCGGCGGTGGTATTCGGCAGGTTCTGAACGGCACAGTTGACTTTGGCGCGAGCGATGGCCCGATGACGGAGGAACAGCTAAAACAGGCGAAGGTCAAAATCCTCCACATCCCGACTGTGATGGGCGCGGTTGTTCCCGCTTATAACGTTCCGGGAGTGAGCGGCGAGATCAAATTCACACCCGAAGCATTGGCCGGCATATTTTTGGGGAAGATTCAAAAGTGGAATGATCCGGCGATCGCGAAAAACAATCCCGATCTCAAGTTGCCGGACCAACCGATCATCGTGATTTATCGAGCGGATGGCAGCGGGACGACCTTCATCTTTACGGACTACCTTTCGAAGATCAGCAAGGATTGGGAAGGGTCGGTGGGCAGAGGAGTATCGGTGAAGTGGCCGGTTGGAGTGGGCGGAAAAGGGAATGAGGGTGTGGCCGGGCAGATTCGCCAATCCCCGGGATCGATCGGATACGTCGAGCTGATTTACGCAGTTTCGAACAACATCAGTTACGGTTCGGTGCGGAACGCAGCCGGGAACTTCGTGAAGGCGTCGCTCGAAGGAGTGACGGAAGCGGCTGCTTCGGTGAAGAACATGCCGGCGGATTTTCGGGTTTCGATCACGAATGCGCCGGGCAAGACGGCGTATCCGATTTCCAGTTTCACCTGGCTGTTGATTCCCGTGCAGTCCAAGGATGCGGCGCGCGGAAAGATCATCACCGACTTCCTGAACTGGATGGTGACTGACGGGCAGAAGATGACCACGCAGCTCAGCTACGCGCCGCTCCCGGAGAGCGTGATCGAGAAAGTAAAGGCAGCCATTAAACAGATCCACTAATCCCGCCGATACCTTGAATGGGAGGCAGGATACTGGTGCCTCCCGGGAAAAGGCACATCGCCGGGGAGGAACAGAAGAAACTTGCACATTGCCGCACCCACCAGCGGCGCCACGGCGAGTTGATTGCCTGAAAAATCAATGAATTACCGGAGCCTGAACCTCCGCGACCGATGGCAGCAGAAATGCTATCTTGTCCATTTAGTCTAGTTGTATTATAGACATTGTTTGACAAGAATCGCGGGGCTTCGCTTTTTGCCACTGTCTCCCCCTTGAAACCGCCGTGAAAATAAAGACCGAAAGAAGAAGGAGAGGATGTAATTCAATGAAACCTGCCAAACACTTGTTTCTCGTTGTCGTTATACTCGCGGCCTTAGCGACATGCGGCTGGGCCCAAGCGGGCACCACAACGCAACCTGCTCCCAAGAAGAAGCATGCGATTACCGCAAACGCAGCAGCGCAGCCGGCAGTCAGTGCCGCCGACTTCCAAGCGTTGAAGGACGGCCTGGCGGTCGCACAACAGCAGATCCAAGCGCTGCAGGACGAACTGCACCGCAGAGATCAAGCGGTGCAACAAGCCCAGACAACGGCAACTGCTGCATCGGCAAAAGCTGATGCCGCCGAGCTCCAGGCAAGCCAACAACTGCAAACCGTGGACGCGCTGCAGAACGACGTTCTTGATCTCAAGAATGTGAGCGCCACGGGTCCCAACAATGCGGTCCTGCGGAACGCGGTGTTGACGATGCAGGATTCGTTGCAAACGCCCACGCAGGACCAGGGTGAGGTGTTCAACAAACAGATGGAAAGCGCCGTCACCATCCGCTTTAAGGGCATCAACATCACGCCGGGCGGATACGCGGAAGCTGCCTTCGTTCGTCGCTCACGGGCGTTGAGCGCGGATTTGCCGACGCCTTTCAATAACTTGACGATGCCGGGCGCGGCGCAAAGCCAGGTATCGGAATTTTTCGGATCGGGCCGCCAGTCGAAGATCACGACCTTCGTCGATGGCCGCCTTGGGAACGTAGATCTTTCCAGCTATGTCTCGGCCGACTTTCTTTCAGCCGGCGTGACCTCGACTCCTACGTCGACCAACAGCTACACGCTTCGACTGCGGCAAGCATGGGCGCAGGCTCGGTTCCAGAATGGTTTCAGCTTCACCGGTGGCCAGATGTGGAGCCTGGTGACGGAAGATGCGAAGGGGATCGCAGTGGATGACGACATGGGCAAGACGAACGACGCCCGTCCCAAGACGATTGACCCGACGTATAACGTCGGCTTCAATTTTGCTCGGCAGTATGGAGTACGGGTAGCCAAGAGCTTCGGCGATAAGGTTGCGGTCGCTTTTGCCCTGGAGAATGCGCAGGCTACACTGACCACGCACGGAAACGTCAGCAACTACCTGATCGGCGCGGCGGGTGCGAGCAACAGCTACAACACCACGACGAATTACTCTTTCAATCCCTCACCAGACATCATTGCCAAGATCGCTTTCGATCCGGGCTTTGGACATTACGAATTGTTCGGCATCGCGGACCGCTTCACCGACCGAATTTACCCGTGCGTGGAGTTTGTTTCGGGTAACCCGGTGTGCACAGCCACGGGAGCTACCTCGGCGACCGGGGCTTACAACAAATCCAAGGAAGGCGGCGGTCTGGGTGCGAGCGCACGTTGGACGATTGCCCATCGTTTGGTTTTTGGCCTGAAGGGGACGGGCGGAAGCGGGATTGGCCGTTACGCTGGCGGCGGGCTTTCCGATGCCTCGATTAACGCTGATGGTTCTATTCACCTGATCAAGAACCTGCAGGGACTCGGCACGCTGGAATGGAAGACCAAGAAGCTCACGGTTTACAGCTACGGCGGAGTTGAGTATGCCGCGCGGACGTTCAGCTTCGATCCGCTGGCGAAGAGCGGAGCGGGCGCCAATGTTGGCTACGGCGCACGGACGTTCAATAACAGCGGCTGCTTCACGGAAGTCGCGCCCGGTTCCGGCGGATTCAGTCCGGGCGGAACTGGCACGTGCACGGGCGACACGCGCGCTCTGATCGAAGGAACGCTAGGCTTCTGGTACAAGTTCTATGCCGGATCCAGAGGTACCTTCCAGTACGGCACGCAGTATTCGTACGTGACACGCAATACCTGGTCGGGGAACGGCGGCTTGCCGTCGGGAACCCCAGGCCTGCAGCCGAACGGACTCGACTCGATGGTGTTCACGTCGTTCCGTTATTACCTGCCCTAACTTAACCCGGTTCCGCGTCTGCCCAGGCGCGGAACCGACGCAAGCTGTTATCTATCATCCCTCCACGGCGCCGGTGCCTCAAATCCGGCGCCTCTTTTTGTCTTGGTATACTGTTGACAGTCGCACCCGTCGCGTGTCCGCAAGCGCATTCTGTGGCGAGGCTCAGGCCATTGAGGTGCCGAGCGCTCGATGCGGGCACGATCATCCGCCGCGCTGGAATACCCCATAAGGAGAAGTCGACAGGTTCCAGGTTGATTTTATGGTTCGAAGCATCGTGAGCAATCGCGCGCTTTTCCTGAATCGCGAAGAGTCATGGCTCAAGTTCAACTGGCGTGTGCTGGAAGAAGCCGAAGACTCGAACAACCCGCTTCTGGAACGCGTGAAGTTCCTCGCGATCACGGCCAGCAATCTGGATGAGTTTTTCGAGATCCGGGTGGGCGGCTTGCTGCAGCAACTGGAAGATGGCCAAAACTCGACCACTGCGGATGGGCTGAGCATGGTGGAGGAGCGGGAACTGATCAACCGAGCGACGCACAAGTTTGTCGACGAACAGTATTCCTGCTGGAACGAACGCTTGCGGCCGGAACTCGCGAAGCAGGGAATTCGCGTGCTCGGAATGGGCGAACTGGATGCCGAAACTCTGGCCTTCGTCGACGAGTACTGTGAACGGGAGCTGGATCCGCTGCTGACTCCGGTAACCGTCGATCCAGCGCACCCGTTCCCGCGCGTGATCAACAAAGCGCTCTGTGTGGCGTTGCTGCTGCGGCGTCGGCGCCGGTCCTCGCTGACCTATACGGGGGTCATCACGGTTCCAAGAGCGCTGCCGCGACTGGTTCGCGTGCCTTCAGCGGGAGGTACGACGGATTTTATTTTTCTCGCCGATCTGGTCGTGCATCATGCCGCGCGCATGTACAAGGGCTACGACATTATTTCGTCGGCGGCGTTTCGAGTCACGCGCAACAGCAATCTTTATCTGGAGGAGGAAGAATCGCGCAATCTTCTGGAATCGGTCCGCGCGGAATTACACAACCGGCGAAAGGGGGACGCAGTGCGGATGGAAATCGACTCCGCGGCTGATCCGGAGATAGTGGAGCGATTGGGCACGGTGTTCGAACTCGATCGCTGGCAAATCTTCCCGGTTGATGGGCCGGTGAATCTTTCGCGGCTGTTCAATGTGTATGAGGAAGCAGCGCGACCGGATTTGAAGTTTCGAGCCTTTGTGCCGCGCGAGTTGCGCTTAACCGCCAAGTCGCGCGACCTGTTTGAAGAGTTGCGGCGCCACGACGTCCTCCTTCATCACCCCTTCGACTCCTATGATGCCGTGATTTCGTTCATCCAGTCGGGAGCGGAGGATGACAAAGTGTTGTCGATCAAACAGACGCTCTATCGGACCAGTGAGCATTCGCTGATCGTTCCGTCTTTGATTGCAGCTGCCTCACGCAAAGAAGTGACGGCAGTGGTGGAGCTGAAGGCAAGATTTGATGAGGCGTCAAACATCCGGTGGGCGCGCGATCTTGAGGATGCGGGGGTCCAGGTATTCCATGGGCTGGTGGGATTGAAAACGCATTGCAAGCTCTCGCTGCTGGTGCGTCGCGATGCTGACGGTGTAACGCGGCGTTATGCGCACCTGGGAACAGGAAATTACAATGCCAGCACGGCACGGTTTTATACGGATCTGAGCTTGCTCACGGCAGACCCGGAAATCACGGCTGCAGTGCAGGATGTGTTCAGCTTCCTGACGGCGTATGCCGAGCATCCTGATTACGGTCCTTTGATGGTCGCGCCGCTCGATTTGGCGGAGAAATGTATAGCATTGATCGAGCGGGAAGCGGAACATGCCCGGGAAGGCCGACCGGCGCGAATTGTGGCGAAGATGAACTCGCTGGTGAACAAGGACATCACGGAAGCGCTCTATCGCGGGTCGCAGGCCGGGGTTGAGATCGATCTGCTGGTGCGCGGCATGTGCACGCTGCGGCCAGGGGTACGCGGGGTCAGTCATCGAATTCGAGTGCGCAGCATTGTCGGACGGTTTCTGGAACACAGTCGAATTTTCTGCTTCGAGAACGGCGGCGAGCCGGAGGTTTTCGTGGGCAGCGCGGATTGGATGTCGCGCAACCTGCATGAGCGGGTGGAAGTCCTGTTCCCGCTGAAAGACCGGCTTTTGCGGGAGCGTGTGATCCAGGAGATTCTGGCGGCCTACCTGGCGGACAATGTGAAGAGCCGATTTCTGCAGAAGGACGGGCGATACCTGCGTTCGTGGCAGTCCCCGGCGGGACGGAGCAAGAGGCCACCCCACGGCGCGGGCGCATTCAGCGCGCAGGATTTTCTGATCGCGCTGGCGGAGGGGAAGGCGTCTCCGGAGAGCATTCCCGGTCCGGTGCAGCGTGTGGGAGCGAGGGCTTCGAGGGCGAGAGTTCGAATGCAAGAGTCTTGATAGGAGAGGAATAATATCCAAAGATGTTTGTCTATTTTCTACGCCATGCCAGCGCCGGGCAGCGAAAACTGGCGTCCGCCAAGAGCGACGAAAAGCGCGCGTTGGATAAGGACGGCATCGAGCAATGCGGATATATCGGGCGCGCTCTGTCCGCACTGGGGATACAGGTTGAAATCATCATCGCAAGCCCGTTAAAGCGCGCCACGCAAACCGCGGCTTTGGTGGGAAATGAGATGGGCCACGAGGGCAAACTGGTGATCGAGGACGGGCTGCGGCCGGAGGCGGGATTTGCAGACTTCCAGAAGATGCTGGAGAAGTACGCCCGCCAGGATTCCATTCTGCTGGTGGGCCACAATCCGAACCTGCGCGAATTTCTGGGCCGTATGATCAGCGACCGTGGTTGCGAGGCGGTCGTCGAGCTGAAAAAGGGAGCGGTGGCGAAGGTGGAAATGCGGCGGAACGCCGGGTCCCTGAGTTGGTGCATTACGCCGCGCATCCTGCGCACGCTCTACACGGCGGCGACGGAAAGCTCGCGGCCGAAAACTTCGCGGAAGTAGGTGCGATCCTTCTCGACCGCCCATACTTCCAGATCCACGCTCGCCTTGCCGCGGGGCGTCAACTTCATCGAAACGCGGCCATTACGGGCAGAGACGCCGATTCGAGCCACAGACTGGCTGCGGCCGATGTTCATGGCACGGGCGATGCGAAGCAGCATGGAGGCCTTCTTGACAGATTCCTGTTCTTCGGGAGCGAGGCCGCCGAGCGGCCCGTCGCCGGGGGTGGGGCGTGACTTTCCCAGATAGCGCGCAATGGCTCCGATGATGCGCCGTTGTTGCGGGGTGTAGCCAAGGATTTCGGAGTTGGCGATGACGTAG
>JBELAC010000256.1:0-6734 GCA_049509215.1 Terriglobales bacterium
GAGGATGCCAGCCGCGTGATCCTAAGCTGCGACTCGGCGAGCCTGCCGCGAATCAAAGAAGTAGCGGAGGAATTCGGAGTCTCGGCCGATGCGATTGGCGAAACCGGTGGAGACCGGGTCGAGATTACGATCGACGGTGAGAGGGCGATTTCTGCGAGTATCGAGGAGTTGCGCGCTGCATACGAGGGCGCGCTGGAGAAAGCGCTCAGTACAGAACCGGCTGTCGCGGGTGTCCATTGAGAACCCGCGGACCCTTTGAGATGGGCATGCTAGCAGCTAGCATGCCAGGAGCTAACGGCCAATTGCCAAATGACTAAGTCTGACAAATTTCGCGATGAATGCGGCGTCGTGGCGATCCACGCGCACCCCGAGGCTGAGAAGCTCGCTTACCTGGGGCTGCATGCGCTGCAACACCGCGGACAGGAATCGGCAGGCATCGTCACGTCTGACGGAGAGCGGCTGCGCCAGCATAAGTCGATGGGGCTGGTTGCCGACATTTTTGTCGAGCCAGTCTTGTTATCTCTGCGCGGCATTCTGGCCATCGGACACACGCGCTATTCCACGGCGGGCGATTCTGCATTGCTCAATGCGCAGCCCATCATGGTGCAGTCGAACAAGGGCACCATTGCGATTGCCCATAACGGAAATCTGATCAATGCGCTGGAGATTCGACGGAAGCTCGAAGGGCAGGGCTCGATTTTCCAGACCAACAGCGATACCGAGGTTCTGGTTCACCTCATCGCGCTTTCGCGAGAACAGACGCTCCCCGACGCGATTGCCGACGCGCTGCGGCGCGTGGAAGGCGCATTTTCACTCGTCATGATCAGCCGCGACCGAATTTTTGCGGCGCGCGATCCGCGCGGCTTTCGTCCGCTGGCTATGGGCCGCATTCCGGCTTTGACGGGCGAGAAAAAAGATACGATCGTGTTTGCGTCCGAGACCTGCGCGTTCGACTTGATCGGCGCCGTTTACGAACGCGATGTAAAGCCCGGAGAGCTGGTGATCGTCGGCCCGGAAGGAATCAGCTCGCGTTTCTACTCGCCTTCGCCGGCGTTGTCGAGCTGCATCTTCGAACAGGTTTATTTTGCGCGCCCGGATAGTCTGGTCTTTGGCCGCTCGGTCGACCAGAGCCGCGACAACATGGGTCGCCAGCTTGCTCGCGAAGCACCAGTCGATGCCGACGTCGTCGTTCCCGTCCCCGATTCCGGCAATACCGCGGCGATCGGGTACGCTGCCGAAAGCGGCATTCCATTTCGGCTGGGTCTCATCCGCAATCACTACATCGGGCGGACGTTCATTGAGCCGCAGCAATCGGTGCGTGACTTCGGCGTCAAGCTGAAGCTCAACGCTGTCCATGGACTGCTGGAAGGCAAGCGCGTCATCCTGGTCGATGATTCAATCGTGCGCGGCACGACCAGCCGCAAAATCGTTCGGATGATTCGTAATGCCGGCGCGAAGGAAGTTCACATGCGAATTTCCTGTCCGCCAACGATCTCGCCCTGTTTCTATGGAGTCGACACGCCCCACAAGAAAGAACTGATCGCAGCGAACAAGACGGTTGACGAGATTCGGAGATTTATCGGCGCGGATTCCCTTGCGTATCTTTCTCTCGAAGGCCTGAAGAACGCTTGCGCCGACGGCGAGAAAACGACGTATTGTTCAGCCTGCTATACAGGAAATTATCCGACCAAGATCGACGTGGAAGAAATTCTGCCGGCGGCGGCTACGCCTTAGCGAGTTGCACGACTAATCTCCGCATCTGGCTTTGGTTTGCCCGCTATATGCAAACTTTTGCGCCTCGCGCTGCGATCAAAACGCTCTTCATTATTCATGAAATGCGCATCGTTTGCGTCCGTGATATTCTTTTCGGGACGTTCCCCGCGTCCGTGATCCAGATCGCAATTTATTAACGACAATGAGATTTTCAATTTTCGGGTCGACCTCCACTCCGCAACTCGGACCATTCGAGCAGCAACTGCTACGGGAACTTTGGGTGCGCGGCGACGCCACCGTGCGTGAACTGCTGGATGATGGCAAACTGCGTCAGGCGTACACCACAGTCATGACTACCTTGGACCGCCTCTACAAAAAAGGAATTCTGGATCGCGTGGCGGAAGGCCGGGCATTTCGCTACACTCCGCGGCTGAGTTCTGAAGAACTGCAGCGCGGCGCCGCCCTCGACGGAATCCGGCAACTGCTGGGATCAGGTGATACGTCCTCCCTGCCGCTTTCCTATTTGGTGGAAGCGCTCAGCGCGCACGACGTCGAACTGCTGGATGAGCTTCAGCTTCTGATCGAACGCAAACGTCGCGAAATCAAGGCCGGCGGAATCAAGGGCCAGGATCCCATGGTATTGGGTTCTAACGCGAAGGATCGGCGCTAATGTTTGCGCTGCGCGGCATCGCCGTCTCACTTACGTTCTTCGTGCTGGTCTATTGCTTTCTGTCGGCGCTGGTCGCCGTTTCCTGGCGCTGGCTCAAGTGGCTGCACGCCACCGAGCAAAGTGTTGCGGATCTGCTCTTCCTGTTGCGCGTTCTGCCGCTGTGCGCGTCGATCGTTATTACCGCGGCGTTTGTCGTTCCTTCGTTTCAGATTCTTGAGCCCCGTACAGCTGACGAAGGCACGGGAATTCTACCGGTCGCGCTGGGCGTGGCCGCGCTCGCGCTGATCGCCTTCGGTTCGTACCGCGTAATCGCTGCACAAATGCGGACGTCGCGCATTGTAGGCCGCTGGCTGGAAGGTGCGCGGCCGCTCGCTACGGATGCACGCACCGTTACGTTTCGCTCACGCCGCGAAACACCGCCGCTGACGCTTGTAGGAATGCGCAAGCCGCGAGTGCTGGTCTCCGATTCCACCGTGGAACTGCTGAGTCGTGATGAATTGCTGATCGCGCTTAAGCACGAACTGGCTCACATCCGGTCATGCGATAACCTGAAGAAACTGGTGTTCCGGTTTTCGCCGTTTCCCGGCATGGCAAAACTCGAAGCCGCATGGTCGCAGGCTGCCGAGCTGGCGGCCGACGATGCCGCTGTCTCGAACCTCAACGATGCCGTCGATCTCGCCTCCGCGCTGGTCAAGCTTTCGCGCCTGATTCCTGTTGAAGCCGCTCCGGCCTGTACGGTGGGCTTCGTCACGGGATCGATTGGCGCCCGTGTAGCGCGCCTTCTCGCCTGGAGCGAGTCCGGCAAACAACGTGCGCGCGACATCCCGCGCTGGTTTGCGGTTCCTCCAGTAGCGGTTGCGTTAATCTGCGCGATCGTTGCCTATGGCCCAGTTTTGTCCCTGACGCACGAAGTCACGGAATGGCTGGTCCGCTGAGCGCCTGCCTCAGCGAATATCACACTTCACACTGCATCGTGAACCTCGCCGCGCAAGTCGGCAGCGTCGACTACTGCTGGTAGTAACTCGAGGCATCCCATTATGCTGCTGAAGAGCCAGTCTGCTCGGCCGCTGCAGTTGTTTTCCCCCAGCATCTCCAAGAACGCGGCAATCCTTGCCTTCGCAGGAGTAGTTTTTCATGACGCCTTCATTCTTAAGGGTGCACCCATTGCGCTCACGGCTTTCCCTGTTAGTCCTGACATTGCTGACCACATGCCTGCTGCACGCGCAAAATTCGAACGGCACATTGCGAGGTGAAATTCAGGATGCCACAGAAGCGCGTGTCGCGGGCGCGCATGTCACTGTGCAAGCGGCCGGGTCTTCCATCGTCCGCGAAGCAACTGCGGATAGTCGGGGTGAATTCCGCATTGAGGGCTTGTTGCCCGGCCACTACCACATGATTGCCGGTGCCAAGGGATTTTCGGACGCCGTTGCCGACGTCGATGTTGAGGTCAGCGTGGTGCGCGACGTTTCCATCACACTGAAGCCGCGCACCGGCAACGAAACGGTCCACGTGCAGGGAAACACGTCTTCTATCACGACCGAGTCGATTGATACGGCGAGCGCGGTGCGTGGTGGAGTCGTGGGAAGTCAGGATCTGGAATCTCTTCCGCTTCCTGCGCGTAGTTTCGCCAACATCGCATATCTTGTGCCGGGAACCGAGCCGGTTGAGCCTTCCGATCCGACCAAAGCTCGCATCACCGCCGTTTCCACGGGCGGAAGCTCGGGCTTGAACAACGAACTGTCGGTCGACGGCGCAGACAATTCCGACGATTGGATCGGGGGATTCCTGCAAAACTTCTCGCCGGATGCCCTTCAGGAATTTGCCGTACGCACCTCGAACGAAGACGCTGACACGGGCTGGACTACAGCTGGGTCCGTGGTGATTACGACCAAGCATGGCACGAATGCCTGGCACGGCAGCGGCGCTTTCTACGATCGCCAGGCCGCGCTCAATGCGCGTTTCCCCATCGAAAATCCGGCGGAAACTTGCACGGATGGCACCTGCGTCAACAATCCCAAGCAGCCATTCTCACGGCAGAACTATGTGGGAACTCTCGGCGGCCCGATCGCAAAGAACAAAGTGTGGCTCTTCACATCGTTCGAGCACGTGCATGAAAATGCCAGCATTGCCTACAGCCCGGCGAGTACCGCGCAATTTGATGCGCTCGCGGAGTTGGCCGCCGATGACTTGATTCCCGGCGTTCCTTCCGTTGCGGTGCCTGCCACGGTGCCCATTCCGTTCCGTGATTACATCGGCTCGATTCGTTTCGACTGGGCACAGTCTTCGAAGTCGAACTGGTTCCTGCGCACTTCGCAAGACTCTTACCTGACCCACAACGCCCTTGTGCAGCAGGCGACGCTCCCCTCGACTGGATTGACCACGCACAATAACTACTGGAACGTCGCGCTCAGCAATAACTACACGTTCAGCCCGACGTGGCTCGGAACATTTGTGTTCGATGCCAGCCTGCTGCACCTGACGCAGACGCGGAATTCGGACCTCGGTTTCGCCCTGCAATTTCCTTTCAGCGTGACGGCGCTCACCGTATCCGGATTCGAAACGTATGGCGACAACCAATTCGCCACTCCGATTACGCTCTTCCCTGACCTTCGCAATCAGGACAAATACCAATTCCGTTACGATCTCAGTCACATCATGGGCAAACACGCTTTGAAATTCGGCGTGGATTTCATTCACGAGCCGGTGCTGGGCGGGGCATTCGCGGGGAATGCGGAAACGCTGTACACGTTCCCGCAGGACCCGACTTATTACCTGAACAATCTCTCCCAGTTTCCCATCGACTACGCTGCGGGTGCTTCCAGTACTCCAGCGAACGATGGCAGCTTCTCGCAGAACGTTCAAAGGCTAGCGTTTTACGGAGAGGACTCCTGGCGCATTTCGCACCACGTGACCGTCAATTACGGCTTGCGCTATCAGAACACGTGGGGGCTGATGATCGGATCGGGACGAAGCGAAGCCTACAATTCGGCCTATCCGACAATGCAGGCGCTCGGTATTCCGATTGTGCCGAGCGTGCCCACCGATTATCACAAGCAGATCGCGCCGCGTCTGGGGATCGCCTACTCGCCCGGCAACAGTGAAAAGACCGTCATCCGAGCGGGTTTCGGTTTGTATTTCGACGATCTCGCGCAGAACGGGTGGGCCACCGCGTTTCAAGGCGTGAACAACACGAATTTTCTAAAGGATGGAACGGCATGCACATTTAGCGGAAGCCCGGGGGCTTATGCGCTCACGGGCCCTGGCTGCATGGCGGGCGGACTTGGCTCCCTGCCGAATCTAACATTCGGAAATACAGTTGCAGGAAATTTGATTGGCTCGAATTACAAGACGCCTTATGCCATCCATATTACGGGCGGCGTTCAGCACGCTTTCAATTCGCATTGGATGGCGAGCGCCGATTATGTGCATGAACAGGGCAATCACGGATACCGCGCATTCCCCTATGCGAGCGACTCGACTCTGTTCACACCGCTTATTCCCACTTCCGATCCGACCTACGACAACGATCAGCAGAGTGTTGTGCCGAACGTCAACGTGTTCCAGGCGGACAACCGCTCCAGCTATAACAGCCTGATGCTGCACCTACAGGGCAATATGCATCGCTTTAATCTCGTCGCGAACTATACGTTGTCCAAAGCGCAAACCTGGGGATGCGTGCTGGGCGAACTGTTCGACTATGTGGATGGCGTCTGCCAGAATCCGAATACTGGAAAGCTCGACGCCTTTGGGCCGGGCGACTACGGTCCCTCCGGTGAAGACGTCCGCCATCGTTTCGTGCTTGCAGGGATCCTTCACCTTCCCGGTGGCTTCGAATTGAGCACCATCAACCAGTTTGAGAGCGCGCGGCCCATCACGATCACGACAGCAGACAATAGCGGGCGCATTTCGATTGAGTTCAACAACAGCGGGGATCCCGTCTATACCAGCCTCGACGAATTCCGGGGTCGAGGATACATACAGTCAGACCTGCGCGTGACGCGTCCCATCAAAATTAACGAGCGCTGGCAGATCGATCCATTCGCCGAATTCTTTAATCTCTTCAACCGCAACAATCCAGGGGCGAACTATGCGGTCAACATTACGCAGGTTCCGGGTGTGCAAGCCGGCGACCCGAACCACCCCAATGCGTTCACTGAGATTTGCAATCCCAACTGCGTGCCCATTACCAGCCTGAAGCAACTTGAAATACCCGAGGGCGCATTGGGAGATTTTTTCGGACCCGGCACAACTGTAGGGATTCCATTCGCGGCGCAACTGGGAGTGCGCCTTACCTTCTAATCGTTACGCGCCGATCGTGTGGGTCGGACACTCCTGTCCGCCCTTCTTAAAT
>JBELAC010000257.1:0-6731 GCA_049509215.1 Terriglobales bacterium
AAGTGATCACTGCGGTCGGATGGCGACCAAGTTGGCAACGCAAAGCGGCTGCGTGCCTCCGACGTTGTTGCACATATTGTTGGTGCTGTTGTTAATGTACGGCACCTGCTGGTAGTCGCCTCCGCTGATCGTATTCACGATGTGGACCGATCCGGCGGAGCAGGTCGTGCCGTCGGGATCGTACTGATCGCATGCGGCAACCCAAACCTCGCTCCCATCGGTCGATGCCGATGCACCGAGCGGATAAATATTCGTATAGCCGGGGCGAGTCAGGTGAATCGAGGAGGTCGTTCCGCTCGCCGGGTTGAAGATCAGCACCGAAGGATTCCCTTGCGCCAGGACGATCAGTTCGCTGCCATTGGCGACCAGACGCGCGTAGAGCGGAATAAATGATCCCTGTCCAAGGTTGTAAAGCGTCGGATTGGCAGTGAAGCTCTGCAGCGTTGGAGGAATGCAAGCATACTCACCATCCGGAACATTGCTCTGCGCCCACTGCGCGGTGAGAGCCTGCACGTTGGGCGGCGAGAGCACATAAACGTTCTGCGTGATGGAGTCTGCCGTTGCCTGCACATTGGGAGATGGGAAGATCTGCAGAGGCGCGCCAGTTGTGTCGACACTTCCCAATTCCTTGCTCGAAAGTCCGGGAACCGAGCAGGTTGAGAACGCGGCGACTGCGCCCGCTGCTCCGCTCGTTCCTGCGGCATAGGCGAAGCTTCCGTCGGCGGAAAAGGCGACATCGGTTCCGGATGTCGAGAGCGGCACCAGCGCGAGGGCGTCCACCGTGGAGTAGACGTACAGGCTGCCGGCGTTCGTAAGAATGAAGATCTTCGATTGATCGGGCGAGAAGGCCGCAGCGGTAGCGACGAGGTTGCTGGGCAGCACGAGATCGGTCGAGGAAGTGTTGCTGTTGTTATAGATGTAGACCTGGGGAGTCGTGGAGACGTCGTCAGACACGACCACCTGTTTCCCGTCATTGGAGATCGCGAGCACAGTACCGCACAAAGCGACATTGCATGGTGTGCTTGACTGGGAAACGGGAGTCACACTGGCCGACGACGAACTGACGTCAATGTACATGAGTCCCTGATTGCTTCCCAAGTAAGCGCGAGGACTTGACTGATAGTTGAACATGAACGAATTCGGCGTGCGACTCATGTTCGCCGAAGAGATGATCGGGTTATTGGCGGTGCCGGGCGTGATCTGGAACATGACGCTATTGCAACCCGAAGCGTTATCGCAGCCGCCGTTCGGACTGGTGGGAGAAATGCCTGTGGCTGCCCATCCGCCGTAGACAGGAGGTTTGGCTGCGGTGGTTACATCGACCGAAATGGTGCCAAAGCCGATTTGGGGATTATTTGGAGACAGCACACCGCCGCTGGCGTAGACCGGCATTCCGGGAAGAATGCCGACGTTGCAACTGGGAGGAGTACAAGAAGCGGTGATGGCGCTGCCGCCGAGGTTGGCGCGTGCGGTCGCATTGTTGGTTCCGGTTGAGTTGGTCAGGCTCGAAAACGAGACAACTTCGGGATTGGTGGTACTCCAAGTGAGGGGCGGTTTGGCCAGGACATTCCCCAAGGTGTCGACGACAAAAGCGCGAAGAGTGATGGTGCCGCCAGTGTTGACGCTGATCGTACTACCGGGATAGCCATCGGCCTGCAGTCGCACGTATTGCACCAGGCAGGTTGTAAGTTGAAGGCTGTTACTGGTGGTGCCGGAGGTGAAGGCATAGATCGGGGTTATGCCCGGATTGTTCGCGGTGATTTGAACCTGGTTAAACGGCATGTTGGGGAGCAAGGTCGCCGTTTTGAAGACGTTTGCGTTAGTCGTCGCCCAATTGACCGGACCGATCGTATTGGTGATGTCGTTCCCATTGCTGTCGAAAGCAACGGCCTGATAGAGCCATGTCTGTCCCTGCGAGAAACAGTCATAAGGAGGCTGCTGTTGCTGGGCGGGCGCAACCTGAAGGCTGGCAATGTGGAAGTGGACGTAAACGGTTGTTTGTGCGCTGCTGACGCCATTCACGACCGCTGTGACGAGGGCGATTCCGGGCGCGCCAGGACTGCAAATCGACCCTGTGGGATCCCAGTTCCCGGCGCACACGTTGCCGCCGCTGGTAACGGAGATCGGAGCCGGGCCGGTCTCGCTCGGAGGGATGGTCACGTTGAATGTGATCGTCCCGAGAACGGTGTGACCGGAGCTGTTCGTGGCGGTCGCGGAGAACACCTGTGTACTCCCCACATCCATGGAGAAGTTGTCGCTCGGGGAGATCGAAACGGTCAGGACGCTTCCCTCATTGTTAGAGGTGCTCTTACCCAGGCAACCGGTGAGAGCAATGATGAGAGTGACCGCGAATGTCAGCAAAAAGCCGGAACTACAACGATGCATGCATCCTCCTCGCGTCCCATTCGCGGGCGCGAGCGTATAGTTGATTGGAAAACTGCCAGTGTAGAGGGTAAAGCCAAAGGTTTCAAGGGTTCAGAGTTTCAAAGTTTCAACGACGCCGGCACTCGGTGATATTCGGTGGAGTGGTCGAAACCTCAAAACCTTGAAGCGTTAAAAGTTTGAAACCTGTTTTCTTCGATGCTCTGAACAATGGTTGACGATGTGCAGGGTAGTTGTTATTATCAAAAGGTTCCGCGAGTTAAGTCTGGCTATGCCTGTGGACGGCTGTCCCGTCGAATGCGCAACCTGCGCGGAAGACGGGCTCCGGGAAATACTTGGCTGAGCTGTGAAGAAATACGTACCTGGTGGAAGTGAGGCCAGGGACGCCCTCGCTGAAACGTCCTGCGAAAACCTTTGCGCTTGGGATTCTGTCTGGAAGCCCGAGAGTCACGCGAGGCTATGCGGGAGTAGCGGACGAAACGGAACGCCTCCGAACCTGATCCATGGTTAGGCGTGGCGTCACCGTCGTCGGCGATTAGTAAACGGGAACTCAAAATTTCTCACCGCCGTTTTGCGCGGGAGAGTATGGCTGGGCGCTGAAGCCTGTGCCAGAACCGGGGATGAGGTAAGCCTCGTCCTCATGGAAGTGCGGGGTTGTGCGAGATGTGCAGAGACGCAGCTTGCTGCGTCTGGGAGTGGCGAGAGTGCCTACGTTTAATCAGTTAGTGAAATTCGGACGGACGCAGCCGAAATACAAGACGGCCAGTCCGGCGCTGCAGTCGTGTCCGCAAAAGCGCGGAGTTTGCACCCGCGTGTACACGCAGACGCCCAAGAAGCCGAACTCAGCTTTGCGGAAAGTGGCTCGCGTCCGGCTGACGAATGGAATTGAAGTCACAACATACATCCCCGGTGTTGGCCACAACCTGCAGGAGCATTCCATTGTGCTGATCCGCGGGGGCCGTGTGAAGGATCTGCCCGGTGTGCGCTACCACGTCGTGCGCGGGACGCTGGATGCAACCGGAGTTACCGGACGCAATCAGGGTCGCTCGAAGTACGGTACGAAGCGCGCAAAGAAAGCGTAGTAGAGACGCGGCTTGCCGCGTCTTCGGCTGGAGCCTGACGCTCGCAGCCAGGAGCTAGAAGCTGAAATGCCAAGAAAAGGACATATCGCGAAGCGGACGGTTGAGGCGGATCCGGTCTACGGATCGGACCTGGTGACAAAGTTCATCAACTCGATGATGTGGCAGGGCAAGAAGTCCACCGCTGAGAACATTTTCTATAAGTCGCTGGTGAAACTGCAGGAAAAGGGCGGCGACGAGCCTTTGAAGCTGTTCACGAAGGCAGTCGAGAACGCCAAGCCGCTGCTCGAAGTGAAGACCCGTCGCGTCGGTGGCGCGAACTACCAGGTGCCGATCGAGGTGGCGCCGGACCGTCGTACGTCGCTTGCGATCCGCTGGATTGTCAGCTACGCGCGCGGCCGTGGCGAAAAAGGCATGATCGACAAGCTGACGAACGAATTGCTCGATGCCGCGAATGGCAAGGGCGCTGCGATCAAGAAAAAAGAAGATGTGCATCGCATGGCGGAAGCCAATAAGGCGTTTGCGCATTATCGGTGGTAGAGATTTTGTAATTTGGTAATCGGGGAATTTTGTAATTTAAGAACCCCACGGTCATTGCCGTTAAATTGCCAAATTACCCGATTACAAAGTTACAAAATTGAGCAGTTGGAGCCCAGAAAGAGTTAAGAGTCGTGCCCAGAACAGTCCCATTAGAGCGTTGCAGGAACATCGGCATCATGGCTCACATCGATGCCGGGAAGACCACTACGACCGAGCGCATCCTGTTTTATACGGGAAAGACGCATCGCATCGGAGAGGTGCATGAAGGCACGGCCATCATGGACTGGATGGAGCAGGAGCAGGAGCGCGGAATCACCATTACTTCCGCTGCCACGACCTGCACCTGGCGCGACATTCGCATCAACATTATCGATACGCCCGGCCACGTGGATTTCACGGCCGAGGTGGAACGCTCGCTGCGCGTGCTCGATGGCGCGGTCGCGGTGTTTGACGCCGTGCATGGCGTGCAGCCGCAGTCGGAAAAAGTCTGGCGCCAGGCCGATAAATACGGCGTCCCGCGCATTTGCTTTATTAACAAAATCGATAAGATGGGTGCCGATTTCGAGCATGCCGTCGATACCCTCCGCAAGCGCCTCAATGCCAAGCCCGTGGCGATTCAAATCCCTATCGGACAAGAAGACAAGTTTCGTGGCGTGATCGACCTGGTCGACATGAAGGCCATTGTGTGGAATGACGAGGCGATGGGTGCGGAATACGAAACCGAAGCGATTCCCGCCGAACTGCAGAAAAAGGCGGAGGCGTTTCATACGCAACTGGTCGAAACCGTTGCCGAGAACGACGACGAGATCCTGCACAAGTTCCTGGAAGGCGAAGCGATTTCCGCGGCGGAGTTGAAGGCATCGCTGCGCAAATCCACAATTGCGCTGAAACTGTTTCCGGTGGTTGTGGGAACGGCGTTCAAGAATAAAGGCGTACAGCCCTTGCTGGACGCGGTGGTGGATTATCTGCCCTCCCCGCTTGATACCAAGGAAACGCACGGTCTGAATCCCGATAACGGACAGCCGATTACGCGCCTGGCCGACGACAAAGAGCCGTTTTCGGCTCTGGCGTTCAAGATTATGGCGGACCCGTTTGTCGGCCAGTTGACGTTCATTCGTGTTTACTCGGGAACGCTGAAGTCGGGCGAGTCGGTGATGAACTCGCGCACCCAGCGGCACGAACGGATTGGCCGCTTGCTGAAGATGCACGCCAATAAGCGCGAAGACATCCAGGAAATTCTGGCGGGAGATATCTGCGCGGTGGTTGGACTGAAAAACGTCTCGACGGGCGACACGATCTGCGAGGAGAAGCATCCGATTACGCTCGAGTCGATCACGTTCGCCGTGCCGGTCATTGCGGTTGCGGTTGAGCCGAAGACGAAAGCCGATCAGGAAAAGATGGGCATGGCGCTGGCGAAACTGGCGCAGGAAGATCCTACCTTCAAAGTTCACACCGATCCCGATAGCGGACAGACGATCATTAGTGGTATGGGCGAGTTGCACCTGGAAATCATCGTCGACCGCATGATGCGCGAATACAAAGTGGAAGCCAACGTCGGCAAGCCGCAGGTCGCATATCGCGAGACGATTCGCAAGCACTCGGAAGCCGAGGGCAAGTACATCCGGCAGACCGGCGGTAAGGGCCAATACGGCCATGCCAAGGTTCGCCTCGATCCGCAACCGGCGGGACTGGGCTACGAGTTTGTCAACGACATCGTCGGCGGATCGGTGCCCAAGGAATTTATCAAGCCGATCGATCAGGGCATTCGCGAAGCGCTCGAAGGCGGCATTCTCGCCGGCTATCCGATGGTGGACGTGAAGGCGACCCTGTACGACGGCAGCTACCACGACGTTGACTCCAACGAAATGGCGTTCAAGATCGCCGGTTCCATGGCGTTCAAAGAAGCGGCCCGCAAGGCTTCGCCGGTGCTGTTGGAGCCGGTGATGGCGGTCGAAGTCGTGACTCCTGAAGATTACGCCGGGGCGATCATGGGCGACCTGAGTTCGCGTCGCGGACGGATCGAAGGCATGGAGCACCGCGCTGGTTCGCAAGTGATCAAGGCCATCGTTCCACTGGCGGAGATGTTTGGCTACGCGACGCATATGCGTTCATCCACGCAAGGGCGCGCCGAGTATTCAATGCATTTTGCGCGGTATGAGGAAGCCCCGCGTCACGTGGCGGAAGAGATTATCGCCAAGACTCAAGGGAAAGCAGCGCCGCGTTGACAGTGCGGACTGCGGTTCGTTGCCGATCGCAGATTTTGGGCGACGGATGGCCGGCAGGTGGATTTGGAAGCGGTTTTCGGTGCGGGTGGTGTTTGGCCGAGAATTTTGTATGAGGCCAATGGCTACCTGGGAACTGAGTTGTGGTGCGAGGTTCCGGCGTCTCGACAGTATCGAGTGAGAGATCTCTGGGCCTGGCATCGAGATTTTGAGAATTTTCGTTCGCAGTCCCAGATGGAGTACGAGCGGTTTCAAAGCTGGATTCTTTCAAGTGGATTGGTCGAGAGAGAGCAGTTTTTGGGCGCTTACTACGAGCGTCAGGACGGCGAAGAAGAAGGTTTGGTTTTGAGCTAGAAGCTAAAGGCTTAGGAGCTAAGAGCTGCGTTATGGCGAAGCAAAAATTTGAGCGGACGAAGCCGCACTGCAACGTAGGGACGATTGGACACATTGACCACGGGAAGACGACGTTGACGGCGGCGATCACGAAGGTTTTGCAGAAGCACAACCC
>JBELAC010000258.1:0-9310 GCA_049509215.1 Terriglobales bacterium
TGTCTTGGCTGCTTCATTGCTCCGTTTCTAAATGTGGCGCGGGCTCCTCGCCCGCGAAAAACCTTCGTGCCAAACCTCTTGTGGGGGTAACAAGCGCGGTCGCCCGCTTCCTCTCAATTCCAGATCAAAACTCAGAACAGCACCCCCATCATCAAATTCAAATGTCCCGCGCTGGCTGAGCCATTGAAAAGCGAGTCGGTCATGATCCGCCGGTACTCGGCCGAAAACAGCAAGTCCGACCGCGGACGATAAATGAAATTTACAAAACCGGCATGGTTTCGCGCCACCGGCTCCCCTGCATACGACTGCGCGTATGGAAAATACTCCAGGTCGGCCGCATACGGATTATCAATCCCTACCGCAGCATTCAGTTCCAGCTTCGTCGTCGGGCGATATTTCAGTTGCGCCCAGCCTCCCACCGAATTCACCCCGATCGACTCCGTATACTGACTTCCGGGTGTGCCGCTGAACAGCACGCTCTGCCCGATTCCGCCATAAAGGCCACCCAAGCCTTTTCCGCGATAGACCTTCCCGCTCAACGATAATTGCGCCCCGAGCGGAATCTCCAGATCGCTCATCGCCGCCCACGCGTCCACCGTTTGCCCAAACCCATAAGCCTGACGGCTATAGAATCCTCCCACGCCCAAACGCAGAGGCTGCCCTGAAACCTCATGCATCCACGCCACCCGCGTGCCATACGCCGGCTGCCGCGACTCTTCGCCCGGCCCCGCAGCACGATACGGTCCCGTTCCCGGCACTTCCCCGCTCACCGGATCGAGAATCCCTCCCTGAAACAGCAAGCTCGATTTCTCGCCCAATGCGACCCGGTGTTCGACTCGAATTTGCGGTACCCAGCTCCACAAGTTCCCCGCGTAGGAAAGCGCAGGCTCGGCCAGCGTCGCAAATGATGTCGGAGAACTCGGCGAGAAGAAAAGTCCATCCTGTCCGACCACAAGCGACGTATTCTCCCAATCCATCCGCATGGTCGCCGTCCGCAAGCGCACCAGCCCAGAGTCAATCCCATTCGGAATGGACGCAAAACCACCCGCCAGATCCAGTTGCAGATCCGCGCGCGTTCTTGCCCCGGCCACGCGCGGCCCGAATACCTCGAACCCGAGCTCCGACTGCCGCAGCGTCGCTCCAAAACTCCCACCCGAATCCCCCGCCGGACGCGCCAACGCCAGCGCCGGCAAATCGATGTTGTCCACATACCCTTGATTGCTGAACGTATTCATCAGTACGAGGCCAGAGATACGCATGCGATATTTCGACGCGCTCTCCACCTTCGTCTGATACTGGTCGTCGACTTTTCCGCTCAGCAACTCGTATTGCTCTTCCAGGCTGGCCGCGTGGCTGGCTTTTTTCTGTTCGTCTTGATCATTGTCCTGCAATGCCGCGGATTGACCGATCGAATCTCCGCTCTTCGAACTGATGCCCGAGCTCGGGCTCACGTTCGTTCTGACAACCGCCTCCAGCACTGCGGGTTTTTGCTCCGAACCCGCGCTGCGCAACTCCTCGATCTCCCGCCGCAGCTCTTGCGTCTCCGCGCGCGCCTGCTGCGACTCCGACCGCATCGCCGCCATCGATGCCTGCAGCTCCCGCACCTGCTCGCCCAAGGCGCGCACCGCGTCGCTCAGAGAATTCCTGGAAGCCGCGTCCTCACTCGGCACGTCCGGCCGCTTCGCAGTCTCCTGCCCGACCGCAGGCTGGGACGCACTCAAGCCCGCCGCTAGCATAAGAGCAGCGACCCGCCGCCACCTGGTTTGCGTAGGCACAGCCCCTGGCTGTTCAGTCGAGCGCAGCTCGACCCGACTCCGCCACCGCAAGAACTCGAACCCGCGCCAAGTACCCATTTCCCCTCCCACACAACCTGATGTCGATCTCTTACGCCCCGCGCTTCGCCGCCAGAACATTTTCCGGCGCCGGGCTTAACGGAATGTTGATCTGGAACGTCGTCCCCGAGCTCGATGTCTGCTCCACCACCACGTCCCCGCCATGGTCCTGCAAAATCTTCTGCACCACCGTCAGCCCCATCCCGGTCCCGTTCTCCTTGCCGTAACTGACAAACGGATCGAACAATTTCTCGCGCACCGCTTCGGCGATCCCGGGCCCGTTGTCCTCAATGCGAATCTCGAGCTTTTCGCCCACGCGCCGCAGTCCAATCTCAATCCTGCCCGATTCCCGCGGCACTGCCTCGCAGGCATTCAGCAGCAGATTCAATAACGCTCGCTCCAACTTTTTGAAGTCGAACCATCCTTCCGTCAATCCCTCGCTCGTCGTTCGAATCCGAATCCGCTGGAACTCCGGATGCGCCTTTACTCCCTGCACCGCACGATCCACCGCTGACCTCACATCGCCATACGACGGCCGCAATGACTCTCTCGTCCGCGAGAATTCCAGCAGCGACTCAATCAGGTCCGTCATCTGCTCGACCGCAACCCGTATTTCCGCATACAAGTCTTCGCGCTGTCCCGGAGTCAGATTGCTCTCGCACAGAAATTCCGCGTTCGCCATCACCGCTGCCAGCGAATGCCGCAGATCATGCGAGATCGAACTCGCCATCCGCCCAATCGTCGCCAATCGTTCCGCATCCAGCAATTCGCGCTGCGTCTTCTGCAGATTCGTCCGCATGCGGTCGAATGTTGCCGTCACTTCCGCGACTTCGTCCCCGCCTCGCACCTCCAGCGGATACGCGTAATCTCCCAACTCCAGCGCGCGCACGCACGCCACCAGGCTTTCCAGCGGACGCGTAAACGCCTGCGAAATCAGAAAAACCAGCAAGCTTCCGGCCAGCAGAGCCGCCAACCCCAACGCCAGCAGCAGTCCATTCAGGCTGCTCAAAAATGCCGTCGCCTGATCGAACGATTTCAGCACCCATAGATTGAGTTCCGGCGCGCCCGCCATGACCGACGGCGACGGCAGATCCACCGACGTCGCCAGAAATCGTTCCTCGCCCAGCCGGATCTGGTCCGACTCCAGCATCCCTCCCGCCGCGCTGCGCGGCGCCACCTTCAGCAACTCCAACTCCTGCGAAGGTTTCAGCGTGCTCCGCACAATCGCATCACCGTACCGGAACGCCACCTCGCTCGCAGAAATCCGGCTCAATTCGCGCGCGAACCGATCGTCAATCTCATAACCGAGCACGAGGTATCCCAGCACCTTGTGCTCGCTCCTCGGACCAAAATAAATATCCTGAAGGAAAACTTCGTAGAGATGTCCTTCGACATACCACCAGTGCCGCGTTTCTTCCCGGGTCATGATCTGCGGAAAGAATTCCTGCCCGTCATGCACCGTGATCTCCTGCGGCGCGGCCTGCAGAGCTACTACCCGCCCCGAGCCATCGGCCAGCAGCAACAAATCGCTCCCCGCCGTGTGCCACAAGTCGCGCGACGCGTCCTGAATGGTCGCCGCATCGCGCGTCGTCATCATCGCCCGCACGGTCGGCAAATCCGCCAGCAGCGCTGCCGAGCGCTCCAGCATCGTTTCTCTTTGTCTTTGGAAGTTATGAAACGCGGAAACAGAATTCTGCAGGTCCCGCTGAATTCCGACTCTTACCTGTTGCTGCACCGTGTGCTGCACCACCAGCAACGTTGTGAACGTCAGCGCTGCCGAAACCGCCACCATCGAGAGCAGAAACTTGGTCCGTAGCCGAATTCCAGAGAATCGGGTCATTGAGTGGTCGGGTCATCGGGTGATTCGAGAATCAAAATTGTCTGGCCGAAGGGTTACCAGGTCATCAAGAACCGATGTGTGCTTTTCGATCGTCCGATGGCAAAATAACCCGATCACCCGATTTTCACGGCACAAACTTATACCCCGCGCTATGCACGGTCCGAAAATGCAGCGGATTCGCGCTGTCTTTCTCCAGCTTCTGCCGCAGCCGCAATATATGGTTATCCACGGTCCGCGTGCTCGGATAATTCTTGTAGCCCCACACCTGGTTCAGCAACTCCTCGCGCGAAAGAACGCGTTCCGCATTCTGGATCATGAACTTCAGCACCTTGAATTCCTGCGACGTCATCGGCACCAACACTCCGTCCCGCCGCAACTCCATCTTCGTGAAATCCACTTTCACATCGCTAAAACTGAACGTCGCCGCCAACGGAGGCTGCGTCGCACGCCGCCGCATCGCTGTCCGCACCCGCGCCAGCAGCTCGCGCGGACTGAACGGCTTCGTCACATAATCATGCGCGCCCAGTTCCAGCAGCAGCACTTTGTCCATCACTTCCGTGCGCGCGCTCAGAATAATAATCGGCAGCGACGGAGCCACCTGGTTGATCTCCCGGCAAATATCCTGCCCCGGAACCCCCGGCAGACTCAGGTCGAGCACCAGTACCGAAGGAGCCGCTGCCCGAAACATCTCCAAGCCTTCCGCACCGTTCCCCGCTACTTCCACACTGAACCCTTCACACTCGAATAACCGGCGCAGCGCTTTCTGAACTGCCCGGTCGTCCTCAATTACCAGAATCTTCTCGCCCGTCCCCGGAGCCGCTTCCATCGTTGATCCCGCCTCGAAACTCTTCAGCATAACGCCCTCTACCCTGCCCGAACAGCCAGTATCATACAGCTCCCCAAACTCTAGCGTGGATTCGGTTTATTGGCACAGTTCGGAATAGAAAGTGACACACATTTGACAATTTGTTGACATCGGCGCGAGACGCAAAACGACACGCGCAAAACCAGCAATGCTTCCCATAGGATTACAAAATTCGATACCAGCATTACAAATCTCTATGCGGTCGATGTTGCAATGAGCGATACGATTAGATCGTCTTTGTTGCTCGATCTCTCTTTTCGCCCAATAAGGTTTTGCTTTTGGGTGGCACAGCGGTTTACCGCTGCGATAACAGCCTTGCTTTTAGGGCGGCTTTAGCCGCTGAGGTGACTTTTTCCGCAACCTCTCAGGAGCGACGATCATGACCAAAGCCCCGTTCTCAGTTCTATTTTCCACAGTCCTCTTGTTCGCATCGTTGGCCTTCGCCCAGAATAGGCCGGCTAGTCTAGACCCTCCCGCCTGCGGCGATCCAGAAACCAAATTCGATGTGAAAACCGATAAAGAGCTGCACCCCGTCCAGCCCGAAGCCGGAAAAGCGCTGCTGTATTTCATCCAGGACGATTCTGAATATGGAGCGCGCCCGCGCCCAACTACCCGAATGGGCATCGACGGCAAATGGGCCGGAGCAACGCACGGCGACTCCTACTTCTACATTTCCATCGATCCCGGAGTTCATCACCTTTGCGCGAACTGGCAAAGCACGTTCGACAGTAAAGTTGCCGCCGCCCATTTCATCGCCGAGGCGGGAGGGGAGTATTACTTCGCAGCCATGGATCTCGGCGGACGTGGCGTCGGTACCAACTTGAGTCTCATTCTCTTGGATAGCGACGAAGGCAAGCTTCTTGTCACCCAGCTTTCCTTCAGCACATCCCATCCGAAGAAGTAACTCTGCAGAGGGGAAGCGCGCACGCGCCAGATTTGTCATCTTGAGCGCAGCAGATGTGAGCGCAGCGAAGCATCTGCGGAGTCGAAAGACCCCTACCCACTTCGATTGTCTATCCGCGACCGCAGCGCATTCTTCCCATTCGGTCAGTTCGCCCATCAACGTTTCGCGGGTCGCCCATCGTGAGCACGCAACCGCATTCGTCCGTGCCGAGGCACCCATGCTAGACTTCCCTTTTCACCGAACCAATGCCAACGTCACCAGAAGTCTCGCATCCAAACTACTTCCCACGAAAACTTCCCACCTTTCGGGCCTTTCCAACCCTTAGATTTCTCGGCCTATTGTTTCCGATAACGGTCGCCGTCGCGGTGCTGTCCGCTTGCGGCAACCAGAACTCCACCCCGCCCGCCATCGCAGTCACCTTCACGCCCGGCTTCACCCCACCCACTGCCATGACCCCCAATGATCCGTGCGGAGTTGCCGCTACCGTCGCCAACGACTCCAAAAACCAAGGTGTCAAATGGACCGTCGTCTGTACCGGTACAGGCTGCGGAGACGGAAGCTTCTCCCCAACGCAATTTTCAGCAAGCACTGAGCCCATCACTTATACCTCGCCAACCACCGCGAGCACCGTCACTCTGACTGCAACCTCGGTCACCGACCCGACAAAATTCCTCTCCACCTCGGCCATCCCCATCGGCCAAAATTCCGATGGCTGTGTCGCGCCCTAACCCGACTTCATATTTTGCCTGGAATATTCCTCGTACAACATTGATTCAAATAGGTGTATCTGTTTAAAAGGCGTGAGCAGGGGTCCCCCAACCCTTGGATTCAGAAAACCATGGGCGACTCCCAAGAACCCAAGCCCGCCGGCCCAACATCCAATGAGGTGTAAGATGGTTCCAGTTCTTTGCTGGCCAGTCCCACCAGTGGGGGCGTCCCGGATTCGACGGAGATGCTTGCGGCCAGGAGGCATGCCGTGGTGCACACACCCGTTAATCGCGTGCAAAATGATAATTGCCAATCAACAGATGGCATACGCAGCCTAATTAATTAGGCTACCGCTCTCCGCAGCTTCGCCCTTGGGCTGTGAAAGAGCGTCACACAGAGGGCCGCTCTTCCCGTCTACGTCTGGGGCGGGAGGCTAAGATCTCAGGCTAGCGTCTCCGGTTTCTTGTCCGTTCTGAGCCGGCGCCGCGAACGTCTTGGGGTAATGCCCAAGGCATGAACGCGAATAAGCATGTAGTTCTCCTGTCCAGTAACATTTTCGGACGCGGGTTCAATTGATAATACACTGTTTACAAGATGATGGAAAAAATCGTACAATAAACGTACAATGGATTCGGCAAAGGTGCTGACTCCATGCTCTCGGTTTACTCCCGCCACTATCCTCCCTGCCCTTCCGACGATATCAACTACAAGCGCTGCCGCTGTCCCAAGTGGATCAACGGCTTACTAGGATCTGATGGTCCCTTCATCCGACGTAGCGCCAAGACCCGAAGTTGGGAAAAGGCAGAAGACTTCAAACGCAAACTGGAGGAGGAATTTGAGGCAAAGAAGGAAGGCCTTAAGGAAGCCGCTCGGCCGAAACCCACCCTCGTAACGGTCAAAGAGGCTGTGGCACGATTTCTCAACAGCAAGCGTAACGAGAATCTCGCCGACTCCACCCTGGGCAAGCTAACCACAATCTTTGAGAAGCAGTTCCTCGCATGGGCCACTTCCTTTGGGTTCACACACATCACTGAGATCACAACAGCCGACCTGGAGGCCTTTCGTGATACCTGGACCGATGGGCCCCTTGCGAAGAAAAAGAAACAGGAGCGATTGATCGGATTTTTCTACTACTGTCTGCGACTGGGCTGGATCAAGTCCAATCCCGCTGTTTTGTTGGGTCGAATTAGAGCGGATGGCCCGCCCACGGACTACTTTCCAAAATCTGAGTTCGACAGAATTCTGGACGCAACATACATCTATCAGCCCAAGGGCTGGGTGGAATGCAGAAATCAGGCAACTCGGCTTCGCATTCTCACATTGCTAATGCGCTGGAGTGGGCTGGCGATCAGAGACGCGGTCACTCTAGAACGGCGTCGGCTCAATGAACACGGCGAATTGTTTTTGTATCGAGCCAAAACTGGCAGTCCAGTCTACGTTCCGCTTCCTCCGGATGTGGCTGAGGCCCTCAGAAACATTCCGCCTGGCCCAAGCCCGAATCCGCGGTACTTCTTTTGGTCTGGCAACGGCTCGCCCAAATCCGTAGTTGGCAATTGGCAGCGAAGCTTTCGACGACTATTCAAGATTGCTGATCTCCGCAGCGATGATGGCTCGTTGAAACGTGCGCATCCGCACATGCTTCGAGACACATTCGCGGTCGAGATGCTACTAGCCGGTGTGCCGCTGGAACAGGTCTCGATCCTACTTGGTCACAAGAGCGTGAAGATCACCGAGAAGCACTACGCTCCGTGGGTCAAGGCTCGGCAGGAACAGCTCGCAGCCAATGTTCGAAAGGCCTGGAGCGCTCTCGATAACGGCAGAGAATCCTCAACAAGCAAATCTCCGAAGCGCGTGAAGATTGCCTACGAACCTGGTCCTTCCGCTAGGGTCGATGCTGAGCTTGCTCGACGCAACCTTCGGTGGACAATGGTGAGGACGCGTTTCAGTCAACAGCAATATCCGATATCCAAGCTTGTGTAATTTTTCATGGTTACTGCAACGAGTCGCGTGAGGTTGACGACCATCATGCGAAACCTCTGGATGAGTACGGAGATCGTGAGCCTGGGACTGATCTTCCGCCAGGTCTGCCTGAGATTACTGGAACACCAGGTGTTGTTAGGCCGCACGTAGCTTTCGGTGAACGCGGTGTAACACGCTCTCTGGAATGCGAAGTGTGCGGTAGCGACGCTTGCGGCGTGTTTCGGGTGCGCCCCAATTGATTACGCCGTCCTCGTCTTCAAACATGTGGCGGATGGTTTTTTCGCTCAGTGCCCACAGCTTCGCTACTTCGGCGACGGAGTAATGCCGCTCCAAGGCAAGTGCCGCTTGGCTCGTGTTCTGGATTGGTTTTCTATCAATTGACTCTGCGCCCATCATTGCCTTCCCGCGTGAGGTGTCGTTGATTCCGCTGATTAATGTCATATGCCTAAGCCGAGACTCAGATTCTTCTCTGGCTGCAGTGACCCCGCGGCCTCCTGCTGCTGTATTGGCGCAGTCGCCTGTTCGGGCTTATGTGCGCTCTTGTGCGAGACATCGTGACCGAGAATCTTTGGCAGTTTCTCACGGCTATTTGTAAAGATCTGCGCGTCCCACTTGCCACGCGAGACAGCTACATATGCCATGCGACTATTAAGCAAGTCCTTTGCCGCGAGATCCGTATCGACGTGAATGAGTACTCGTTCGGCGGTCTGTCCCTGGCTGGAATGACTGGTAACGGCATAGCCGTGGTCGAGATGCGGATGACGTTGGGGCTCGTAGTCCATACTGCGCCCGTTATCGAGCTTCAACCGCATCGCGCCGTCCGGTGCGATGCTTTCCACTATGCCGAGTTCACGGTTCGCAATCTTCAACTCGTGATTGGGGGCGGTGAATTGGATACGGTCTCCAACCGAGAATGCCTTCTCCTGTTGCCGATAGACAGACACGCCCATCTGGCGGCGGGGGTCATAGATCGTTTCACTCCCATCGGCGCGCAACACTGTGAGCCGATTGTTTTGCGTATCGATGCTCTTGACGCGCGTGTATTCGCCCTTCTGAATACCAGTCTCTCGCGAACCGCGCGAATAGCGCAGAATGTCGTCAACTTGGTATTGCTGCGCCCAGGAACGATCTGCGCCAGTCATCTCCTGACGCGGCACCAGCGTTTGGACAGAGTGCTCTTC
>JBELAC010000259.1:0-6660 GCA_049509215.1 Terriglobales bacterium
AGAAACGGCCGACGACTGCGTGAACGCTTGCTGCAATGTCGCAAAATCGGACTGCGCCGCCGAGAGATTTCCCGACGTGAGATCCTGGCCGAGTTGCTGAAATTCTGAGTTCTGCAGTTGGTAATTCGTGGCGGAAACGTTCTGGCTATTGCTGAAACTACTTCCGAAAATTCCCGAGACAGACATAGATTTCCCTCGCGCTGAAGATAGAACTGCATTCCGCGTACCGCGCAGACCGCAACGTTCATCGTGGAACACAGAAGAGGTAGCATCCGCGATTCCATTCCCTCGAAAAACATAAGCGCTATAGTTTTGAGCGGGTTACGTGCCCGTCATGACGCCGGAGAGTCGCGGCGGGCAAAGTCTGCAGGCCAGCGGGAATGCAAGATTTGCCGGATAACTTCAGCGCAGGATTTCGTTCAATGATCACAGAAATCAGAAACCTACTGCGTCAACCTCGTGCTTCAGCTATGATTTTCTGCTCGCCTCCCGGTTTGTAGCAGGGCAGGGCACGTGAGGAGGAGTTCGCGGCATGGCTCGAAAGTTTAAAGACTTATCCGAGCGCGAAATTCTGGCGCTGGCGATTGCATTTGAAGAAGAAGACGGTCGCGTCTATGCGGATTTCGCCGATGGGCTGCGCGACACCTATCCAGCGACAGCGAAGTTGTTTGATGACATGCAGAAGGAAGAGTCGGGACACCGGGCCGCGCTGATTGAGACTTATCGCGCGCGCTTCGGAGAACACATTCCCCTCATGCGGCGGCAGGATGTCAAGGGATTCATTCAGCGCCGACCTTTTTGGCTGACGCGTCCTCTCAAGATTGCAGACGTTCGAAAACAGGCTGAGCTCATGGAACTGGAGACGCGCCAGTTCTATAAAAAGGCTATCACGCAAGTTTCGGACGCCGGGATCAGAAAACTCCTGGGAGATCTCGAAGAAGTGGAACGCAAGCACCAGAACGCCGCAGAGGCTCTGGGAGAAGAGATCACGCCGGACGACAAGAAATCGGAAGAAGAAGCGCAGCGCCGATTGTTTGTTCTGCAGATCGTGCAGCCCGGGTTGGCCGGCCTGATGGACGGATCGGTCTCAACCCTGGCTCCAGTGTTTGCCGCGGCCTTTGCGACGCGCAGCAGCAAGGACGCATTTCTGGTCGGGCTGGCGGCTTCGATCGGCGCGGGGATATCGATGGCGTTTGCCGAGGCGCTGTCAGACGACGGGTCGCTGACGGGACGAGGACGTCCGGTGCTGCGCGGCGCCGTGACGGGATTGATGACTGCCGCGGGCGGGATCGGACATACCCTGCCTTTCTTGATTCCGAATTTCCACGCAGCGTTCATCGCCGCAATGATTGTGGTCGCATTCGAGTTGGGAGCGATCGCGTGGATTCGAAACCGATATATGGATACTCCCCTGCTGTCGGCGGCGTTTCAGGTGGTGGTGGGCGGAGTGCTGGTGTTTATTGCGGGGATATGGATTGGAAGCTCGTAGGAAGATTGGGTAATTGGTAATTTTGTAATTTGGTAGTTTAAAAACCGTCACTATCCACAAGTGGGTTCTCCGCCGGCGAGCCTTGGCGTAGAATTCCGTTCCCCGAAAGTAAATTTCCCCAATAATTTATTTCCTCTTGGGCGCGAGGATGCGCTCGATCTGCTGAAGGTGGTTCAGGTCGTGGCCTGCCACCATGCGGACGATGCGCTCGATGCTTTCCTGTCCGCGCTCGGAGTGCGTGCCGAATTGCTTCCATTGCTCCGGCGTTAGCGTTTTCAGCAGGGCCAGGTTGGCTTCGCGAAGGATGCGTTGCTGGAGCAGGTCCTTACGCGGATCGCGTTTCTCGTAGTGCAGGGCTTCGATCCACGCATTCTGGTCATAGGCCTGAATTTGCGTTCCTGGCGCGCCGAGGATGGAACGCATGCGCCAGCCGATCACGATCTCGCCATCGGCAAGATGAGCGAGAATTTCCGCAACGGACCATTTGTCGGGCGCAGGCCGCTTGCGCAGTTTCGCGGTGCTCACGCCTTTGACGAGGCGTTCGAGTTTCCTCGGCGTGGCGGCTTGCACTTTCAGCGGCTCCTCACTGTCGGTGTAGCTGAGAAGTCGCTGGGTGTATTGCTGGGTGGTTTCATTCACGGGAAGTCTCCTGAGATTGCGCTGAGAACATTAGACTTTCATTAGACGTTTTCGTTTCGTGAACGATGCGGAGGGAATCATTCGTTTATAACCGGCGCTGACCGCAGGTCAAAAAACTCAGGCAGTTTCATGGGGGATCATCGAACGTATAAGAACAGCCTTTGATAAATCGGTTAACTTGCTATATCTTTGCATTGACCTAGGGTCAAAATAAGCACTGAGGGGGCCTGTTTTGGAGGGAATTACAAGCAGTTTGGCAAAACCAGCGCAGTTGCGCAGAGACGGCAAGCCGCGTCCGCGCTCGGAGGCGAAGCGAGGTCGAATCGTCGAAGTGGCGATCCGCCACTTTGCGGAGCGCGGTTACAGCGCCGCGCGCGTGGAAGACATTGCGGGACAACTGGGAATTGCCAAGGGATCGGTGTTCCAGCATTTTAAGAGCAAAGACGGCCTATTTTTCGAAGCCTATAAGAAAGCAGTCCAATCGTTTCCCAAATACATGCAGGCTCCGGCGGAGGTGCAGGAGCGGGGGTTCTTTGAAATTTTGCGGTACTGGCTGGGACGGACCGAGAACATGGTGCGTGATAACTGGGTTTCCTACCGCATTTATCTTGTCGGCAATTACGGCACCGACCTTGCGCTCCGGCGGGAGATCAACCGCTTCCTGGTGACCGAAGACCCCTATGGCTGGCACGACTTCGTGAGTTTTGGCGTTCAGCGCGGTGAGTTGCGTTCAGACCTCGATGTTGACATGATCGGTTCCATTCTGGAATGGACCATGGATCGCTTTCAGGATGCGCTGCTCACCGAGGAATTGGATCCCGGACTGTTTCGAAAGACCGGTCCCGTACCGGAGAAAAAAGAAGCGCGCATCGAGCAGTTTGTCGATTTGCTACGGCGCGCGATCGGCTCGGAACATGCGCAAGGGAACAAGCCTTGAATAGCAGATTGGAGCAGATCATCGCCAGCTACGACGCGAGAGCCCCTCTGGCAGAGGCCTCGACGATTCCCGCGCCCTGGTATGTTGACGCCCGCATCGCAGAGCTGGAACGGCTGACCGTGTTCTCGAAAACCTGGCAAGTAATGGGGCGTGTCGATCAGGTGGCAAAGCCTGGCCAGTTTGTGACAGCGACCGTGGCTGGTGAGCCACTGGTCGCTGTGCGCGGCAACGATGGCGTCCTGCGCGCCTTTTACAACGTGTGCCGTCACCATGCCGCGGCGGTGGTGAGCGAGCGCTGCGGCCTCGCATCGATTCTCCATTGTCCGTACCACGGCTGGAATTACGGACTCGACGGCACGCTCAAGGGCATGCCTGAGTTCGAGGGCGTCAAGAATTTCAAGCGCGAAGACAATGGGTTGGTCCCGGTGAAGGTCGAAACCTGGGAGCAGTTCGTTTTTGTCAATCTGGATCCGCAGGCCGTGCCGCTCGCTCAGTTTCTCGGAGGGCTGGCCGCGCGGGTCGCTCCGCTTGGCCTGAGCAAGCTCCATTACTTCACCAGTAAGACCTATGACATCCACTGCAACTGGAAAGTTTTCGTCGACAACTACCTCGATGGCGGATACCATGTGCCGCATCTGCATAAAGGCCTCAGCTCCGTTCTCGATTACAAGCAATACACGATCGAAAACGACGGCCGATATTGCCTGCAGTCGAGTCCGATGGTGAGTTCTGACGAGGATGCCGCAACCGGATCGACGCGCAAGGGCGATCGCGCCTGGTATTTTTGGCTGCATCCCAACTTCATGTTCAATTGCTATGAGGGCTACCTGGATACGAACCTCGTAATCCCGATCGATGTGGATCATTCCCGCGTGATCTTCGATTTCTATTTCAGTGATGTGAGCGAAGCTTCACGCGCTTACAACGAGGAGAGTGTAGCCGTCGGCAATCGCGTTCAGGACGAAGACCTCGGAATTTGCGAGGCCGTTCAGCGTGGCCTGAAATCGCGCGCCTACGGAGCGGGACGACTGTCGGCTCGCCGTGAAGCAGGAGAGCAGCTGTTTCACCAGTTGTTGGCAGCGGATTTGAAGAGTGGACTCCGAAGCGGTCTTGCCGCAGACTGATTCAGCATAAAAGGCTACGAACCTTTCCGGGGGATTTCGTGAAAAAACTGCTTTTGGTTCTTTGGGCGTTGGCTCTCAGTGTCTCTACGCCCGCGCAAGTGATCGTGTTGAAAGCTGGCCGGCTGATCGATCCAGATTCAGGCACGGTGCTGACAGATCAACAGATCCTGATCGAAGGCAACAAGATCGTCGCAGTGGGCAGGGAACTGCACATTCCCGCCGATGCGAAGTGGATTGACCTCTCAGACAAGACGGTCCTGCCGGGTTTGATCGATTGCCACACCCACCTTGCCGACGGAAACGCGCTGCAGAATGGCGAGCCCTTCAATGTGCTCAGTAAAACCGCTTCGCATATCGTGCTCGAATCCGTGCCGAACGCTCGCGCCACGTTGCTTTCCGGTATTACCACCGTGCGCGACGTAGGCACATATCGTGCGCTCAACGACGTCGCGCTGCGCGACGCGATTGCCCGGGGAGACATCATCGGTCCTCGCATGTACGTGGCGGGTGCATACATCACAATCACAGGCGGTGCCGGAGCGATGACGGGCCAGGCCCCCGACATTCAGTTGCCATGGGACTTGCACTACGGCGAGGCGAATAGTCCATGGGAGGTTCGCCAAAAGGTGCGCTTACTGGCCCACAACGGCGCGGACCACATCAAAGTGCTCTCCACAGGAGCCGTGTTGACCCACGGCAGCAGCCCGAACTCGACCGAGTTCACTCTAGAAGAGTTGCAAGCCGCAGTCGACGAAGCGCACAGCTTTGGACTGCGTGTTGCCGCGCACGCGCACAACGCGCAGGGAATCAAGAACGCGATTCGCGCGGGCGTGGCCTCCGTCGAACATGCGACGCTGATTGACGACGAGGGAATTGCGCTGGCCAAAGAGCACGGAACCTACCTCGATATGGATATATACGACGAAGAATGTATTCAGGAAGAAGGCAAGAAGGGAATCATTCCCGCCGACTTTCTTGAGCATGATCGCGAATTGGGCGAGAAGCACCGGCAGAATTTCCGCAAGGCAGTTGCAGCCGGAGTAAAAATGGCGTTTGGGACGGATCTGGGCGTCTGCCCCTACGGATCAAGCCCGAAGCAGTTCGCCTTCATGGTGAAGTATGGGATGACCCCTATGCAGGCGATTCAGGCGGCCACGTCGAACGCGGCGGATCTGCTTGGTCGTTCGAGCGAGATCGGATCGGTGAAAGTTGGCAAGTACGCTGACTTGGTTGCGGTTACCGCTGATCCGCTGAAAAATATCAGCGTCCTCGAAAATGTAGAGTTTGTCATGAAGGACGGGAAAGTTTACAAGTCAGCCGGCGCCCCTGCCTGTTCGCAGTAAACAATGACCGGACTCGATCGCACAAACTGCGCGTGTCTCAAACGCCAACGACAGCTACGGTCGGCATTTTAGATTTGCCGTCTCACGCGAAGCGGTTCATGATCGCGAAACTGACCGAAGCAATCAGGGCCGCAGCGGGTATCGTCACAATCCAAGCCCAGACGATGCGCCCGGCAACACCCCACCGCACTGCGGACAGCCGATGGACCGCGCCGACTCCGACGATGGCGCCCGTGATCGTGTGAGTAGTGCTGACTGGAATTCCGGCCAGGGCGGTGGCGAACAGAGTGATGGCTCCCGCAGTCTCCGCGCAGAATCCGCCCACGGGTTTGAGCTTCGTGATCTTCTGCCCCATGGTTTTAACGATGCGCCAGCCGCCCAGATAGGTTCCCGCCGCAATCGCGGCATGAGCGGCCAAAATGATCGGCCAACGCAGATGGCCCCAGCTTCCCAACATGTCAGATTTGCTCATGAACCCGCCGGTGTAAAGCGCACCGGCGACAATGCCCATGGTTTTCTGGGCATCATTCGCACCGTGTCCCAAGCTGTACGCTGCCGCCGAAATCAGCTGCAGTTTTCGAAATAGTCGATCGACGGGCTGCGGTGCGGAGTGCCGAAAGATCCAATACAAGCTCAGCATGAAAATGAAGCCCAGGACCAGTCCAATGATGGGTGCGACCACAATGAAGATCAGCGTCTTGTACCACCCCTGCGGGATGATGACGGAGAAGACAGTATTGATGCCGTGGTGCAGAGCTGCATTCGCCATCGCTGCGCCCGCATACCCGCCGATCAAGGCATGCGAAGACGAGGTTGGCAGACCCCACCACCAGGTTAGGAGATCCCAGACAATCGCGCCAAACAAGGCTGCGAGAACTACATCTTGATTCACGAACTCAAGACGAATCATCCCGGTCCCAATGGTCTTCGCAACGGCAGTTCCCAAAAAGAATGCGGCTAGAAAATTGAATGTGGCCGCCCACAAAACGGCTAGCCTCGGAGACAGCACACGAGTCGAGACGACTGTAGCGATGCTATTCGCCGAATCGTGAAACCCATTCACGAAGTCGAAGATGAGGGCTACCAGGATGGTGATTAGAACCAGTACGACGTCGGTATGCACCGGGA
>JBELAC010000026.1:0-28572 GCA_049509215.1 Terriglobales bacterium
AACATTTCATCTTGCGGGACGCCCATGCCATTCTTGGAATGACGGCGTTTCTGCCCCAGAAAAACTTCCACGCCCGTCGAGATGGCCGACATGAATCCATTAACTTGGCGCAGCGGAGACACCACGGTCTTGTGAACGATCTCGCTGGTTTCTTCGACTTTATCCATGGTGCGATTCAGGAGCTCATCGGCACGGATGACCTGCAAACGCGTGCGGTCGAGAGCGTCGGTGAGGGTCGCGTCGATACGCGCGAGTTGATTTTTTACCAGTTCGCTCGACTCTGAAACGTTCGCGATGATGGTATCGAGTTTCGGCCGGACTTCAACCATGAAACTTTGGATGGTCTCCATGGTGGGAAGCGCCTTCTCTTTCACCTCGGTTGCAAGCGCCTCCATTTTTGCAGTGCTCTTGCGCACCGAATAATAGAGCGCCGCCAGGATTAGCGCCTGAAGTAGGACTGCACCCGCGGTTACGGCGATAAAAACTCTCAGGAGACTGTCATCCATGCGCGCACCTCGAAACACTGACGTTAGACATTTTTTGCTGGTTCTTCCGAGGGTGCAGTCGTTTCGTTGTACGCCTGCCGTCCGGCTTCGTACGCGTTGCGGAACTGTTCCTTCTGCTGATTGAATACATCGCGTCCCCGGTCTACCCAGTCATTGGCCTGTTCGCGAGCGCGGCGGGCCTGCTGGCGCGCCATGTCAGCGCCTTCCTGCGCCTTCGAACGGATCACATCCCGCGTTTCATTCCCTGATTTTGGGGCATAGAGCACGCCCACTACGGCTCCCACGCCAAGCCCAGCGAGAAACCATAAGAAGCTGCTGCCGTCACGATCCGCCATAATTCCTCCTCGGATTACGATTCCGATACAAATTCCAACCCTCTTCGGATGGTAGCACCGCGATATGTGAAAGACAATTCACCCTCGCGCCGAGGGATAGATGTGCCGTCCGGAGGAGAGGTTGCCGTTGTCTATGCTAAACAAGCCCTTGTGCGGAACCCGGCAAAAGCGGACAATGAGCGTTTTCAGGGAGGCAATTTTTTGTCCGACCGCAAATACCGTCAGCGCGGATACCAGGACTCCGGCAAGGAAGCGGAGAAGAAGTTCGAGAAATCGGCGCCCGCCAAGAAAGACAACACATTTGGCCCGCGGCCGATCAATATGCCGGGGACGCGAACGGTTTCCCGCTGTGCCGAATGCGGAACTTTGCTGCAAAACCTGAGCGAGCCTCTTGGGCCGTGCCCGAAATGCGGATTCGATCTGCACGCGTGCAAACAATGCGAGCACTTCGACCCTTCCAGCCGCTTCGAATGCAATCAGCCGATTCCGGAACGAATCTCGCCCAAGGACAAGCGCAACAACTGCTCGTTCTACTCCATCCGCATGATGATCGAGAAGGAAACGTCGAGCAAGCCCGCGCAGCGCCCCAACGACGCGCGGCAGGCGTTTGAGAACCTGTTCAAGAAATAGTTTGGCCGCGAGTCGCAAGCCCTGACTCTTGCGCGAAGAGCAGGCCATTCAACTCAGCGCCGTCATGGTTTTTGCGTGGGGCGCAGCAGAATTTCGCTTACGAAGGATTGCGGCGCCTGCGTAACGAGCATCTCCACGGCGTGCGCCACGTCGCTGGCCTGCAGCATTCTTTGCGCGTTCTTTCCCTCGTGCGGGCTGAAATCCGTGTGCACTGATCCGGGGCAGATGACAGAAACGCGAACGTTGTGAGTGCGCAATTCCTCGGCCAGCGAATAGCTCAGGCCATTCAGCCCCCATTTCGATGCCGAATAGGCTGCTCCGTTCGGCAGTGCGTTCTTGCCCGCGAGAGATGAGATGTTGATGATATGGCCGGTGCGGGCGCGGATCATCAGCGGGACGAGGCGGTGGACTGTGTAGTAAACTCCGCGCAGATTGGTGTTGAAGATGCGGTCCCAGTCGTTCGGCGAGAGCTGGTGCAGTGGTGTTGCCGGCCCCATAATGCCGGCATTATTGACCAGGATATCCAGCCGGCCAAAAGTGCGGTCGATGCGCTCGGCGAGCGACGCGACAGACTGCAGGACCGTGACATCGCACTCGATGACGGCGCTCTGATGGCCGTTGTTGCGAATGGCATCGGCGGTATCCTCGAGCGCAGAGCGTTGTCGCCCGCAGAGGATCGACTGCGCACCCATTTCAGCGAGCTTCGAGGCGATGGCGGCTCCGATGCCTCGTCCAGCACCGGTGATGACCGCAATTTGTCCTGCCAGCGGTGATTGCGAGGTGTTTTGGCTCAAATCGGGGCTCCTTGACAGACCCGCTTCCTAGGGGCCTGTGGTTCATCGTAGCCCAATTCTTATTGTGCCTTATGTCGTCTGCGCAGAATCCATCCGTTGGCTAACTTTTCGGCATCCAACCTGATCGGAACGGCTACCGGAAAGCAAACTTGCTTGCCTAAGCGGGATTACATCCTTATAATCCGCTCACCGGAATAATTCTTAAGCCGCGGTGATCTTAAATGGCGGCCAAGATTTACGGGAGTATTCCCACGGACGAACTGATCCCTGGTGAAGTCCGGCTTCGAAAATCAGTGGCCGGGCAGTACGTGAATTCAGCTTCCCCGAAGAGTTAAGGAGCCACAGGAATGAAGAATATCCTTGTTGCGATGTTGCTGGTAGCCGCAGTTACCGCCGTCGCTCAAACCGCTCCGGCGCCAGCCCAACCGGCAGCCAGCGGAGCCCCAGCCCAAGCCGCACCCACCGCCCCGCCACAGAAGAAGGAAATGAAAGACCCCGCCGAGTACAACGCCTACATGGGCGCGGCAGGACAAACGGACCCCGCAGGCCAGATCAGCGGTTTCGAGGCATTCGTCACCCAATATCCCAACAGCTCGTATAAGGAAGACGCCCTGGAAGCGCTGATGCTTGCCTACCAGAAGACGGGCAATCAGGCCAAGATGTTGGAGACGGCTCAGAAGCTGCTGCAGGTTAATGCTTGCAGTCTTCGCGGGCTGGCCGTGATTGCATTCACAAAACGCGGACTGGCGGAAGCCGGACAAAATGCGCAGCAAAATCTGGCGGATGCTGGACAGGCCGGCGAAAAAGGCGTGCAGTGTCTGCAAACAGTCGTGAAGCCCAGCGATGTGAAGGACTCCGACTTTCAGAACTTGAAGACGCAGACGGCACCGATCTTCAATGCCGCAGCCGGCATGGCCGCCCTGTCAGCCAAGGACTATCCGAAAGCACAGCAATATTTGCAGGCGGCGGTACAGGCCGAGCCACCGGATGCCAGCAGTCTGCGCGATGTCTATCCCCTGGCGCTTGCGTACCTGACGCCGCCAGTTTGTCCTCCGGCAGCTCCTGCGGGTGGCGACGCTGCGCAAACTCCGGCCCCGGCAAACTGCGCGGCTCCCGACAAAGAAACCGACGGCCTGTTCTACATTGCCCGGGCTGCCGATCTCGCGCAGGGTCCAGGGAAAGCGCAGATTGCCAAGTTCGGCGAGAGCAAGTACACGAAGTTTCATGGCAGCGCCGATGGCTGGAACGATCTGTTGGCGAAGGCTGCGACGGCAAATACTCCGGCGGGTATCACGGTTACGCAATATGTCCCTCCGACGCCTGCCGACCAGTGCGCCGATTTGGTCAAGACCAAGAAGGTCGAGGAAATGGCTTTCGCGGAGTGGCAGTTGTGCCTCTCCGAAGGCAACGCTGCTGATTCGGACAAGGTCTGGACGACGCTGAAAGGGAAGCCGCTGCGGATGGTGGCGCAGGTCATGAGCATCGATTCTGCCAAGGAGCTGAAGCTTGCCGGCAGTTCCGATGACATTGATGCCAAGCGCGCCGACATTGCCCTGACCATGACGGCCGCGATTCCGAAACTGCAGATGCCCAAAGAAGGCGCGGACTTGGACTTCGAGGGGACGCCGGTATCCTTTGTGCCTAAGCCCTTCGTCATGACGATGAACGAGGGCGCATTGATCGTGAAAGCGGCACCGAAGAAAACGGCTCCTGCTCGCAAGAAACCGGCGGCGCAGTAGCAGCGCGCTCTCGGCAGGAGCAAAAAATCAGGGCGGTCCCGACAAGGACCGCCCTTTTTCTCATTGCGAGCACTGCGTTGCGTTTTAATCCGCTACCTAACGGATTTGCTTTCTCTCGAGCGTGATGGGACGTGCGCTGCGCGGCCGCTTGGCTCCGCCCCGCATGGGGCGAACATCGATCTTGAGCTCCTGCATGGTCCGGCTCAGCGTATTCCTGTGCATGCCAAGCTCGCGCGCTGCCTTACACTGGTTGCCGCGGTTCTCCTCCAGCACGGTGATGATGAAACGCTTCTTGAATTCCCGGACCGCCTCCGAGTAAAGGATGTTGCTTTTGTACATCTGAAAGATGAGTGCTTCCAGTTGGTCTTTCACGCCGCCTCGTTTCCGCACCTTTACGAACTTAAGAATTTGGAACCCGGCTGGCTACTTCGACGGCTCGGCCGGCTTCGGATGAACACTTTCCATCGCCGACGGTGCGCGCCGCAAATAATCCAGCCCCTGGTAGAAGCGTTGGCGCAATTCTGACGGTGCGAGCCAGATCGCAGCCCTTCCGCCTACCAGGAAATACGGAGCTAATTGGGACTCAGCCAGCCATTTTCCGGCGGGCGTTGGAAAGGCGGCCATCGCAGTGAGCACAATCGCCACTACCAGAACGCCTCGCAACAGACCCAACAGCGCTCCCAAAATACGATCAACCGTACGCAAACCGGCTTTCTTCATCAACCAGCTCGCGAGCCTTCCGGCAAAGCCGGCCAGGATCAGAACGGCGAAAAAGATGATGAGAAAACCAGCAATTTCGCCAACCCACGGCGACTTTACATAGGGCGCAAACCATTCTGCCAGCCTGTGATACTGCCACGCAGCCAGCAGGTATCCGACGATCAGGCCCGCCAACTTGAAAGCTTCATGGAAGAAGCCCCTGATGGCAGCCCCGACGACGGAAAACACCAGAAACGCAAGAATGATCCAATCCGCAACGCTCATACTTCACTAACAATGTTCACTGACAGAGGGTTCTATGCCGTGAAACGAGCGCGGCTAGATCTCCAACTCGCGTCCCGTCAACTGACGATACGCCCCGAGGTACTTTTCGCTTGTCCGTAGCGCAACCTCTTGGGGGAGGGCCGGCGCGGGTGGTTGTTTGTTCCAGCGAATTTTTTCGAGGTAATCCCTTACATACTGCTTGTCGTACGAGTTTTGCGCTTTGCCCGGTTGATAGGTGTCGGCCGGCCAGAAGCGCGACGAATCCGGTGTGAGAACTTCATCCGCCAGGGTAATGCCCTGAGCGGTCATGCCAAATTCGAACTTGGTGTCGGCGATCAGGATGCCGCGCTGCCGCGCGTAATCCGCGGCCTTCTTGTAGATACGCAACGTGATGTCGCGAAGTTGGCGGCTCACTTCGGGATCGATCAGTTTGCACATCTCTTCGAAAGAAATGTTGATGTCGTGTCCGGTGGTCGCCTTCGTCGCCGGCGTGAACAGCGGCTCCGGTAGTTGGTCGGATTCCTTCAGCCCCGCTGGAAGTTTCACCCCGCAGACCGAGCCTGTCGCTTTGTACTCTTTCCAACCGGAACCGGAGAGGTAGCCGCGCGCTACGCATTCGACGGGGAACATTTCGGCGCGCATGACCATCATCGAACGGCCGCGGAGTTCGTCCGCATGTTTGCGGACTGCCTCGGGATAACGGTTCACGTCCGCCGTGACGAAGTGGTTGGGGACGATGTCCTTGAGGAAATCGAACCAGAAAAGCGAGATCTGCGTGAGGACTCGGCCCTTGTGCGGAATTCCGGTTGCCAGCACGTAATCGAATGCCGAGATGCGGTCCGTGGCGACGAAAAGCAGGTGGTTCGCGTCGAGGTTATAGACGTCGCGAACCTTGCCGCTGGCGAATAGCTCCAAATCGGAATAGTCGGTTTGCAGAAGAACGTGATCGAGAATGTCTGGGCTCATGTGCAATCTAACCGGGCGAAAACTGTCGCGTATTCTAGTCGCGGATAGGAATTTGTCAACGCCTTCAATCACTGGCGTGTGGTTGCCTCGACCGCCGTCGGAAGGAAAAGAGTTGACAGTTCCAGAATAAGCCAGAAGGGGTGTCCGTGGCTGGTTTTCGCAGAGTGGTCGTGTGGAAAAGCTGAGGATGGCAGAGGAAAAAAGGGCGGAGGTTTCGCGAATCGAAAAAGCAAAAATGGAGCGATCCGTCAAGGGCCACACAGCAGTTTTCGTGACCAGTCACCAATTGTCGGTGCGGGATGCCGCTAGGTTTCAAAGTGAGCTAGGCCACCTGCGGGCGGCGTGGAAAACACGGAGCACCTCGACCGCGCCACCTCGCACACGGTAAGGAACGATGTATGTTGTTCCTGAAACCAGCAACTCCCGAGTGCCAGTCACGCGTCCGGGTCGACCTGACGCGGGAAACCGCTTAAGTTGCTCGACGGCCCGCATGATCGCTGCTACGGTACGAGCGGCAGCGGCGGAGCTATCTTGAGAAATGTATTCAGCCTCGGCGTTCAGGTTGGCTAGTGCGATGGTCAACCATTTAACGCGCACGGCGGGTCCAACGTTTTAGCGATTGCTGGACTTGTGTGTCGCTGGCGAAGTCGCCCCCGTCGGCTTCGGCAATGGCCTTTTTGATTTCGCCGATTTGCCACTCATTCAGAGTCACAAATTCCTGGATCGCTTGTGCGGCCACGAACGAACGGCTGCGACTCATAGCCTTCGACAGACGATCAAGTTGATTCTTGAGTTTGGCGTCCAAGCGAAGGGTGAGAACGGAAGATTCAGCCATGATGTATACATTATACATCGGTTGTGTACGAGTTATGCGGATGTCCGCGCCCTCAAACCGCTTTGCCACCCAAGTCCCTGACTGGATCGCTTCTAGGCCGCGCCAAACCTCACCGACACAAGCTTCGAGATGCCGGGTTCCTGCATGGTCACGCCGTAGAGAACCGGAGCGATGCTCATCGTTTTCTTGCTGTGAGTGATGAGAATAAATTGCGTTTGCAGGCTCATCTCACGGACGAGATCGGTGAAGCGGCCGATGTTGGCTTCATCGAGAGGCGCATCGACTTCGTCAAGAATGCAGAACGGGCTCGGTGTGTACTGGAAAATTCCGACCAGCAGCGAGAGCGCTGTCAGCGCCTTTTCTCCGCCAGAGAGCAGGAGCACATTCTGCAATTTCTTGCCGGGCGGCGAGGCCACCACGTCGATGCCGCTCTCCGCACTGTTCTCGATGTCGGTCAACCGCATGAATGCGTCTCCTCCGCCGAACAGTTTGCGGAATGTCGCCTGGAAGTTGGAGTTGATCTTGTGGAAGGCTTCCTCGAATTTCTGGCGTGAAACCTGATCGATCTCTTTGATGGTCGCGGTTGTGTTTTCAATCGCGTCGATCAGGTCTTTACGCTGGGTGGAAAGAAACTCATGGCGTTCCGCCGTCTCCTTGTACTCTTCGAGCGCCATCATGTTGACTGGGCCCATCGCGTCGAGACGTGCGCGCATATCTCGCTGCGCCTGATCTTCGGCGGCTAGCGCCTCGCCCGCAAGCGGGACAATCGTTGTATCAGCAAGCAAAACGGGGCGTTCGATTCCGAGTTCGTTGAGGCAAGTGTCCCCGAGATGTTGCAGGTCGGATTCGAGCTTGGCCGCCTTTGCCGAAAGTTCACCGCGGCGATCGCGTGCGGAATCAAGCTGCTGGCGCGCCGTCCGTAGTGCTTCTTCGATTTCGGCCAGGCGCAAGCGGAGTTGTTCGGACTCGAATTGCAGCAGACCGTCGCGGGCTTCGCCGGCGTTACGCTCGGCCTCAAACTCGACGAGTTGCTCTGCCAGTTGCAGGTTCTCATTCTTCCGCCGCTCAATCTCTTCGGTTGCCGATGTCATTTGTGATTGCAAGGCCGTCGCCCGCTCGCGCATCTCGAAGATGACTGTTTCAATGCGCTGGAGCAGCGCGGTGGCGGAACGGTGACGCTCTTCCAGCGTAGCAACGCGGGCAGCACGTTGCGAAGCTGACTCGGCGCCGAGATCGCGGCGGCTGCGCAATGCGGCGAGCTGGTCGTGACCGGCAGCGAGCTGCGCGTCGAAGCGCGCCCGGGCATCTTCGACCGTTGCCAGTTCGGCCTGGCGCTCGGCGATGAATGTATCCTGCTCCTGCCGTTCTGCGGCCAGCCGCTGCAGTTCGCGTCCGATGACGTCGATGCGCTCGCGCACGCGTGACATTTCGCCATCCAATTGCTGCAGCAGGTGTCCGGACGTCATCGCCTGCTTTTCCGCTTCACGCTTGTCTTCTTCCAGACGATCAAGCAGGGAAGTGTGCTCCCGAATTTCGCGTCCCAGAGTGAGCGTCAGGATCTCTTTCTCACGGAGCGCTCGCTCAAGCTCTTCCAGCAGCCGCAAAACGTCCCGCAGTTCGCGTTTCATCGACAGCGGTCCTTCACTACGCTGCTTGCCGCCCGTGACGGTAACGTTGTGAAAGCACTCGCCGGACTGCGAAAGGAAAAACGCGTCGGGACTGGAGAGCGCCAGGTCGCGACCCACGCCCGCATCGGGAACGATGTAGCCATTGCCGAGTTTCGGCAGAATCACTTCGAGTGACTTGCCGAACCCATTGAGAACGCGAATCGAATTCTTGAGCGGAAGGACGGTGTCGCTGACGGGTGCGTAATGAGCATGCTCGTCCGCGACGAACGAAAACTTCGCTTGCGAGTCTTCTGGATGAACGAGGAACGTGGCGCGTCCGTCAACGTCGGAGCGCAGCAGGCGCAAGCCTTCGTCGGCGGCGTCCCAACTCTTGACGACGATGTAGTTCAGTTCATCGCGCAGGAAGTCTTCGACGACATTCTCGTAACGCGGATCAACTTCAAGGAAATCGGCGAGCACGCCGGCCGGGGTGTGTCCACCTTGCAGGGCGCCGGACTGGAACAGACGCCGCACCGACTCAGTGGAGTAACCGTGTTCGGAGATGACCGCCTCGAGCGACCCCTTCTTGCCGAGCGCGGTGGCGTATTCCGAGCGAATGGAATCGAGATGTCTCTTGGTTTCCGCCTCCTGCGCGCGTTTGTTCTCGATGGTCGCGCGCAAATTGGCAAGCTCTTCCGCCAATGCCGTGGCTCGTTGCGACACGGTCTCGAATTCCAGTGCGAGTTGGCCGCGCTGTCCGCCGAATGCCTCAGCCTGAGTGGTCGCGGTGGTATTCTCTGCGCGCAAGCGCTGCTCTTCGCGATCCAGGCCCGCGAGGCGTTCCTGCGACTGAGTGAGCTGGTTGCGGATGTTGGAGGCTTGGCCGACGGCCTGAAGGATCGAGGCGCGACAGGTTTCCTGTTCGTGTTCGAGGGCTGACAACTCGGCAGCGGCGCTGGCGGCTTCCTGCTGGCTGAGCGCGAGCTCTTGTTGGGCTACTGAAAGGTCGGCGGCCGCTGAATCGAGCAGGCGTTGGTGTTCGTTGCGCTCTTCTTCCAGTGCCGCTAGCCGATTGCTTGCCTGTGCCAGTTCCGCTTCGGCCGAGGTCATGCGGACAAACAACTCCGCCGAGCGTTCTTCATTCGTGCGAATGCGCGCTTTGCCCCGATCCCCTTCAATCGCGATCTGGCTCAGGCGGTCGCGGTTTTGGCGGGTTTCGGTTTCAATGGCATAGCCGCGCTGAGTGCGCTCGGAGTGTTCGATTTCCGATTGCTGAACGCCTTCGGTCAGGGCATGAATCTCGCCGCCGAGTTGCTGAATCTGCGAGTCGAGCGAGACGCTTTCCTCGCCCATAACCGTAAATTTGCTGGCCAGCACGACGCGTAGTTTGGCCCGCATCTCGTCGCGCAAGCGGCCATAACGCTCGGCCTTGCTGGCCTGGCGCTTCAGGGAATTCATCTGGCGCGTAACTTCCTCGAAGATGTCGTTCACGCGGTTCAGATTCTGTTTCGCTTCTTCCAGGCGCGCTTCGGCAAGACGCTTTTTGGTTTTGAACTTGGTGATGCCGGCAGCTTCTTCGATGATGTTGCGGCGGTCGGTGGGGCGGCTGCTGAGAATCTGGCCGATGCGTCCCTGCTCGATGAGTGCGTAGGATTCGGGGCCAAGGCCTGTGCCCATAAACAACTCCTGAATATCGCGCAGGCGGCAGAGCTTTCCATTCAGCAGGTACTCGCTGTCTCCGCTGCGGAACAAGCGGCGCGTTACGGCGATTTCACCCTGATGGGCCGGCTGCTGGTTGAACTTACGGCGGCGGATTTTCAGAACCACTTGCGGCTGGACGATCTGAATGCCAGCCACAACTGCAGTGCCTTCGGGAGCGGATTCGGGAGTCAGTTCGGACGTCTGCGCTTCGGTGGAAACGCCCTCCGCGACTGTAGTTGGGGCAGTCCCTGATGCTTCAACTCCTTCTGTTTTTCCAGGCTGAGCTTCTTCGACGGCTTGCTCGGTTTCAGCGGCAGCGTGCGCGCGGAGTTCGGCTTCGTCCCAATTTTCTTCTGCGAGATCGTCCTGGATCTCGATCTCTGTGGGCGCGTTCGTATCGGCGCCGTGGTAAATCTCCGGATCGATTAATGTGAGCGAGACTTCCGCCATGCCGGTAGGATTCCGGTCTCGCGTTCCGGCGAAGATAACGTCTTCCATGCGCGAGCCGCGCAGCGTCTTGGCCGATTGCTCACCGAGCACCCAGGAAATCGCGTCGGCGATATTCGATTTGCCGCAGCCGTTTGGGCCGATGATGGCCGCAATTCCTTCGCCGTGGAATTTCAGTTCGGTGCGATCGCAGAACGATTTGAATCCCAGGATTTGCAGCTTCTTGAGTTTGAGCAAAGGTCACTCCTTAATGCGAGACACCAAAATGTGTGACGACGAAATGAACGGCGCTCGGTCAAAGCTGGCGCCGGCACTTCTGTCCTCATGCGTGCGCGGGCGGAAAATTCCGTCCGTGTATACGCGTTGGCTGGATGCTCTGCAAATCCGTGGGGGAATCCGCGGGGGTAACTGCCGAGGTTCCTCGCTGATCGCATGCCCGGGTGGTCTCTCCGCAAACCGAGATTCCACCCCAGCGTTTGACCAACTTTAACGGCGAAAGGTGGCATGGGTCAAGTATTAAAACACCATATATGGGGGTAGCCATCACCACACCGCCTTTAGTTGCACTGACATTGCAGCAATTGCGCGTAAATTAGGTGTGAGAAAAGAATTACAACGAGGTGGGAGACCGCCAGAGCTGCCAAATACTCTAGCGCTCCGCGGAGCGGGATGCAACGGTCAGAAGGGCAATTTTGAATGTCAAAGTTTCCGCGAGACACCAGGCGTTAGGGCATGATCGGCAAGACGAGGTGGGAGGGCATTATGGGAGAGCAGTAGACCCGCTGGGTAGCGGGCACAAAATCCGATGTCACGGCTCCGTAGATGCTTGGAACGAACTTTTGTGGATTGCGGTCGATCACGGGGAACCATGTTGATTGGATTTGGACCATGATGCGATGGCCTTTCAGAAAAACATGGTCATGGTCACGTAACGGGATATTCCATTCGGCGGGTTGGTTGGGAGTTAGAGGTTGAGGCTTCTCATAGCTTTTGAGGTAGCGGCCCCGGCGGACCTCCATAGCGATCGGCAGTTCATAGCCGTTGAGCGATTGGGCATACTGACCCGGCTTTGGCCCGTCTTCTGGTTTCCAGCCATTCTGCTGTGCAGCCTGCGGAAATACGTCGATCAACTTCACGACAAAATCGCTGTCGGTTCCGGAGGTGGAAGCGAAGAGCTTCGCAGCGACCGGGCCGGTCACGGTGAGATCGTGGTCAAGCGGGTCACTGACGAACGAAAGAACATCCGGACGGTGATCCACGAAACGTTGATCGGCGACCTCCCAGTTTCGCCAATCGCCTTCGGGATAGGTCGGCGAGACGGGCCGCTGACGGTAGGGCACGGGATTAGCGGGATCGGAGACATATTCGCGGTAATCACTCGCAGCGCGGTTCTCGGATTTGGCAGAGTCGGGCCCGCTAAAAGAAAGAGTGCCATCAGCGCGCAGGTATAGATTCGTGGGCTTGGCCTCCCTTGGCGGCCATGAGAGGTATGTGCGCCAGGTATTCGATCCACTCTGAAAAGTGCTCGCCTGCCACTTCGGTTTCTCACCTTCACCGTGCAGGTAATAGCGAAAGAACGGAGCTTCGATGTTCTCGCGAAATTCGCGCGCGGTTTCGTGGCCCCCAAAGGGAATGATTCCGATGCTGTCAGCCTTTGCGGTTTGCCACTGGCCGTGATTCCAGGGACCAGCGACGATGAAATTTGTGTGGTCCGGATTGTTCTCCTCGGCATGGCGAAAAATCTGCCATGGTCCCCACGGATCCTCCTGATCCCAAAACCCCGCAACGTTCAAATTGGGCACGCTCGAGGAGTGGAGCTGGTTGACCCAGGCTTCTTTCTTCCAAAACTCGTCATAGTCGGGATGATTCACGGACTCGTTCCAATAGGGAATCGAGCCGTGTAGATATTTCGCATTGATGTTCGAGAGAGGGCCGAGCTCGAGATACCATTCGTAGGTGTCGTAAGTCTCGAAGTCGAAATGAGTGTTCTTGTTTTTGTCGGCCTGCTCCATCACCGCATATTCGAAGTCGTAACTTTCGCGAAGCGCGCCATAACGATGATCGTCGTCGTTCATCCATTGATCGGCCGGCGAAGCCTGTTCGCTGATTGCTTTAAGCGCCGGGTGCGGGTGAAGAAGCGTGAGGGCAGCTGTCAGGCCGGAATATGAAACGCCCATGATTCCAACTTTCCCGTTGTTGTTCGGGACATTCCTCACCAGCCACTCAATCGAATCGTAGGCATCCGTGGTTTCGTTGGTGGCCTTGGGGTCATTCAAGTCAACCCACGAAGAGAGGTTGAACACACCTTCAGATTTGAAGCGACCGCGGAGATTCTGGATCACGAAGATGTAGCCGTCCTGAGCCAGTTCCTTAAGCGATTCTGGAAACGGTTCGGGCATTTTGTCAGGTACGCCATAAGGAGTGCGGCGCAAAAGAACAGGAAGTGGGCCACGCTGGTCGACGGGGCTGAGAATCACGGTCTGCAGGCGAACCCCATCGTGGACAGGAATCATAACTTCCTGCAAATTGAACTTTGGCGTGACAGATTGCTGCTGCGAGACAGTCCCTTGCGCAAACGCAGAAAGCGATAGCAATGCAGTGATGGCTAATTTAAGCGCTAGGTTTAGCAAATTGCCTCCGGGATTGTTGCAGAAGTTCGCTTACGGCGCGGTGGGCCTCGTCGATGGCCGCATCGGTTTCGGCTTCTGCGGCGGAATCGGAATTCGCGATCGTGATGCGGCCAAAAGGTTGGCGCCCAATCACCCAGGGCTCTTCACCCTTTTTCCACTCCGGATCAAAGAGCGAGTTGCGACTGAACGAGTAGCCGTGTGCCCAGCGGTTGACGGTGATGCTGTGAATATCTCGGGCGGGATCGAACCCGGCTGATCCGAGCATGGCTCCGAGCTGCGCACGAATATTAAGCTCGAAGGTGGCGAACGAAGTCTCCATCAGCTCCATGCGTCCCGCACGGTTCTGTTCACGAGCCGGCAACCCGGGCTGGCAGGGCGTGCGAAGCATGAACAGCACCATCGGTTCTTCGGGCTTGCTGGGGAAGTGGTAATCGCCGATGCTGACGGGGAAATCCAGCGCGGTGAAGGAATGGTAGCTGCCGGGCGAGACGATCTGATGAATCCCGAGTTTGTGAAAACTGGTCCAGTTGGAAATCGCGACGTGCGAGTAAACAAGAGGAGCTTTCACAAGGTACGACAGAGCCTCTTTCTGCTTGGCGGGAAGATCTGGGCAGATGTACGGGATCATCACGTTGTAGCAGGCGAGCACGCAGTTTTTCGCGCGCACGGATTGCAGTTTGCCGCCGCGCTCGTAAGCGATCTCAACTTCCTTGGCAGTCGGAGCCGGCCCATCATTGTTGACGTGAACGACAGTACTGTTGAGACGAATACGCGTAGGCGATCCTGACTGGTCGAGCCGGCTGTAATCGGCTCGGGCCGCGACGACGTCCTCCATGGTGTGGCCGGGTATGGAGCCGGGCACGAGCTGGCGCACCAGCAAGCGGGCGATTGAGGCGTTGCCGTCGGGAAAATGAAAGATGTAGGGCTCACTCTGTCGGGCGTTTTTTACGGATTTTCCAGACTGACCTTCAAGATTCAGCCCATTGAAACCAGCGTAGGTGATGGCTCCGTAGTCGTCCCCAGTCATGTAGCAATCGAGCGCGGAAACGGCGTCAATGCGCAAGGCAAACAAGTCGTTGGTGTAGGTCTGGAAAAAGGGAAGCGCGTCGGGGGTGACTTTGCAGAGCTTTGTAAGGAAATCGGCGTAGCTGGTCTTACGAAGCCGTTCGATTTTCTGCTGTCGGTTGAGACCGGCGAGATAGTCTTTTTTCTCAGTATAGACGCGGACGATGTCGCGGCGCACGGGCTCGGCCAGCGGTGACTTAGCCAGGAACTCCTTCCACGGCGTTTTGCCCATCCCAGGGACGAGCAAGTCATCGCCAAAGGTGGCGCGGTCATAAAACATGGCTGTGCCGAGGTTGCTGTAAAGCTTCCGGTCGAAATCTTTGTAGAAACGCTGCACGTCAACGCCAAGGTCGGTGAGCACGCCCATGGCAACTTTGCTGTATTGCGAGGGATGCTCGATCGACATCGTTCCGCCATGCGCGAGCAGTGTGCGATCGCCGACACGAAACTCATTGCGCTTGGCGTGGCCTCCGAAGTCATCATGGTTATCCAGAATAAGGATGCGCGCCTTCGGGCCGACAGCCTTGCGGTAGAAATGCGCTGCGGCGAGACCGCTGATGCCCGCTCCGACGATGACGAGGTCGTAAGTTTCGCGGGTGGACGCGGGCTTGCCAGAGGCGTTCCAGGATTCGCCGTCACGCAGTTGGTGCGCGTAAGTGAAGCTGCCATCATGGTTGCCACGCATTCCAGTGAGAGCCGGGGGATAGTAGCCGGGGGCTTTTTCCGGATCGTAGGATCTCCCGTCGAAGGCAAGCGCGGAAGAGGGAATGACAGTACTTCCAATCGTCAGCGCGACGCCATTGAGGAAGTCGCGGCGAGTGATGGAACGGTTCATACCTAGATACTTTTCGTTGTCGGGGTTCATGGCAAAGGTGAAGCGCCGTTGATTATACCGGCGGCCGCAGGGGAAATGGCAACCAGGGTCAGGGAAAAGCGAGGAACTACCTTTGGCGCCGGTCTAGATGGATAAGGTTTTGAGCCCGTTTTCGACAATCGTCTGACGCACCGCAAAAACAGCCCTTCATCTCGACAATTTCTTTGGTTACTTTCGTCAACCGTCCTTTCTTCAGCGCTCCCTAGTACCTCGGGTCCCTGACTTTACCCTCGCCGTGCGCCATGATTAGAGAATGCTTCGGCGTTCTCGAATCATGGTTAATTTGCGAAGGAAACTTCAAAACGAACTTCAGCCAGATCTTATTGCTGGATCTCTGAGTGTCGGAAGGGGTCCGGCTTTGCTGAAAGTTGATCCCCGAAGAACCTAGGCAGTCCAAATTCGAAAGGAGCTTGAATGAAACGATTCCCCCGTTACGCTGCAATTCTTCTCGCCAGCCTCGCCTCAACAGCCTGGGCGGGACAACAATGCGATAGCTGCAAGTCGACCGCTCAAAATCAACCCACAGTCACGACCACTTCCCCGACCGTCGGTGTTGGCTGCAACAAAGACCAAGCCGTCGCCAACGGTCTGGCGCAGATTGGCGACGACTATTGTGTTGGAGCAAACAGCCCCCAATGTACAGGCACTTGCAATAACCCCAACAATTCCTGCCTTGCAACCGCGACTCCGACCGACGTTGGTCCTCCAACCTTTCAGAAAATCACGATGAACGGTTGCAATAACAATAAGGGCGAGCAAGCCACCATCCCCGTAGGGATTTTCACTTGCTATTGCAAATGCAGGCTCCCGCTCGGAGGCGGAGGAACCTATCCACAATCCATGATCGAATAACTTATACATGCCAGCGCTTCGACGCCGCGCCAACAATATTCCTTCCCCAGGGCAGCAAGAGCCAACCCGCGCTGAAAGCGGACCTCGACCTGCCCTATACATGTTGCGTCCAGTATCCGCGCGTCGCTAAGGTGGCGAAACCGGGTCAGGGATGCCCAGATGCTGGCTGCAACCGGGCGCAGGTAGAATAGGGGTCGATCGAGGCTAAAATCCCCTTATCGCTCATTGACCGCTTTGCAAGCGTGGTGGCGTTGCTAGTTTTTTCTTGCCACTAAGAAGCGGGCCAGCTCTTTTAACGTGCTCGCGCGTTCGCCAAAATGATCGAGCTGCGCGCATGCCTGTTCAATCAGAGCGTCGGCTTTCCGAGTCGATTCTTCAATGCCAAACAGCGCCGGATAAGTCGCTTTCTCAGCCGCAGTATCTTTACCCGCGGTCTTGCCGAGTTGTTCGGAAGTCTGCGTTACATCCAATACGTCGTCGACGATCTGAAAGGCTAGGCCGATGGATTGTCCATAGATTCGCAGGCGGTCGATATCGGCGGCATTCGCGCCGGCATACATGCCTCCGCTGACGACGCTGGCCGTGATGAGGGCTGCGGTCTTTGAGCGGTGAATGTATTCGAGAGTGGGCAGGCCAGGTTTCTTGTGCTCGGCTTCAAGGTCGACAACTTGTCCGCCGATCATGCCGTCGATCGTGCCCGTTGCGTGTGCGATCTCGCGAATGATGGCAACACGCGCCTCCGCTGGACAGTTGATTTGCGCGAGCACCTCGTAGGCCTGCGTCTGCAAGGCATCGCCGGCAAGAATAGCGGTCGCTTCTCCGAACGCTTTGTGGCAGGTTGGCCGTCCGCGGCGCAGATCGTCGTTGTCGAGCGCAGGCAGGTCGTCGTGAATCAGCGAATAGGTGTGGAGCATCTCCAGTGCCGCGCCCAGATTCTCAATTCCCTCTGGTAGTGTGCCCGCCGAAGCAGAAGATGACGTCCCCGTCCCAATCAGTCGTCCCGCTTCCATGCAGAGAATCGGGCGCAGGCGCTTGCCTCCGGCGAATACGCTATGACGCATCGCCTGATGGATCGAAGTTGGAAATTGTGTGGCTTTGGGTAGAAGCTCTTCCAGCGCGGCATCAGCGGCGGCGCGTCCCTGTTCCAGAATCTGTTTCAGCATCGCATGGCAGTATAACAACTTGGTGAAATAAAAAAGGACGCCCGCGGGCGTCCTTTTGAAAAGACGATCGTTTCAAGCTGCTGCGGCGTGATGCATGCGGTCGCGCAGCACCGAACGTACGACTTCATCATCGCGTGGTTCGCAGACGTCGGAAGCGCCCTGATTCATGGCTTCGGTCCACAGGTGGTCATCCGCCAGGCGGTGCGTGACTACAATACTGAGAGACGGGAACTCGTGATGCAGGCACCCAATCTCATCCGAGCGCGAAGTTTCAACATCCAGTACCAACACATCGGCACCATGCCGTTTTACGGTCACGCGCACTTCTTCGTGTCTTTTCGCTACGTTTACAGATCGAAAATACTTGGAAAGACTGACCGCCAAAGCTTGAGCAGTTCCGGGGTCATTGTGATAGATAACCAGGTTGAGTGGTTCCATAGATCCCCCTTGAGTCACCGCGGTTACGGTGTGCCTTTGGCTGCGACAGCAAACTGCTACCACAGGCGTGATCGAATCCGAGCGCGAGCAGCGTTGCTGTTTGGTTACTTTCGCAACGCCTTGTCGGTCGGGGGCTCGAATGGTTCAGTTTGGAGCTTTCCGTTCTGTTTTAACAGAATCTCTACTTTTCCTTCCGCTTCCTCTAATTGCTTGCGGCAAGTAGCGGAAAGCTGCATGCCCTCCTCAAAAAGCGTCAGAGACTTTTCCAGCGGAACCTCCCCTTTTTCCAGTTCCAGCACGATCTTCTCTAGCCGCTCGAGGCAATCCTCAAACTTCACCAATCCATTTGCTCCTGTCCCTATTGTAATGCCGTTTCCCAGAAGAAATGTCCAGTGAAATTGATATAAATTTGTAATTTGTTGGACACTGACAGTCCCAAAATAGACTGCCGTGTGTTTTGTTGTAAAACTAATCGGATCCAGGCGTAAGACGAGGCTAACCTGATACCTCACGATTCGAACCGAGAACCTCCAAAACGTCGACCGCGGACGTATATCGGCTCAACGGCGCGCTGATCTGTGCGCCCTGAACGCGATCCCGGACAGCGCGTAACATCTCACGCGCAATCGCCACACCTTCCTCACGCGCGGCCTCGGGAGTGGTTGCCTTCGTCATCCGATTGAGAATCTCATCCGGCACAGAAACCCGCAGCTCGTTTTTCATGAATTCGGCGTTGCGTGCGCTCACCAGGGGCCAAATCCCGGCAATCACCGGAATACGGCAATGCTCAATATGCTTCAAGAAGTTCTCTAACAGTCGCAAGTCAAATACAGGCTGCGTAATGACATATTCGGCCCCAGCTTGTACCTTATATTCAAACCGCTTGATCTCTTCGTCGAGGTTGGGAAGGCCGGGATTTGCGCCCACTCCTATGACAAAGCTGGTTCCGACGCCAATCGGGTTACCGCCCAAGTCGAGCCCCCGATTGAGGTTATGGACGATGTTTACCAGGCCGATCGAATCCACATCGAACACGGCCGTAGCATCGGGATAATTCCCCATCTTGGGCGGATCCCCGGTAATGCAGAGCAAATTGTTGATGCCGGTAGCGGCTGCGCCGAGCAAGTCCGACTGAATGCCCAGAACGTTCCGGTCGCGGCAGGTGTAGTGAAGAATCGCCTCAATGCCGACCGACTGCTGCATGAGCAGCGAGAGAGCCTGGTTACTCATGCGTGCCGATGCCCGGGGGCTGTCCGGAATGTTCACCGCGTCCACGCCGACCGATTTGACGAATTTTGCGCCCTCGATTTCCTTTCGGATGTCGATTCCCTTGGGCGGCACGATTTCGACCATGGTCACAAACTCACCCGCCGCGATCTTGGCTCCCAGCCGGGAACGGTTTGCCAGAGGAATGCTGGCGGCCACGGACGGTGCGGAAGCGGAATGAACAACCTCGGAAATGGCAGAGTTGCCGCGCGCTCCCTGCACCCTCAAAGATGACTTCATGGCGCGGATGTGCTCGGGAGTGGTTCCGCAACATCCGCCGACCAGCTGGACGCCTGCCGCCACGAACTTGCGCGCGTAGCTGGCCATGTATTCGGGAGAACACAAATAAATGTTGCGTCCTTCCACCGAGCGGGGCATGCCGGCATTGGGCTGGGCGGCGAGCGGCAGGGAAGTTACTGCTCGAACTCGTTCGATCGCGTCCAGCATGGCAACTGGACCTACGCTGCAATTGATGCCCAGTACGTCCACGTTCCATTCCGTCAGGCGGACGCCGAATGCCTCGGGATCGGCGCCGTCCAGGCAGTTCCCGTCTTCGTCGATCGTTACCTGGGCAATGATGGGTATCTTTGCATCGACGTCGCGGCAGGCCAGCACCGCTTGATGCATCTCTTCCAGGTAGCCGAAGGTTTCCAGCATCAGAAGATCGACGCCGCCTTCGACCAAGGCCGCGATTTGCTCGCGGAACGAGGCGCGGGCTTCTTCAAAAGAGGTTTTGCCGAGTGGTTCAATGCGGATTCCGAGCGGTCCGATCGAGCCCGCAACCCAGACGTCAAAGCTCTTGGCCGCCTCCCGAGCCACGTGAGCCCCGGCCAGATTGATGTCGCGCACCCGGTCGGCGAGGGTGTGGCGTGCCAGACGAAAGCTGTTCGCTCCGAAAGTGTTGGTTTCGATGATCTCGGCCCCGGCCTGCAAATATTCGTGGTGCACACCGCGAATCAGGTCCGGCTGGGAGATGTTCAGTTCGTCATAACAGCGATTGATGAAAATGCCCTTGGCATAAAGAAGTGTCCCCATGGCTCCATCACAGAGCACGGGCGAGCGCTGCAACCGTTCACGGAAGTTTTGCGGCATTCTCTTGAGAATACAGGAAGGCGGCGGTGTCTGACATCTGGTTGCCCGAGCTAAAGGCGCAACCAGGGCGAGATTGCCGGGAGACTCTTCAAACGCGCATTTTCTGCCTTTGTTATAATCCCTGTTCTCGCATCTAAGACATTATTCGACACGAGGTTGGAGTCCCAGGCTTGAGAAAACTCCCGATACTCCTATTTTTTGTGCTGCCTGCCAGCTTGCTTTGTTTGAGCTGCGGCAGTTCTTCATCCCCCAGCACCCACACCTCCGGCATCCCCTACCGGGCTTTCCTTTCTAACAACGTGAGTGCCGGAACAGCGAGCGCGGGCATCTACATTGTGAATGCACAAACTGACGTGCGTTACATCGGGACGCCCATTTCTGCGGGTAACACTCCCGGAATGATGGCGGTCACGCCAAACCGGGCGCAGACCGTGGTCTTCAGTGGCAGCAACACGCAGGGAGCCGACAATCAGTTCAGCATGATTAACAACGCGACGGAGAGTAATGCTGCGCACGTAGCGTTGCCGGGATACACCGAAAGCTTCGTGATTTCTCTGGACAGCTCCACGGCCTATGTGGCCGTGCCCAATGCTCCGGAAGTTAACCAATCCCAAGGCGCGATTGAGATCATTTCCGTGGTCGCGGGCTCGCTGGTCAATGTGGTCGAGATACCCTCGGTTCACTATCTTTCCTTGAGCAACGGCGGCAACCGGCTGCTGGCCTTCACCGACGTTCCGGCTTCTCTCGGCGGGGGGTGCGATTCCACGCCCGCCTCTCTGTTTGTAGTCACGCCGAGCGAAGTCGGCATTGAGAATTGTCCAGCCATTCCGATCCCGGGCTTTGACCAACCCTTGCAAGCCTACTTCAGCAGCGACGATTCGACGGCGTACGTGGTGAATTGCGGAGTTGAGTGTGGAGGTAACCAGGCGAGTGTGCAGACGCTGGACATGACCACAAGTCCGCCTACGCCGGGACCGTCAACGGTGGTCTGTGGACCTGGCGGTGCGCCTCCTTGTATCGGGACTGCAAACGTTCCCGCCGCGACCGAAGCGCTCGTGGTTGGCTCAACGATGTATCTGGCCGGCACGCCATACGCGAATGGCGTTCCTTCTCAGCCGTGCACCGGCGAAGTAACGGCGGCGACCACTTGCGGCTTGCTTACGATCCTCGATCTGGGCACGATGACGGTGACCAGCTCGCCGATCGTCGTCACCGACGGCTACCACAACCGCATCGCGATGGGTGCGAATGGGCAACTCTTCATCGGTTCCCGCACCTGCACGGAGATCATTCCGCCACAGCCCCCGCCGCAGGGTGCGGAAACGAGAGGCTGTCTCTCGATTTACAACACCCTGAGTACGGCGGTTGGGTCCGTTCCGGCTTCGGGCGTCGTTATTCCTCCGGCCAATGGGGACGTTACGGGCCTCCAGTCGGTCGCCACCCGCATCGTGGTGTACGTGGTGCAGGGCGGATCGCTCAGTATCTACGACACGACGGTCGATTCCTTGGAGTACAACCCCAATAATCCGAATCATCCCGGTCAGATTTTCGGGCTGGTCGGCAATTTCTTCGACGTGAAGACGGTCGATTTCTAAGAAACAGGTCTGGGGTCGTTTCACGATTCGCGCTCTCTAAGTTTCGCTTTGTTCACGAACAAAGAAACGTCGCGGCAGATTCAGTTGTACCTCGTGCTGGCAGTGGGCTTTCTCCTGCCGGTCTTAGGTTCTGTCATGGTCTTTCTTGGCAGACGGGGACTTCGATCAGCGACACCGCGTGGCCTTCTCCTCCACGTTCTTTATCAGGTATTTGGCCTGTTGTTTCTCGCCCTGGCCCTCAGACACCAGAGGCGACGATTCAAAGACATAGGGTTTGTGTTCCCGATGCGAATCGCGGAGTGGGGCGACTCATTCGCGTTGTTTTTCGGAGCAATGTTTGTTGGTCTGGTCGTCGGTTTCGCTATGCTGGCGGTGCGCGTCGCGCTGGGAATGGGGCATGGGCTTCCGCAGAAGTTCAATTCGGCTGCTCTTTTCGGAAGCCATATTACTCTGCTCGCTGTCTTACTTGTGCTGGTGAATCCGTTCCACGAGGAATTACTCGTCCGCGCTTTTCTCATCACCGAAATGGGCCAGCTTTATCGCAGCACCATTTTGGCCGTCATTGTGAGCGTGGTGTTGCAGTCGAGTTACCACCTCTACCAGGGTCTATTTGCTGCCATTTTGCACGGGTCAACGTTTCTCGTGTTCTCGATCTACTACGTGCGCACGCGCCGAATTTTACCGGTCATCATGGCCCACCTCTACATGGATGTGAGTGCCCTGATGGTTTACTCCAGCCATCTTGGCAAACACTAGAGGGGATCAGAGCTGAGCCAAAGCTATTTTGGCTCCATCGTCATCTCATGCGCCCGATGCCGCTCAACCCCGGCTGCCGTAAACGGAAATGCAAACGTCGAGCCCCGGTACCATGCTAACCACTGGTCCATGTAGTACGGGCTGAGAAAGACGCCACTTTCTCCCGTCACGACGTTGAGGGTGCTTTCATCGAAGTTGGCGAAGTTCCAGGTCGCCCGTTCGGACGGACCAAAATCCCTTCCCACCTGCTTCACTGTGTAGTGGTCTCCGCTCTGTGGATGACGGCCAGGGGCTGTAAAGCGGCCAATCAGCGGCAACTGGCCGAGCACGGGGTGCACGATCTCCAGCGGAGAGTTATCGCCCCACTTCGTCCGCATCAAGTCGGCGCCCGGTTGCTTCAATGTGTTCTCCATCGCAGCCGCCAGCAATGCGCCGTAATCGGAATAGCCCACCGGCAGCCAGCGTGCGGGTTGCTTGCTGAGTACATTTTCGAGCCATACCGACGACATGCCCCACCGGTAGCTCTTCCAGCTTAAGGTGCCTGTTTCCGCCGCTGGTGCGGGCGATGAACCCTGTGATTTCGATTTTGTCGCATCATCCTGCGCTGGGCCCAGCTTCGGCTCGAGCAGCATCCGCACCAACTCGATGCGTGCCTTGGTCTCAATCGTAGGAGCGGGGGAATCCGCCGATACCCGGCCATCCCAATCTCGCAAGATGTCTGCTGCCCGCTTTGCCTTCTCAGAAATGTTTGCCGTGTGATCCAGCGCATAGACGAACTTATCGGCGCAGAAACGGTCAAAAGAAGACGACACGTCCGTTTGTAGTGCCAGCATGTCGGCAGGCGAAAATTTCCGGCCGGATTCCAGTATGCGGTAGATGCGATCCGTGCGCCAGGGCGCGTCCCACTCGGTGCTGATCGAATATTTATAACCGTCAGGTGTGATGCGGCCGTTGGCCGTTGCCAGAATTCCGCTTGGCGGATCGTACACATGCGGTATGTCGTCAAATGAAATATAACCAGTCCACTCGTGGGCATCGTCGCTCCCACTGACCGGCAAGCTGCCATCGCCGGCGGCGCGAATCGGTACGCGCCCAGTCGCCTGATATCCGATGTTTCCATCCACATCGGCGTACATAACGTTTTGTCCGGGCGCAGAAAACATCGAGAACGCTTTGCGGAAGGCGTCCCAGTTTTCGGCCGAGTCCACATCGAAAAGCGCCAGAGCCATGCCGTCGTAAAGCGTCCAGCGCAGAGCGATCTTGCGCGTCTCACCCGGAATGATGTCTGTGATGATGGGTCCGTGCCGCGTCGTCACGACATCGAGCGTCACATCCGGCTTGCTTTTGACGTGAATGACCTCCTGCCGGTGCTGCGCATCTTTCCAGCCCGCCGGAGTTTTGTATTGACCCTGCGCGTTGAATTCTTCGATGAAATCGTCCTCGACCGTCGGGCCGACGTTGGTGAATCCCCATCCGATGCGCTGATTGTGGCCGACGATCACGAAGGGAACGCCCGGCAACGTAACCCCCGCCACATCGAAAGCCCCACTCTTCAAGTGCGCTTCAAACCACAAATTGGGCATCTGATGGTCAAGGTGCATGTCATTCGAAAGCAGCGGCTTCCCTGTGACCGTATGCTGGCCGGAAACCACCCAGTTATTCGATCCAGGACGGAGCGTATCCATTTCCTGGTCATCCCCATTTTTCACATTCGCGCCGATTGCAAACGCCGACAGTGATGCTGGCGGGGTGATCGAGGTGATCGTTGTGGCGGCACCATCCGGTTCGACATCTTCATCGTCGTCATCATCTCCTTCAGTTGCGGGTTGCTGCTCGATTCCCCGCCGCGCCTCAGTCGGCGGACGATCACGCCACGACGAATTCACATATAGATCCGCGGTCAGTTCCGGGCCGATCTTCGCCAGCACCTTTTCCCGCGTCAGCGCTTTCGCATAGCTGTAATGATTCAGAAATTCCACCAGCCGCGCTCCCACCAGCAGGGAATCGGTCACCGTCCAGGGCCGTGGCTGGTATTTCATCAGTCGGAATTCGATGGGCAAGCGGTTGCGATGCGATTCGATAAACGTGTTAACGCCTCTGGTGTACGCGTCGAAATAGGCGCGATCGCGCGCCGAGATGTTCTTTTCCGCGTTCTCGGCCACCACGCGCAGTCCGAGAATGCGCTGCTCGCGGTCCATTTTGATGGTGGCTTCGCCGATCACTTCGGAAAGCTCGCCCGCGGCGGCGCGCCGCATGACGTCCATCTGCCACAGACGATCCTGCGCGGTGACGTAACCTTGCGCGAAGAAAAGATCTTCGAGGGTAGCCGCTTCAATGGTCGGAACGCCATGTCCGTCGCGCACGACCCGCACCTTTGCGGAGAGTCCCGGAGTCACCACGCTCCCGTCCAACTGCGGGAGAGCCGAGCGCGCGATCCACCACGCCCAAGCCGCCGCGGCCACGATCGCGAGCAGCAGCAGAAGAAGCACCAGCAATACGATCCGGCCCATCCAACTCCTGGAATGGACCTCAGGCACCGAAGTAGCAACCGACATAGTTTTCGATTGTAGGGGCGTGTTCGATTGGTGACAACCCGCAGACTCCCCTGCCGGAACAAAATGCTGGGTGCTTTCTTCTTTAGCGTAGGGAATGCATGCCACCCCAATTGGCGTAACCGCGGTTCCCCCAGTATCATGTTTCCATCGCGGCGCCAGAAACCATCGTCGTGACTGTCCGCTTGCCCACATGCTACAAAAGCGTATCGACGATCAGCCCACCATCTCGCGCGAGAGCATTCGCGAGGCCGAGGCTATCTTTCTGCAGCATTTGCGCCGCGTGGGTTTGAAGCAGACCGGTCAGCGCAATACGATCCTGCGCACGTTCCTGGAAACTCGCGAACATCTTTCCACCGACGAACTGCACCGGCTGGTCAAGAAGAAAGACGATCGCATCGGATTTACCACGGTCTACCGTACCTTGAAGCTTCTATCCGGTTGCGGACTTGCCAGCGAGGTTGCTTTTCACGACGGTATTGCCCGCTATGAGCATCAGTACAACCGACGCAGCCATCACCACATGGTGTGCACTGAGTGCGGCGCGTCGGTGGAATTTTTCTCACCTGAGGTCGGAGAGATCGAGCGCGAAATCGGGCGCAAGCACCATTACCTGACAACCCGCCACAGTTTTCAGATTTATGGAATTTGCGAAGATTGCCGAAAGAAAAGTAATGGGCGGCGAAGTGCCTAGCTTACAGAATCCCGCCGAATCTTCGCTTACTTGTCCGCATTGCGGGACTGTGATGCCCGCGAATGCGGCGTTCTGCCCTGCGTGCGGATGGTCGATGAGACTGCTTCCGTCCGGCGATCGCGCGGCTGCGGCCCTCGCTTATTTCACTTTGATTCCGGCAGCGGTGCTATTGTTCCTGCCGGCATTTCGCGGACACCGCTTCGTCCGCTTTCATGCCTGGCAAAGCATTCTCATCTGGGGAGTATTTTTCGTCCTGACGGTAATCGCGCTCTTGCTGTCGAACGTGGCCGCGGCCATGGTGTTTCTGCTATTCGGCATCCTGGCATCGTTGGCCATGCTGTTCCTTTGGATTGTGCTCTCAATCAAGGCATGGCAGGGCGAGCGCTTTGAGTTACCGTGGTTTGGAGCGTGGGCTGAAAGCCTGAGTTCGCGCGGCCTTGCGCACGACCGCCGCTCCGTCGTTAACAGAACAGAACCAGAAGCATGAGCAGAGACGCCGCACGCCTCGTCTCCATGCCCTTACATTTCTTCCCGGATCCTCATGCTGCCCGTGCGCAGGTACCGGCTGTGCCAGCCCAGCGATTCTGTCAGCAGGTGGGGCGTGTGTTTGCCGTATGACAAGCGCTCCGCCCGATTCAGGTAATCGAGCAATTGCGGTCTATATTCCGGACTCGAACACTTTTCGATAATCAAATGGGCGCGCTGGCGGGGTGAAAGTCCACGCAGATCAGCCAATCCCTGTTCGGTGACTACGACCTGTACGTCATGCTCGGTGTGGTCCACGTGCGAGACCATCGGCACGATCGTAGAGATCGTTCCCTTTTGCGCAAGCGAGGGAGCCATGAAGATCGAAAGATATCCGTTACGCGCAAAATCGCCGGAACCGCCAATCCCGTTCTGGATGCGCGATCCCATGACGTGGGTTGAATTGACGTTGCCGTAAATGTCGGCTTCGATCATGGCATTCATGGCCACGACGCCGAGTCGGCGAATGATTTCGGGGTGATTCGAAATCTCCTGCGGGCGCAGGACAATTCGCTCCCGGTAGAGACCCATGTTCGCATTCACTTCATCCATCATTTCCGGGCTGAGCGAGAAAGCCGTAGCCGAGGCCGACGTCAGCTTGCCCGACTTCAGAAGGCGTACCATGCCGTCCTGGATCACTTCCGTATAAGACGTGAGTCCCTCAAAGGGTCCCTCCTCGAGCCCGAACAGCACCGCATTCGCGATGTTGCCCACACCGGATTGGAGCGGCAGCAGGTTCGCAGGCATCCGGCCTTTCTGCACTTCCCAACTGAGAAATTCCAGGATGTGTCCGGCGATCTGTTTCGAAGCTTTATCGGGCGCTTTGAACGGACTATTGCGGTCGGGAGCATCCGTGACCACGACCGCTACGACCTTCTCGGGCGGAACTCGCAAATATGGCGAACCGATGCGCTGGCCCGTTCTGACCAGTGGAATCGGCCCGCGATGCGGCGGCGGCTCCAGCCCGTAATAAATGTCGTGCATGCCCTCCAGCGCGGTCGGCTGCCAGGAATTGACTTCCAGAATGATGCGTTCCGCCTGATCGACCCAAGTCTTGTTGTTGCCGATTGAAGAGCTCGGTACCACACGCCCATCTTCCAGGATCGCCGTGACTTCAATCAGGGCAACGTCGAGCTTGCCGAGAAATCCATACTCCACGAACTGGGCAACATGGCTGAGGTGAATGTCCATGTACTCCATTTCGCCGGCATTAATCCGTTTGCGCGTCTCGGGATCGGATTGATACGGCAGGCGCAAATTGATGCCTCCCGCCATGGCCAGCGCACCATCAAGTTCGGGGCCGGTGGACGCGCCAGTGAACACGCTGACGCGAAATTTTTTGCCCCGGAAGTTCGCTTCGGCGATCCGGCGAGCCAGTTCCATCGGAACCGCTTTCGGGTATCCCGAGCCCGTAAAACCACTCATGCCGACCTGGTCGCCGGAGTGAATCTGGGCTGCTGCCTCGTCAGCGCTCATGATTTTGTGGGTCAGGTCGGAGTTCAAAACGCGGTTCGTGGTTGTGGGCTGAAGACTGATCGTCATGGAACAAACCTTTCTTGAACTACGTAAGAATAGAGGTGGCCATTTCACTCGTCTGTGAGCATCGTCACTGGCTAAACGTGCCATCAACACCTCTTGTGAGGTATCGCGGCGTTAGCGTCGTAAGTCCTCAAGCATGCGGGTTGGAGTCAGTAGCGGTACAATGACATGCTTCGCAAGAATGGAAATTCCCGGTCAAACTTAGGAGATCACTCATGCTTAGAAAAGTCTGTCTCGCGCTCATCGCCGTGGCTGTGCTGGTTCCCAGCCTGTGCGCCCAAACTGTGGACGAAATCATCGCTAAGAATGTTCAAGCCCGTGGCGGAGCCGACAAACTGAAGGGCGTGCAGTCCGTCAAGTCCACTGTAACCATGGCCATGGGCCCGGGAATGGAAGCGCCCGCGACTCTGATCCAGAAACGAAAAAGCGGCGCGCGTCTGGAGTTCACCATTCAGGGCCTGACTGGAATCCAGGCTTACGACGGAAAGGATGCCTGGCAGGTCATGCCATTCATGGGCAAGAAGGATCCCGAGTTAATGTCCGGCGACGAAGCCAAGGAAATGGAAGAGATGTCCGATATCGATGGGCCATTGGTGGACTACAAGAGCAAGGGGCATCAGGTTGAATTGCTGGGCAAGGAGAAGATCGAGGGCACCGACGCTTACAAGCTGAAGATCAGCCTCAAAAACGGCGACGTGATGACCACTTATATCGATTCCGATTCCTTCCTGGAAATCAAGGGAGAAACCACGCGTACCGTGCGGGGAACAGAACAGATGTTCGAATCTGCGATTGGCGACTACAAGGAAGTGAACGGCATCATGTTTCCCTTCGCCATCGAAAGTTCCGCCAAAGGAAGCACCGAGAAAGTGAAGTACACCATTACGAAGATCGAACTGAACGTGCCCGTAGACGATGCGATCTTCAAGATGCCGCCTCCTGCTCCTCCGGCGCCCAAGGCTGACGCCCCGAAGACAGATTCGGCCA
>JBELAC010000260.1:0-6652 GCA_049509215.1 Terriglobales bacterium
GCTCCGGCGCTGGTGGCTGCTGTGCGATCGATTGGCTACGGAGGATTACGACACATGCGCCCAGTGCGATTATGCTGACGCCATGCCTCCAGGCCGATTGTGCCGCCCCCGGCCGCCCTCGCCGACTCCGTGTGTGTTCAGGCGCGGTATTGAGTCGATAGAAACCGGGAGGCATAACGCTGCGCAGGCATTTCTTGTCAGGGCACAGCACAGCGAGGAGCCACTGTAGAAATACAATTCCGCATGCCGCAGCGCAGCACATCTGCGCGGCGGATCCCAGGGTGAAGATCGGCAGGGTGAAGATCAGCAGGGCGAGGATCGGCAGTACGAAAAGGCCTGAGGCGTCGGTCGTCATCCCGTAAGCTTACGGCGCGGCCTGTTAGGGGGCTGTGACGATCGACACGAATGATTTGTATGGCTGCAATGACTTTTTTCAATTGGTAGCTGTCGGGGATTCCCTGCCTGGCCTCCCCGTCGATCATTGTCGCGAACGTGCGGCTGGACCTGCCATCGATCGATGTAGTCGTCGCTGACGCTGAATGAAAACGGCCTGGCGGATCCGCAGCCCTGTTCTCCCCAAAACAAGAAGGGATGATGCTTGCATCATCCCTTCTTAGCCATTAGCCAGCGACTTCAGGACGCGCTGGTTACTCGTTCGCTTTCATGTACTACTTGCGGCTCGCATGGACCAAATCGTGGATTACGTCCCGATCCGTGAGCTGCTCGTAGGCATGTTCGCCGTGGATTGCCTCGTCAAGGCCCATTTCCTCTGACATCTCATCGACTTTCACGGTTGTGAAGACGTCGATAATCCGCAGCATCGCGTAGGTGAACGCGAACGCCCACACCGACGAGAACACCACTGCGGTAGTTTGTTTCAGTAGGAATACTGGGTCGCCATACAGTAATCCGTTGGCGCCGTCAGGGTTGAACGCTTTGTTGGCGAAGATGCCCAGCATGATGATGCCGAGGAAGCCGCCGACTCCGTGAACCCCCCAAACATCGAGTGCATCGTCCCACCCCAACCTGTTTTTCATTTCCACTGCGTAGTAGCAAACCACGCCGGAAACGCATCCGATGATGACGGCTGTGGTCGGGGAGACATATCCGGCGGCGGGAGTTACTGTGGCGAGGCCGGCGACCGCTCCGGTGAGGAGGCCGAGAAACTTGGGCTTCTTCTCATTCAGCCAGGCAACCAGCAGCCACGTGACGGCGGCAAACGAAGCAGCCACGTCGGTATTCAGAAAAGCCGTTGCTGTGACGGAATCGACGCGCATTTCGCTGCCCGCGTTGAAGCCGTACCACCCGAACCACAGCAGGCCGGTACCGAGTGCGACCAGCGGAATACTATGCGGTCCACGGTCGGCCGTACGCCGCTTGCCCACATAAATGACCGAAGCTAACGCCGCAATACCAGCGATGTTGTGCACCACGATGCCACCGGCAAAGTCCTTCACTCCCCATTGCTGCAGGAAGCCGCCGCCCCACACCATGTGGACAAACGGGAAGTACACAAAGGTCAGCCATCCGGTCAGAAACAGCATGTAGGCCTTGAAGGTGACGCGGTTGGTGAATGCCCCGGAAATAAGAGCCGGAGTGATGATGGCAAACATCATCTGATAGGCGATGAAAACGAATGCCGGAATCGTGTCATTCGGCGAAGGCGTGCTGAGATTGACTCCGCGCAGAAATGCCAGGTGGAAGTTGCCGATCACTCCGTGCCAGTCGCCACTGAAACACAGCGAGTAGCCATAGAGGTACCAGATGACGGTCGTCCAACCCATCGAGACGAAGCTCTGAATCATGATGGCGAGGACGTTCTTGCGGCCAACCAGGCCGCCGTAGAAAAATGCGAGGCCCGGCGTCATGAGCATGACCAGGCTGGTGCATAGAATCATGAAACCGGTATTGCCGGTATCGAGATGGAGCATGCGATCCTCCGACCGAAATGTAGAGAAGTTTGCTCGCCGGATGGCGAGCGGGGGGTCCGAACCGACCACAATCGCGCAGGTGGAGGGCCCGCAGACCCAGGTGCGCGAAAAGCATTATTACACTCAGAGGCTGAACCTGTCGCGGAATAAACTCAGTGCCGCATGTCACGTCACTCTGTGACCGGAGTCCGTGATCCCGTCAGCCGTTTTCCCCGCTCCTCAGGCAACCATCAGCCGGCCGCTGGTTACTTCGCCGTAAGGCAATACTCTCCAAGCTTTTGATCCGTATCCGGGTTTGCCGGATCGGCAAAAACCTGAACATCCTTACAGTCGTACATCCCGGAATTGCTGGGCAGTTCGATCATCTGATACTTCCCGCTCTTCAGCGGAGTGCAACTCGGCGCTCCTTGATTGCACTGGAGTTCAAACTCTTTGCCTGCCTTCAGCACATCCACAATCACGACGCCATTGTTCAGTTCGCTGCCCTTTACCGTAATGCTTGATTTTTCCTGCGCGAACCCTCTTCCCGTGCCAGACAGGAAAAGGGCCAAGAGAACGAACATCAATCCCTTCCTCATACGCATCCCCTTTTCGGGTCGAAGCGCCTTATGCGACTTCGATCCTCATCATATCTATGGTTTCGCACCGTACCACCCTTGTCTGTGACGAATGATCGCTTGCCACGTGACCCGTAGCGTCCGGCAATTAGCCGGTTGTTTGGCGCCGAAGCTGAGCAAAGCACTGCAAGTATCTGAAATCAAAGAGGGATGGTAACCGCCCTCGTTGCGCCAACGCCATTCCAGCCACACACTTTCGACGGTTTCGTCACAATCCGCTTTCCCCACTCCCATCGCCCCAATGCGTTAGAATCCCGCAGGAGCCATCCCGTGCGTCGTCGCGATTTCAATCTCTCGATTCTCAAAGCGTCAGTTGGATCCGTTTTAGCTCCCCGTTTATTTGCGCAGCCACTCTCGTCGGCCGTCGCCGGGGCCGCACCTTCAATAACAGCGCTTTATGCCAACGCAGTCGTTATCGATTCTCTCTGCGCCCCATTCAACGATATGGACGCGGAGCCCAGCGGCGACACTCTCGCGGCGATTCGAAAATCCGGCTTCACGGCCATCAACTTCACCATCTCCGCGCCCGGCTTCGAAGATACGATCAACAATCTTGCGACCCTGCAGGAGCTCGTCGACCGGCATCCCGATACATTTTTGATCGTCCGTCGCCCTTCCGATATCACTTTCGCCAAGCGCGAAAACAAAATCGGCATCATGCCCGGTTTTCAGTACACCGCGTTCCTCGAGGAAAATCCCGACCGCATCGGCACGTTCCGACAGTTGGGCGTGCGCATCATGCAGCTCACCTACAACAATCGCAGCATCTTCGGCGACGGATGCCTCGAGCCGGGCAATGCCGGTCTCAGCAAAGCGGGCATCGCCGCCGTCCAGAAAATGAACGAACTCGGTGTCGCCGTCGACCTCAGCCACAGCGGATATCGCACCACTTCCGACGGCATCGCCGAGTCCGCGAAGCCCGTGCTCATCTCGCACGCCGGATGCGCGGCTGTTTATGCGCACCCGCGCAACAAGCCGGATGAAATTCTCAAGTCGCTGGCGGATCGCGGCGGCTATTTTGGCGTCTTCCTTATGCCTTACCTGGTCGCTTCGCCAACCCTGCCCACTCGCGAGCACGTCCTCGATCACATCGTCCACGCCATCAATGTGTGCGGCACTGACCACGTCGGCATCGGCTCCGATGGCGCCATCCAGAAAACCGTGCTGTCGTCCGAGCAAAAAGCCGCCTTTGATAAAGACATCGCGCGCCGCAGGCAACTCGGGATCGGGGCCCCCGGCGAAGACCGTTATCCCTATGTGCCCGACCTCAACGGTCCCGATCACATGCAGGTCATCGCCGAAGAACTTTCCAAACGCGGCCAGCCCTCCGCAGTCATCGAAAAAATCCTGGGCGCAAACTTCCAGCGCGTGATCGGTGAAATCTGGGGCGAGGCCTAGTTCTCATAAATCCATTTTGAATAGGCGGGGCTTCCCAGGTTGCCTTCTGTGGCCGCAACTTCGAAAAAATCAGCCGCGCTTGTAGCACAGTGCTTGTAGCGCCGGTGGAAGAGCGGCCCTTGAGAGCCTGCCCTGAGCCTGCCGAAGGGGCCGCGTTAGCCGCGTAAATGAATACGGGCTTCAGCCCCGGTGGTCCTTTGCTGCAGCAACTCTTCTGCTAGCGTCAACTGATTTCAGCTTCCGATTTGCCCGTGATCGGGCAGAATCGCTGCCCGGTTTATTCGCGGCACAAGTTAGGAGGCTTTGAAAGGGCGCGCCTTCAGGCGCGCCGTAGGCACGAGCTTTGATTAACAGGGTTTTAACCCCAGTCGGCGCCCACCCGATTCGCGAAACAGGACCGGTTAGTCAGTCGCGGTATTTCCGCGACACCACACCATTGCTTCCGGAGAATCGGAGGCGATCGACTTTATGTCGAAAGCCTACTGACAATGTGGTCACGGTTAATGGCGGCGATCGTTGGCGTACCCGCTTGGCGCATGATTACGCGCAGCTCTCTTGCGTAAATGTCGAGCACTGCTTCAACGCCCGATTGCCCGAAAGCAGCCAATCCCCATGCTTGCGGGCGCCCGACACCCACCGCCGTCGCCCCCAATGCCAGCGCCTTGAATACGTCCGTGCCGCGTCGAACCCCGCCATCGATTAGTACTGGGACTCTGCCCTTTACTGCTGCGATGATCTCGGGTAGACACTCCAGCGTCGACCGCAGAGTCTCCTCGTTCCGCCCGCCGTGATTCGATACCACAATGCCGTCAGCGTGGTGTGCAACGCAGCGTTCGGCGTCTTCGCCCGTGACGATTCCTTTCACGACCAGCTTGACTGAGACGAGTTGGCGCAGCCGATCAAGGAACTCCCACGTAATGCTGGAGGGCGTGTGCTCCTTGACGCGCGACAGATCCAACCCCGAGTACATCGGGGCTTTTTTCACGAAGTCGTGGGAATTCCCAATGTGGCAGTCTGTGCAGGTTCTTCCATCAAGGCGGCTTGCGCGCTGCAGGGTCTCGTTGTTTCGGCCTGGGATGTTGTCCACCGTGAGCACGATCACCGGACAACCGGCGCGCTCTGCGCGGCGCACGACCGCACTTGTAACTGCCCAGTCGTCGGTTGGATAGAGTTGCATCCACACTGGCCCGCCACGCGCCTCGGCGACCGGCTCAACCGCAGTCGACGCCGCGTTGGAGAGCATCAACAACGCAGAACGGGTGCCCGCTGCTCGCGCCGTGGCCAGTTCCCCATCCGCGTGAAATGCATGCTGGCTGCTCACTGCCGACAGATACACCGGGCTCGGCCACGTCACCCCAAACAACTTAACCGACGTGTCCAAGTGGCTGACATCCACAAACCGCCTGGATCGAATCTCCACCCGCGAAAACGCCTCATGATTGAGGCTCACCGTCCGATCATCATCCACCCCCGTTGCCAAGTAACCCCAGTGGGCGGGAGGGAGTGCGGCCCGAGCCAAGGGCTCGAGGTCCATCACATTTAGTACTTGATCCAGGCCAGACGGAGCAGGCGAGCCGACTACAGGTAACTGCGGCCACCCGAGTTTTGTGCCGGCGACGACTACAGGCACGGCGGACAGATACTGGAGAAAACGCCTCCGCGCCAATAAAACGTTGTCTGTGGGGTGCATGCGATCTCCATTCGGGAGTGCTTCGCTAAAGGCAAAAGGGAAGCCACCCGGCTCCGATTGTTGTGATCTTGAATTGCCGTCCTAACGATGTGGACTGAGCACGCCGATCTCGCTCGGCGATTGTACCAGTGCTCCGACGGTCAATTGGCGCAAAACCGCAATTTCACTCCCGACTGGCGTTCTGAGCGAAAGCCTGATTTCGTCAGTCATGCGTGTGAGGATTCGTTTGGTTTAACAACAACCACAAGCCTTGCCACGCAAAGCCTCCCGAGCCTCAATCGCAATGAGTGGTGTAATCGCCAAAGCTGCCGCCGGGTCGGCCCATGCAATGTGCCAAATCGCGTGAACCACAAGACCCATAAGAGCGATGATTGAAAGGTAAGCGCACAATGCACTCTCGGCGGCATCGGCTCGTAGAGCGGCACTTCCGGTGAGGGTTGATAGTCGCCGTTTTTCCTTGGCCAGAACAGGCATGATAATCGTTGCCCCCACCAAGACTGCCATCCCCAAATAGCTCGGCTTTGGTTCGCTGTAGCCGAACAGGGACATCGCCGACGCCAAGACAACGCATCCAATAAGCGCAAATAGCAAAACGCCTGCGATACGCGCAGCGCGTTGCTCCGCGTGATCTGATGCATGCGTGCCAAAGCGCCACAGTACAACCGATGCCGACATCAACTCGACGGCGCTGTCACCCCCGAAAGCCGCCAAGGCCGGGCTGCGGGCCTTCCACGCTGCCCACACCGATAAGCCAGCTTCGACACTCATCCAAGCGATAGTGAACGCTTGAACCCGATGGATGTGCTTCAGGGTTTCTCGCGTCGGAGCTTGATCTATCGACACCACGGAAATGATTATGCCATCTGGCGTGAGACGGTAGTTGGCGAACAATCGCGATTTCACTCACTGACTCCAGGCTAAATTTTGGAGTTGCTGTCCGGTGGGAGGAAGAGATACTGGTTGTTCCCGGCGCCTCGCCGGCGAAAAATCTCACAAATCTCCGGTGACAACCCTCA
>JBELAC010000261.1:0-6636 GCA_049509215.1 Terriglobales bacterium
ACGGTGTTTGAGAAGCTGGTCCGGTTGCTTCATGTTCCTGTTGGGCTGACTTGGTTGGCTATGGATTTGCTGGACGATGAAGATCCGCTGTTTGTGGGTCGACCTGGCACGCTCGCTTCCCGGGCTGCGAACTTCGCGCTGCAGAATGCCGATTTCGTGCTCGTGATCGGAACGCGGCTGGATCCGCCGCTGATGGGCTGGGATCCTAAGCAGTTCGCGCGCGGAGCTTATAAGACTGTGGTCGATATCGATCCGGCCGAACTGCGCAAGCTGGAAGGAGCGATCGACAATCCGATCTGCGCCGATGCTCGCGGCTTTATTGAGGTCATGCTCAAGCAAGCCAGCTCGAACTCTAGCCAACAGAAGGATCGTACTTCGTGGATCGCGCGCTGCCAGGATTGGAAGGCGCGTTATCCGATCGTGTTGCCGGAGCATCGCGCTCCTGGACTTGTCAGTCTCTACAATCTGGCGGAAGTCATCGGGCAGGAAGTTGGGCCGAATGACCGGCTCGTTTCCGGGAGTTCTGGGAGTGGGATTGAAACGTTTCTGCTGGCTTATCGTGCGAGAAAGGGACGTCGCGTTTATCACACGGCTGGACTCGGCGCGATGGGATATGGAATCGCCGCTAGCATCGGCGTGTGTTTGGGAAGCGGCGGAAAGAAGACGATCTGCGTGGATGGCGACGGCGGATTGCAGCTCAATATTCAGGAGCTGGCGACGATTGCGCACCTGAAGCTGCCGATCAAACTGTTTGTCCTGAACAATCGCGGATACGCGTCGATTCGGGCGACGCAGCAGAACTTCTTCGGCGGTCCGAACATCGGATGCAATTCCGAGACAGGAGTGACGATTCCCGATTATCGAAAGGTCGCTCGAGCTTATGGGTTGAAAACGGCGGTGATCGAGGATCAATCCGATTTGCCTTCGGCGGTTCGGCGCGTTTTGCGCGGGCGCGGAGCGGTCGTTTGCGATGTGAACATCATTCCGGAAGAGGCGAGAGCTCCGCGCGTGACTTCGATTCAGCGGGCTGATGGGTCCTTTGTTTCCAAGCCTTTAGAAGATTTATGGCCTTTTTTGGAGCGGGAGGAATTTGCGCGGAACATGATCGTGGAAGCTTTAAAGGAGTGATGTTTACCAGTTGGTACTGGGGTACCCCCCCTCCCCCGGTCTTTATAATTCAAAGACTTAGGGGGAATTTCGTCCAGGTCTTTGAGTTTAAAGGAGTTAACTTACAAAGTATTCAAAACAAAGGAGTTATTGGCGCGCTGCGGACAATTTATCCTTTAGAATCAATGATTTGCAGCGAGTAAGTCGCGCAAAGTATAGATTTCAAATAACTTAGAAAAACTACCCGTCGCCTCGCTGGGCTGCACAGTAACTTCTATTATAGCTCTTGGTGTCAAGCCGTGGAATGGAGTTCGCTCGCGTGCGAAATGCAAATTGTCCGATCTGCTCTTGTGGGACGGAACCGGTTCTTCAGCTTCGGTTCGGCAAGAAGCTACAGTTGCCGACGGAGCTAGAGCTGCGACACTGCGGGCGTGACAATTGCCTTTTCATGGCCAGGGGCCACCAAAGCGACTATGACCAGTATTACGCGATGGTCGCCAATGATTCGTGTCACCAGGAGGTCTCGGGCGGTATCCCTCGTTCGCCGATTTCTAAGCTACAGAAAGATCATCTTGTTGCGGCGCTTGCGGGATTTTTCGCCACGCCACGCAAAGTACTGGACTTCGGCTGCGGAGGAGCGAGCCTGCTGCTCGAATTGGCTGCCAGCTTCCCGTCATCGGCTTTCTGCGGATTCGATCCCGGACCTGCGGCGCAGAACGGAGCCGACAACGCCAAGCGCATGGGCCTGCCCAATCTCTCCATTGCCGATCTGAGTGAATGCACCAAGCGTGGCCCTTACGATCTGGTCATCGCGTCGCACGTGATCGAGCACGTGCTTGATCTCGACTTGATTCATCTACTTCATGGTCTGGTTGCTGATAACGGACTCCTCTATGTGGAGGTTCCCGATTCACTGCACTATGAGACTCAACCGCGCCTCGAATTTCTCTACTATTTCGACCGTTTGCACGTCAACCACTTCACACCTCAGTCCTTAGCCAGACTGGTGGGCGGCTATCATTTCGGGTACGTCACGCACTTTGAGTACGCCTTTCCGTACCGCGACGGCGGGGAGTATCCTGCGCTCGGAATGCTGTTCAGGAAGGGCGGAGCAACCGTTGAAATAGTATCTCCGAGCATTCTCGATGGAGCGAATCGTTACTTACAGCAAGAGAAAGAGAGAGCTAGACCGGTTGCGGCAATGCTCGATACTTTCGAGGGCGTGTTGGTTTGGGGGGCTGGGGACAATTTCTACCGATCAGCCGAAAACGGAGGCCCGCTGTCGAATTTGCGTAACATCGTGGTGCTGGATCGCCGGCCCCACGAGGTCATGATAGGAGACCGTAAACATCAGACGTTAGAGCCGGAAAGTGGCATCCGAAACCACCCTTGGCCAGTGGTAGTGACTGTATCCGAGGGAAGAAAAGAGATTAGCAGCCAGGTTGCGGACATCGATCCCGGCAGGCGCGTTATCTACATTTAGCGCCCAAATCGTGTAATAGATGTGAAGAGATGAGCCTCTCAGATTCAGCAAGCCGATGGAGCACGTCGCTCACGCGCCACGTTCCTCCCGGCCAGTTCGGGCGGTATCTTCTGGTCGGGGTGTGGAACACGTTGTTTGGATATGGGACGTTCGCGCTGCTGACGGCGGTTCTGACTCCCATCGTGCCGTACAGTTACATGTGGGCGTCGCTTTTTTCCAGCCTATTGAATATCACGGTCGCATATCTTGGCTACAAATGGTTTGTCTTCAAAACGAAGGGCAATTACCTGCACGAGTGGCTGCGGTGCGTGGCGGTGTATGGCAGCGGGATTGTGATCGGGCTGATCGCATTGCCGGTGCTGGTCACGATCATCCGGCACAAGACGCGATTTGTGGCGCAGGCTCCGTACATAGCCGGTGCGATTCTTATGGCGGTCACGGTTGTCTATAGCTTTTTAGGGCACAAGAAGTTCTCGTTTCGGACCTCTGCCTAATGCGAATACTGATCACAGGCGGGTCGGGATTCATCGGGCGAAATCTGGCGGAGCAGCTTGCTTCGTCGTATCAGGTGTCGGCTCCTTCGTCGGCGGAACTGGACTTGCTGAACGAGAATGCGGTGCGCGATTATCTCGGCGCTCACCACTTTGATGTCGTGGTGCATGCGGCGACTACACGGTCGAATCGGCGGGTGACGGCTCCTGCGGACATGCTGGACCGCAATTGCCGGATGTTCTTCAATCTTGTCCGCAACCAGGGGCGATTCGGCAAAATGATTCACTTTGGCTCGGGCGCGGAGTATGAGCGGGCGGGGCTTCCGGCGAAGGTGCTGGAAGATTACTTCGATACGCGCGTGCCTCGGGACGCTTACGGATTTTCGAAGTATATTTGCGCGAAGTATATCGAGCGGGCGGAGCGGATTGTCGATTTGCGGCTGTTCGGAGTGTTTGGTCCTTATGAAGATTACACGGTGCGGTTTATTTCGAATGCGTGTTGCAGAGTGCTAAAGGGATTGCCGATTGTGCTCCGGCAGGATGTGCTGTTTGATTACCTGTATGTGAAAGACCTGGCGCGGATCACGAGTTGGTTTATTGAGAACGAAGCTCGGCACACCGCCTACAATGCTTGCACTGGGACTCCGGTCGCACTTACGGAACTGGCGCGGATCGTTGCGGAGGTGTCGGGAGTAAATCCGGTTGTGTCAGTCAAGACCGGTGGGATGGGCGGCGAGTATACCGGGGACAATTCGCGGCTGGTGGGGGAGGTTGGCGGATATCAGTTTTGGGAGTTAAGGGATTCTATTGCGGAGTTGTATGTGTGGTACGCGGGGAATGCGGATCGGCTGGATTCGGCGGCGTTGGAGTTCGATTGACGTTTTGGAGAAGCGAACCAGCTCACTTTAGTACAAAGTGAGCGATGGATTTGGGAGCGAGATGAAGACGATCACAGTACTCACGCCATGCTTTAACGAGGAAGAGAATGTTCGCGAGCTGTATGAACGGGTTCGATCTGCCGTCGCCGCGGCGGGAAATTACAGGTACGAGCACATCTTTATTGATAACGCCTCGACCGACAACACGCTGGGTGAGTTGAAGGCGATTGCCGCGAAGGACAGAAACGTCAAGGTGATTCGCAACACACGAAACTTTGGGCATATACGGTCTCCGATGCATGCGCTGTACCAGGCGAGTGGCGATGCCGTGATCGGGATTGTGGCGGATTTGCAGGATCCTCCGGAGATGATCGTGGACATTATCCGCAAATGGGAAGAGGGTTACCCGGTCGTGATTTGCGTGAAGGTGACGAGCGGGGAAAGCGGATTGATGTTCTGGATCCGGAAGCAGTACTACAGGCTGGTGCAACGGCTTTCGGGAGTGGAGACGTACGAGAATTACACGGGGTTCGGGCTTTATGACAGGAAAGTGGTCGAGGTGATTAAGAGCTTCGACGATCCGTATCCGTACTTTCGCGGGATGATTGCGGAGGCTGGGTTTAAGCATTTCGATATTCCGTATCATCAGCCGGCGCGCAAACGCGGAATCACGAAGAACAATTTTTATTCGCTGTATGACATGGCGATGCTCGCCATTACAAACCTGTCGAAGGTGCCGCTGCGGATGGTGACGTTTTCGGGATTTGCGGGCGCGCTGTTTTCCGTTCTGGTCGGGTTCGCCTACCTCCTTTACAAACTGATCTTTTGGAGCCGCTTCAGCGTTGGCATCGCTCCGCTGGTGATTGGGTTCTTTTTCTTTGGATCGATGCAGTTGCTGTTTATGGGGATCGTTGGTGAATACATTGGGACGATCCACACTCTTGTGCAGAAGCGGCCGCTGGTGGTTGAGCAGGAGCGGATTAACTTTGAGTACGGGATGAGTGAGCCGCTGCGGGAGGGTGAAGTTAATTCGGGTGGGACTTCTTAGATGCGAGAGCGGCTGGAGAATTGATGGGCAATGAAGCATGGCGGGAGTACGGGGATTCTTTATGAACGTGGATAAGGCGCAGGCTGTGGCCATTGGGCGAGTTCGCGACTGCGCGGCGGTTGTGCAAAGGCTGCTCGATTCATCGGAGTATTTGAATTCGGTGGTTGCTGCCGCGGACGCAATGTCGAAGTGTCTGCGATCAGGCAATAAGATACTTTTCTTCGGAAATGGCGGAAGCGCGGCGGACGCGCAGCACCTCGCGGCAGAGCTGAGCGGGCGATTTCTGCGGGAACGGCCAAGCCTGTCGGGTTGGGCGCTAACGACCAATTCTTCGGCAATGACTGCGATTGGGAATGATTACTCGTTTGACGAGGTATTTACGCGTCAGATTCAGGGGATTGGGCGGCCGGGGGACGTCGCTTTTGCGATTTCGACGAGCGGGAACTCTCCTAACGTGCTTAAGGCTGTCGAGTTAGCTCACGAGAAGAAGCTTGTTTCGATCGGGCTGGCCGGGAAGAGCGGCGGGAAGTTGCGCGGGTTGGTCGATTATTGTATCTGCATTCCCAGCGAGGAAACGCCGCGAATTCAAGAAGGACATATTTTGACGGGGCATATTCTTTGCGAGCTGGTGGACGAAGAGTTGTTTGGAGACCAGAGAGTGGTTTAGGTGGTCCGACGGTGATTCACCGCAGCAAGTGTCGGTAACGCCGAAAGGAGTCTGCGACTGTGGCTCAGCAAAGGGCTATCGAATCGCAGCAGGAAGCGATACGATTGACGCCGGAGAATGTGAACCGCTGGCAAGCGCTGGCGAGCATTTACGAGACAGCCGGACGGAAAGAACTGGCTGAGGAAGCACGGCAGAAGGTGCAGTCCCTGTCCCAAAAGCAGGGACTGAAAACGGTGAGAGGAATGTGCGGGAGGACTTAGGCTGCGCAGATGTAGACGGGACGAGAATCCATCCGCGATGCCATCAATTGGGTCAGCCGATGAAATCGGTTTTGCTCTGCCTATGCACTCGCCTCTTTAGGCTTCTAGATCGGCGTCGGGGACCTAGAACATCCGATCGAAGTTTGCTCAGGATGCTTCGCTGAGCTGGTTCTAGAAGATCTAGACGCCGACGATCCTCTTGGGGCAGGTTACCTCTTTCCCGATCACATGAACTGACTGCCAGTTTGGTCTTGTTATTGCTATGTTCTTGGGGGATGATTTGGCTGGTCCTATGCCAGTTCACCCTGGAGCAGAACCGATACTGGCCGGTGCAAAAATCGTACTTTACGGATCTATCGAGCAGCCGTTAAAGGCCATTCTGCGGGGACATCAGCCGCTGAGCATTGCTCGCCCGAGGGAAGCGTAAATGGAGGATTTACAAATGACCACACTGCGAACTTGCGAGCTGTTTACCTTCGCACCGGCGCGAGACCGGGAGCGGGCTGGTTTGGACAAACTCATCGGGTGGAAAAGGACCTGCGCCCTCTTTATGCTTTGTGCCGCTGCAGCGATAGCCTCGCCTGCGCAAACTTTCACCAGTCTGTTCAGTTTCGACGGAACCGACGGTTCTGATCCCTATCTGATGTCGTTTTTGGGACTCAACGGGAATTATTACGGAACGACCAACGCTGGTGGGGCCTA
>JBELAC010000262.1:0-6619 GCA_049509215.1 Terriglobales bacterium
CTGGTTCGTGATTGTTACGGTATCTCCGCTTCGGGAGATGGAGTCAACGTTGCCCAAAACTTTTTCAGCTGCCCCGGGCATCTTCACGCCGCTTTCCTTCGCCCCCGATTGCACTGTGGCCCCGGTTCCCGTAAAGTCGGTCCCAAGAGTGTCCAAAGCCTTGACCAAGCGCGCGGGGTTCTTATCGCCTTTGTCGGAGTCGTACGTCTTAGCGGCCTTCGACACATCATCAGCCGTCAACTGTTTAGTTTGCGTCTGATTTTGCGCCGGCGGAGGTCCAAAAGAGTTTCCCGTCGCCCGCGCCCAAGCCATAAAGATGTTCATTGCTCTTATCGATTGACTTTGGGTTTGGGACATTACTTGCAAGAGATCCACGCCTCCCTGAAATGAATACGTGAAAGGGGACACGTCAGCTTGGTTGATAATGGCATCGCGCTCTACGCCCGAATGTCCGTCTGCATCCGTCCTGCTCACTGGATCGTTTCGGACATAAGTGTAGAGGTTCAGGGCGGGTGGCCCGCCCTTCATCGCGTTGACGTTCTTCTTTTCTCATAACGGAACGAGGGTGCCCCATCCTTGCGCTTTTTGCAAGGGTGGGCGGCGATGCTGCTGATACGCTGAGCTTGTCATGCCTCGTGGCCTGCATCGCTACTATGGCGCGCATCATTTGCACTTTATCACGTGTTCCTGCTATCGGCGGCTCCCTCTTCTTCGCTCGGCAGGAAGCCGCGACCGCTTCCTTTCCGTGCTGGAACAAACTCGGCAGCGCTACCGCTTCGTGGTGGTCGGTTACGTTTGTGATGCCCGAACACATCCACTTACTCATCAGCGAACCCGAGGTCGGAACTCCATCAACCGTTATGCAAGTATTGAAGCAGCGTACGGCTGGCGCGCTGTTGCCGAAAACAAAGCGGCGCGATCCACGCCAGATCGAACTGTTTGGGGAGACTCCGGAACGCACACCCTTTTGGCAGGGCCGATTCAATGATTTCAACGTTTGGACGAACAAGAAGCGGGTGGAGAAGCTTCGTTACATGCACCGGAATCCAGTCAAGCGAGGACTGGCGGCGGAACCGGAGGACTGGCGCTGGAGCAGTTATCGTTTCTATTCTCTCGACGAGGCTGGACGGGTGCGCGTAAACGAGGGTTGGGGGAGGATTTCGTTTGAGGCGCGGACGGCGTGAGGGGCGAATCCCGGTGTACGATCCGTCTGCCACCCACCCCTTCGACTCCGCTCAGGGCGGGCTCTTCGCAAAGAACGCGAAGGATGGGGCACCCTCAGTTGTGCAGATGCAGGCGAAGCCCATGAGCTTCTCAGGGCCGGGCCGCCCGCCAGGATTCCAGACTCCACTGGAGTAGGTTTCGCCGCTGAAAGCCGGAGTATGCGAAGCTCACCAAAGAGAATCCCTAAATCATCGCCATCGTGGCGTCTGACAGGAACAACTGGTCATTCCAGCGTGACGGCTTTGACCAGATTGCGGGGACGGTCCACATCGAGACCGCGTTTGGCGGCGACATAGTAGGCAAATAACTGGAGTGGAACAATCTCCAGAATCGGAGACAGTAACTCGGGAGCCGGTGGAATAAAGATGGTCTCGTTCGCCAATGCAGGCACCGTCGCGTCTCCTTCTGTCGCGAGCGCGATGACCGTGCCACCCTGTTTCTTGAAGCCTTCCATGTTGCTTACGTTTTTTTCATAACGCACGACGGAACCGGGATCGCCCGGATCGCAGGTCGCGATCATGACCAATGGGAGGCGGTAATCGATCAACGCGTTGGGGCCGTGCTTTGCCTCGCCCGTCGGATAGCCTTCGGCGTGAATGTAGGAAACTTCCTTGAGCTTCAACGCGCCGTCCATCGCGATCGGATAGTGGATGGCGCGGCCGAGAAACATGAAATCGTCCACGCGGTAATACAGTTCGGCCAGCCGCTCCACACGGTCGGCCGCAGCGAGAATCGCTTCCACCTTTCCCGGCAGGGCAAGCAGTTCGCCGATATAGCGCTTGGCAAGATCCTTCGTGACCTTCTGCTTGATTTCACCGAGATAGAGAGCGAACAGAAACAGGCATGCCATCTGGGCCGTGAACGCCTTGGTCGAGGCAATGCTGATCTCTGGCCCGGCATCGGTATAGATGAAACCATCGGCTTCCCGCTCGATCGTCGAACCCGCGACGTTTGAAATTGCGATGGTGCGCGAACCCTTCTGACGCGCCTCGCGCTGCGATGCAGTTGTATCGGCGGTTTCTCCTGACTGAGTAATAAAAATGCTCAGCTCACCCTGACCGATCATCGGGTTGCGATATTCGAACTCGCTGGCGTAGTCCACATCGACGGGCACGCACGCCAGTTCCTGCATCATGAACTGGCCCGTCATGCCCGCATGGCGGCTGGTGCCGGACGCAACGATATGAATGCGTTTGAGCGCGCGCAATTCCTCGCGCGAGATATGGATCTCCGCCAGTTCGACGCGGCCCTCCGCCGGCATGACACGATTGTCGATCGTGCGCCGCAAGGCGTCAGGCTGCTCAAAAATCTCGCGGATCAGGTGATGCGGAAATTTTCGCTGTTGCACCGTCATTTCTCCTCAGGCAGAGCAGTCCACTCCGCCGATAAAAGTTCGCAGCACGTTGCCATCGTTGTCGAGGACCACAAAATCAGCATCCGCTCCCTCAGCAAGAACGCCTTTATAGGTACTTCGCGCTACCCGCGCTGGGTTTCGCGTGGCCGCCGCCACCGCGTGCTGCAGATCCCATTCCGCAAAGCGCGCCAGATTGCGTACCGCCTGGTCCATGGTCAAAACGCTTCCCGCCAATCTTCCGTTCGAAGTAGCCAGGTTCCCTTTGACGTCCACGTCGAGGGTGCCGAGACGATAACGGCCGTCCGGCATGCCCGTTCCGGCGATGGCATCGGTGATCAACACGGTTTGCTCTGGCCCTTTGGTGTCAGCGATCAGCTTGATTATGGAGGGATCGAGATGGACGCCGTCGGCAATGAAGTCGGCACTGACTCGCGCATCCGTGAGGACCGCGCCGACAATGCCAGGGTCGCGGTGCCGCAACGGGCGCATGGCATTGAAAGTATGTGTGGCGTGACGCGCTCCGGCGGCGATTGCGCGTTCGGCCGTTGGAAAATCCGCATCGGAATGTCCCAGGCTCACGCACACGGCACGCGCCGCCGCAGTTTTGATGAGTTCGATTGCGCCTTCCAACTCGGGAGCGATAGTGAGGATTCGGATGCGCCCACGGGCCGCTTCCCAGAAACGCTCGAACGTCTCCAGCCGCGGTGGCAGCAGATTCTCCGGCCGGTGCACGCCACAACGCGCGTGGCTGATGAACGGTCCTTCCAGGTGAATGCCAAGGGGAGCGGCGCGGCCCGTACGAACCGGCCGTTTGTTCCCGGATGTTTTCTCGCAATCCTCTTCGCACTTTTCGATTGCATCGGCGAGTCGTTCGAGCGCACGCAGAATGTCATCGACCGGAGCCGAGACGGTGGTCGGAAAATAACTGGTCACCCCGTGCCGGGCGATGAATCGCTCGATGGTCGGCAGCGTTTCCGGCGCATCGCCCATCACGTCATGTCCGAAACCGCCATGAATATGAAGGTCAACATAGCCGGGCGCGATCAGGGCATCACCGAAGTCGATCCGAGTGGACGCGGCGCTGAGTGGTTGGCTATCCCGAGAGGAAATCTCAACGGTGCGTCCCTGCTCCACCAGCAGCAATGGACGCTCGATCACCCCGTGCGTGGTCAGTAGCCTAGCAGCAGTAAAAGCCAGCATAAATCACAGTCTGATGTTGGACGCAAGCCATTCGTTATGCGCTATGGCGCTTTTTTCATTTGGCGGAGATCGCCCGTTCCAGTCCGCTGCCTCGCGTCGCAATATTCGGAATCGCGACCGGCAAGCGTCCCCGGATCGCAATCTCCCCAAACAGTGCTTTCACCGCGCTCACCTCGGAGACGTGGGCGGAGGAGAACGTGCACAGATAATTCTGAATGCCCGGAAAATCTTTGGCCATGTAAGGACTCCCCACCGCGACCACCACGCTCTTTGGCGCGGCCTGATCCAGCAACTTCTGAATCAAAGCTCCCGAAGGGTCAGATGAGGTTACATCATTGGTGAAGGTCCGGGCGCCTGGAACCGGAGCCGCATAGACGGCAACGATAACTTTCTCCGCCTCTTGCGTTGCCTTCAGAATCCCGGGTGTAACCGCAGCGGCGATACTCGGATCGACATAGAAGACTCGCGCATCGGGAATGCGCGCATGTAACTCCCGCTCAAAGACCCGTCCCGATTCCAATCGGACGTCGTCCGACACAACAACCAGGACAATTCGATTCCGGATCGGCTCCTCCGCCCCATAGGGCAGCGCTGAAGACGCGACTTTTTCTGCCGCCATGGGAAGGACTTTTCCATTCTCGCGCACAAGCGTGATGGCACCGTCCGAGATGCGCTGGCCCAAAGCAATGTTTTCCGGAGAGCCGATCAGCTTGTCCATCGCATTGATGTCCACCAAGCGCGAGCGCTGCAGCCCGAGATCAGACTTCGCCCGCAGAACCTTACGGACCGACGCGTCGAGGCGCGCCTTAGAAATTTCGCCTGTTTTCACAGCACCGATCATCGAGCGATACGCCGCATCAAGATCCGGAGGAATGAGCAGCATATCGTTGCCCGCTTTGAAGGCTTCGACTGCCGCGCGGCCGATGTTCGCGGCGTAAAGGCGTGTCAGTCCCGCCATGTCTAACGCGTCCGTAATAACAATGCCGTGGAACCCGAGTTGCTCCTTTAGAAGATGCGTGACGATCGCGGGGGAAGTCGTCGCCACACGATTCGGATCCGGTTCCAGAGCAGGCACGCTGACATGCGCGACCATGACCGAATCCACTCCCGCTGCGATGGCCTTGCGAAAAGGTGGTAATTCGACTGAGTCCAACCGCTGCTGGTTCCCGCTCACCTGCGCTACGCCTAGATGCGAATCCGTCGCCGTGTCGCCGTGTCCGGGAAAGTGTTTCGCAGTGGTGAGCATGCCCGCAGCGCGCGCTCCGCGGATGTAGGCAGTAACCATGTCGCCTACCTGGTCGGGGTCGGCGCCAAACGAGCGCGTATTAATGATCGGGTTCGCCGGATTCGAATTCACGTCCGCCACCGGAAAGAAATTCCAGTGAACGCCAATCGCGCGGGCTTCGATTGCGGTGATCTTACCAAAACTTTCCGCATACTCGGTTTTTCCCGCAGCGCCAAACGCCATGGCATTCGGAAAGACCGTAGTTCCACCCAATCTCGACCCCAACCCGCTTTCAAAATCAGCCGCAACCAGCAAAGGCAGCTTCGACTGCCGCTGCAATTGGTTCAGCAGCATGGCCGCCTCGTAAGGCTGGCTCTTGGTCAGGAACTGGCCTTCTTCCAGTACCGTCATCGCGACCGATCCCACGTGGTAGCGCTGAATCTCATGAACCAGTTCCCGATACTCGGCGCTGTTCACATTCAGGAACTCCACGCGCGCCCACACCATGAAGAGCTGGCCGACTTTCTCCTCCACCGACATCTTATGGAGCGCCTGCTGCACCCACTTTTCGTCGGTCGCAGAGGCAGAATGACTCGGGCCCTTCCTGGCGTGAATCTCCGCCGCCGGCGCACAAGTGACCAGCGCGAAGCAGATCGCAGCCATCAGAGAAATAAAAGTCCGCATACGTTAAGACTCAACCGGTTCCGGCTCGGCGCTCCAGCTCTTGCGAAGATTTGAGCGGAGCAAGAGCGCGCAAACAACCGATCCCACCGCCAATGCCAAGCCCGCGCCATGCGCTCCGAGCACAAAGCGGCCAATGGCAAAAAGAGCGAGATAGACCATGGCGCAGCCCAAAACCCAACCCACCAGATTGCGGCCCAGATCAACTGTCGGCGTCACTTCTGGCACAAGTTTCGCCACCGGCCGCCAGCCGCGCACGTCCGGCCGCACCTTCTTATAGAACTCAATCAATTTCGGTTCCGGCTCAGGCCCGGTCACCAGCGTCACGATCACCCAGACCAGCGTTGTGATCGCCGTGGTAGTCACAGCCGTTTTCGCGAATAGAACCGGCCCGCTTCCGCTAAATGGAACCACCCAGCGCAAAGCAAACGAACTCACCAGCGCGGTCGCCATCGCGGAAATCTCGCTCCACGCATTGATGCGCCACCAGTACCACCGCAACAGATAGACGCCGCCAGTGCCGGCTCCGGCTTCCAGCACGAACTCCCAACCCGATCGAATCGAAGAAAGTTGCATCGAGACAAATGCCGACAGCACGACGAGCAAAACAGTCGCCAGCCGCGACATCATGACGTAGTGCGCATCGGTCGCCGCTTTATTGAAGAAACGGCGATAAAAATCGGAGACCAGATACGACGCTCCCCAATTCAATTGGGTCGCATAGGTTGACATAAATGCGGCCATGAAACCCGCAACCACAATTCCACGCAGCGCCGGAGGCACGTGTTGACTGACGACAAGCATGTAACCGGTTTCCGGATGTTGCAGGTTGGGATAGAGCACGACCGCCGCAAGCGCAGTAAGAATCCAGGGCCACGGCCGCACGGCATAGTGCGCAATGTTGAACCACAACACCGAGAGCAAGCCGTGGCGCT
>JBELAC010000263.1:0-6613 GCA_049509215.1 Terriglobales bacterium
AGTCCCTTGAAGTCACCAGCATTCACGGTAGCGCTAGCCTTGACTTCGATACCAACTATTGCACCACTCCCAGTTTCAATCACAAGGTCAACCTCGTCCTGATCTTTGTCCCGGTAATGGTACAGAGCGCAGGTCTCACCAAACCAAGACGTCTGTTTCAACACCTCAGCAAAAACAAAGGTCTCCAGCAGCGGTCCGAAGATCGCACGGTCTTTCGCAATCCGCTCTGCGGTGGCACCCAAGATTGCGCTGAGCAAACCGGAGTCAAGGAAATGCAGCTTGGGCGTCTTTACCAAACGCTTCAGCTGATTCCGAAACCACGGTTCCAACCGACGAATGAGAAACAACTGCTCCAAAATGGAGACATACTTCCTGGTGGTCTTGTCGTCAAACCCAACTTGACCGCCCGCCAGCGTGAAATTGGTGAGCTGTCCAGAGCGGAGGGCGAGAACCTGCAGCAGCCTCGGCATTTGGTCTAGTTTTTCCACGTCGGCAACTTCGCGTACATCCCGCTGCACGATGGCCCTTATGTAATCTCGCGCCCATGTCTGGCGTCGCTTTGGATCTCCGCGCCGCAGCATTTCGGGGTACCCACCAACCAGCACGGCTTGTACTAGATCTTCGCCGATCATCGGGTCCGCGGGTTTGCCAAGTTTGCTATCGAACGCTGCTTTGAGGAAACCTGGCTTTTTACCTCGGATCTCAGCCCGGGAAAGGGGCAGAAGGCTGACGATCTCCATGCGGCCAGCGAGACTCTCCGAGACTTGAGGCAGAGTCAGAATATTGGCTGATCCCGTCAATAGAAATCGGCCGGCTCGACGATCGTCATCCACAGACTTCTTGATGGCACGGAGGAGGTCGGGCGCTCGCTGCACTTCGTCGATAGTAGTTCGATCGAGAGCGCGCACCAACCCAGTTGGATCGCTGCGCGCTGCAGCCAGCACTGTGTCGTCGTCCATAGTGATGAATTCGCGTTTGCCCGCGACCAAATCACGCACTAGTGTTGTCTTGCCGCACTGACGCGGGCCCGTAATCATCACAACCGGCGTGTCCCTGAGCGCGATGGTCACCAGTTCTGCAGAAAAGCGAGGGAAGAGCACATTTTCAACATCACTCATGCCGGTCGAGGCTCCGTCTAATTCGGATTCATGTTACGTCTATTTCGGATTATAGGCTCGTCTGATCCGGAACAGAACGGCGGACAGCGGCCGGGCTCATTTCGACGGCCGCAGCCTTGTCGTATCGGAAGCCAAGCATCTTTTTTGGGATTGAGCCCGGCGATTCTACGAAATACTGTGAGCTATGTGCGTCTGCGGGGCTCTAGAGCGGAAGCTACTTTTTCGTACAATAAACGTACAATGGATCGGGCAATGGAGCTTTTTTAGCCATTGTGGCACTTCCTAGAATCAATAACTTACGTGCGGTCAACACGCCAGATAGTTCGACTCCCGCCGCCTCCACCAACTTCTTCTTGGAAGACGTTTTTCGTTTTCCTGCCAGCATTTTCCGGCGCTTGCGAACCGTGCTCGCTCCTGCGTATTGTTAGCAGGTGAAATTCCCTCGCAGCAGCGGAATCCTGCTCCATTTCACGTCCCTTCCTGGACGCTTCGGTATTGGTGACTTCGGCCCGTGCGCATACGAATTTGCCGACTTTCTTTCGGACGCGGGACAGAAGTTGTGGCAGGTTCTCCCGCTCAATCCTACTGGATACGGCGATTCTCCCTACCAGTGCTTCTCGGCCTTCGCAGGCAATCCCCTGCTGATTAGCCTTGAACGTTTGCGCGATCAAGGATTGTTGCAGGCTCCCGATCTGGCGCGCGCTCCGGCTTTTCCTGAAACCGAGGTCGATTACGGCTCTGCTATCGCGTACAAGATGCCCCTCTTGCGCCGCGCCGCGCAAGTCTTTTTCGCCGATGCATCGCGCTCGGAGCGCGCGAGTTTCGAGCGTTTCTGCGAGAGTTCCGCTTCCTGGCTCGATGACTATGCCCTCTTTATGGCCGTCAAAGACGAGCATCGCGGCATTATTTTCACTGCTTGGGAACCCGAGATTCGCCGTCGCGATCCGAACGCAATTCAGGAGTGGACACTAAAGCTCTCGTCCGAAATTCAGGCCTTCAAGTACTGGCAGTTCGAGTTCTTCCGCCAGTGGGATCAACTCAAGACCTATTGTCAGAAGCGTGCGATCCGCTTCATGGGAGACATTCCGATCTACGTCGCGCATGACAGTGCTGACGTTTGGGCTCATCCCGACCTTTTCTATCTCAACGAGGACGGTTCTCCGACGGTCGTCTCCGGCGTTCCTCCCGACTACTTCAGCGCCACTGGCCAACTTTGGGGCAATCCCATCTATCGCTGGGACGTGCTGGCCGCCGACGGATACAAGTGGTGGATTGAGCGCTTCCGCGCCTCGCTGGCGCTTTTCGACATGGTGCGCCTCGATCACTTCCGCGGCTTCGAATCGTATTGGGAAGTTCCCGCCGGAGAAACCAGCGCGATCCACGGCCGCTGGACCAAGGGTCCAGGCGAGGACTTCCTTTCCGCCTTGCAAAATGCCTTCGGTGGATTGCCGATCGTCGCTGAGAATCTGGGTGTAATCACTCCGCCGGTCGAGAAACTGCGCCACCAGTTCGGACTTCCGGGCATGAGCCTGTTGCAGTTCGCGTTTGGTACCGACCCACAAGGCCCATCGTTCCGTCCGCACAATTACACGCGCGACTTGGTCGCCTATACGGGCGGTCACGACAACGACACGACCGTCGGCTGGTGGAACAGTTCGGTCGGTGGCGACTCGACGCGCACACTTGATGATGTCCGCAAGGAACATGATTTCGCCCGCGCCTACCTCAACTTCCACGACGATGCCGACATCAACTGGGTGATGATTCGCGCCGTGATCGCCTCGGTTGCCGATATCGCCATTGTCCCTTTGCAGGACGTTCTCGGTCTGGGCACTGAAGCCCGCATGAATCTTCCCGGCCGCGTCAGCGGCAACTGGAAGTGGCGCTATCGTCGGGGTGCACTGACCAAAGACCTGAGCGCGCGGCTTCATACTTTGGCAGCACTGTATGATCGCTAGGACAAATCAGCGGCAGGAAAACCATGGATAAACCGCCCCGCACTTTCTGGCAAATCTGGAACATGAGCTTCGGCTTTCTCGGCATCCAGTTCGGCTGGGGATTGCAGATGGCAAACATGAGCGCCATCTACGAATACCTCGGCGCGAAAGCGGATCAGATTCCGATCCTTTGGCTGGCCGCTCCGCTCACAGGATTGATCGTTCAGCCGATTATCGGCCACGCGAGCGATCGCACGTGGGGACCCTTGGGCCGTCGTCGCCCATATTTTCTGGCCGGAGCAATCCTGAGTTCCGCAGCGCTGATTCTGATGCCACGCAGTTCCGCGCTCTGGATGGCCGCGGGTCTGCTTTGGGTGCTTGATGCCTGCATCAACATCAGCATGGAGCCGTTTCGCGCATTTGTCGCCGACCTGCTGCCCGAATTTCAACGCACGCGCGGCTTCGCTATGCAGAGTTTATTCATTGGACTCGGCGCAGTCGTAGCTTCCGCTCTGCCTTATTTGTTAACTAACTTTTTCCACGTGTCCGCAAACACCAGCGCGGGGACAATTCCCTTCACGGTGCGTCTGTCCTTTTATATTGGCGCGGGAGCATTCTTGGGCGCGGTCCTGTGGACGATCTTTACAACCAAAGAGTATCCACCCGACAATCTGGCCGAATTTGAAAAGCAAAAAGCTGAACACTCAGGACTGGGAGCAAGCGCGCGCGAAATTCTGGCCTCGATTCGCGAGATGCCGCGCACCATGCGGCAACTCGCGTGGGTGCAAATCTGCACCTGGATGGGATTGTTCTGCATGTGGCTGTATTTTCCAGTCGCAGTCGCGCGCAATGTCTTCGGAGCTCCTGACACGAGCTCTCCGTTGTACGCCGCAGGCGCTGAATGGGCCGGGGTTTGCTTCGGGATGTATTCGCTGGTCTGTTTCGGATTTTCTTTCTTGCTACCTACGCTGGCGCGTCTTTATGGGCGCAAAACAACGCACAGTCTCTGTCTGATCTGCGGCGGCCTCGGCCTGCTTTCCGTCGGCGTAATCCACAGCAAGTTTCTCTTGCTGCTCTCTATGACGGGAGTAGGAATCGCGTGGGCGAGCACGCTGTCGATGCCCTATTCCATTCTTGCGGGATCGCTGCCGCACGGCAAGACAGGCGTTTATATGGGAATTTTCAACTTCTTCATCGTGATTCCCGAAATCACCGCATCGCTGGTGTTCGGCTGGGTCATGGGACATTTATTAAATAACAACCGGCTTTCGGCGGTAGTCGCCGGCGGGATCTTTTTTCTACTGGCGGCAATGCTCACGCAGCGTGTCGAAGACCTTTACGACGCGCGCCAGCCGAGCAGTTCGATTCCAGGCAATGCGGTCGCCGCCAAGCTCTAATTCCCGGCTGTACGTTTTGGCGATCGCGGATTTGGCGACGCCCGGCTTTTGCAAGTCTTACCGCGCCCGCACGGCGACCAGTTCCGTCTCGAGCGGCACACCCCGGGCAATCTTCACTCGCACCAGCGCTTCGAACGGCTTCATCTCTGAATTCGAACCGGGCATTTCTTGCAGCAACTTTTCCACGGCATCTGGACGGCAGACAAATTCCACTGCCCCTTGCGTCCCAAACGTGGTCGTGCCTGCCAGAATCATCACGAATCGACCCGAACTCTTCCCCGGCACCAGACCCACCACCGCATAGTCTTCCGTCAGGGCCGCACTCGATGGACTCGCCAGATAGCTGCTCGCCTCTCCCGGCTTGGGATGGCGGCTGACGATCGAAAGATCCCCTTTTCGCGCGCCTGAGTCAACGCGCTGGAAAACGAATTCCTGCGTACCGGGAATATCGTGCAGCGAAAGATTCTCTGAAGGCGATCCTACGAAAATCAAATTGTTGTTATCTGCGTCGTCGAGCGAGAAAAGGCTCCCGCGCTTCACGCGGATTCTGCGGCCCAGCGTGGAAAAAGCGTCATCGAGCGAGTGCACCGACAGCACTTCGCCGACTCCTGTGTAGTGGTCATACACTGCTGCACTGGAATCCTGCCGGGAATTGTAATAACGCATGCCTGTCTCGGGTCTGCCGATAAAGGCTGCGTTCGAAAAGATGACCCACGGCTCTTCGGCCCCCGAAGTGAAGGGTCTCCAAAACTGGGCGAGTGGTCCCGACGTCGCCTGTGGAGACGTGGCACTGGGAGCTGCGTCGGCCTGTTTGCGGGTTCCTATCAAACTTGCAAGCACGACCAACGAGACGATGAGGCAGGCCAGCAGAGTGATAACAGCGATACGCCATGGCCCGGGAACGGTTTGGCTCCTTACAGAAGCAGGAGTCTCCCGCAGGGGTACCACTTGCGGTTGAGCTTCTGCTTGTCTTGGTTCGAAGACAAGGTGATAGCTCCCTTTGGGAATTTTGACGACAATCGGGTCCGAGGCTCCCTCGCTGGCATAGTATTCCGCTAATTTCAAACGAAGTCGTCCCGCTTGCACTCGGATAGTCGAGTCTGACTGCGGATCAAAGTCAGCATGGCGGCCGTAAACTTCGGTCGCGATCTGATATTCCTTGAGCGGTGCTTCGGGATGTTCGAGAGCCTGTTTGGCGAGATATTGCAACAGCTTGCAGAGGGATTCCGATCCGCGCAAACTATGACTTTTAGTAATGTGATCTATTTGTTGGAAGAATTGCTCCGGACCAGCCGCGAATGTGCGTGTCACAGCCATTTAACACTGATGTAACAGGAGTTTGTAATGTGTTGCAACATCGGTATTTTACTCCTGTAACCGTTTAAAAACCTAGTGAAACCTCCCTCCCTAATCTCTTTGCACTACAACTTGCACGCTTGAATGGCTCGCCCGAGAATTGCGTGTGTCTTGGAGCAGTCGTGCTCTCGGACGACGCCGGTTCCTAAGAGCGAGAACCTGGATTCAATGAAGATCGAAGCGAATTTGGAGAGCGCGTCCGTGGTCATTGGCGACATCATTCCCCACCGTCGCCAAACTGGAGAAACTACTATGAAGAGCAAGTTTTTTGCAGTGCTGGTTCTAGTCCTTTGCCTGGCAGGCCTGACATGGGCACAGTCTGACACGGGCCGTGTGATCGGAACGATCACCGACCCGACGGGCGCGGTGTTGCCAAACGTGACGGTCAGCGTAACCGCGACCGCAACCGGACACACGGTCACGGCTAAGACGGACGCTTCCGGCGCATATACCGTGAACGCGTTGCCCCCCGGCAAGTACCACATCGAGATCACAGCAGAAGGCTTCAAGACGGCGAGCGCCGACATTGCTCTCGATGTTTCCCAGGTTCAGGAATTCAGCCCGAAATTGGAAACCGGCTCCGCCAGCACAACGGTGGACGTGACGGGCGAGGTTCCTCTGGTGGACACATCTACCTCGGTTGTCGGTGAGGTCATCCAAGGCCGCCAAGTCGTAGAGTTGCCGCTCAACGGCCGCAACTTTACCTCGCTCGCCCTGCTGACTCCGGGCGTCAGCCGCGGACAATATTCAGACAACGCAAACGCGCCAAACAACAACGCCGAAACATGGCGCAATGCCGAATCCG
>JBELAC010000264.1:0-6567 GCA_049509215.1 Terriglobales bacterium
AGCTGAGCGAGAGGCAAGGGACTCAAACGCCGTCCCTTGCCCCTCGCGCTCCCCCATCCCGGCTCAAACCGGAGATGGAGACGAACAGAGTTGTCGTATTCTCACGTGAACGAAAGCAGGGGCAGGTCAAACCCAACCACGAAGGCAGTGGTAGGAACAATTCCAACGTATGACATAGGTAGGTTTGTGCTTGAGCTGGACGCCCTCTATCAGTACAGGAACTTCAGTTTTGAATCCTATTTCACCGGCCGCTATCTGTTAACCACAGAGCACACGGCTGTGAATGACAGGCACGGGAACCCATATCTTGAGACCGTAACAGGCGGGAAAGCAGTAAACGTTCTAACTGCAACTTATTCGCCGGGTGCAAACCCCCACATTAAATTTAGCATCGCCTATACGAACGGGTTCTCAGCCCCAGTTTATCAGAGGGCAAATGGTATTCGCATCGGACTCGGCGTTGCATACTAACAAGATTCCACTGTCTGGGGCTGAAGATGCCGTCGGCCAGCCAAGAGTCACAGACCGATTGACGTATATCTATTGTGCGAAAAGAGAAACTTCTCACATCGCCGCGATACTTTCTACATTTGTATTCTGCAAAGGCCGCTTAGACGGTGATCGTGCAGCGAACTACCGGCCACCAGGGCCACCGACACCGCTAATAGCGTTGTGCTCACTCTTCCGTCCGCCGAACGTAGCAATGTAACACTCGAAATGTACTTGGAGGTGAAACGCCCGTTGAATATTTATCAAACTGAAGTTTTCGCTTTCATGGGTCGTGGCGAAAGCGAAGGAGGTGTGGTCCGCAAAAATTCAATGCGTCAATAATCGCGAGCTGCACTGAATTTTCACGAGGTACAATCGCGACGCCGAATCTCGACCGCCCCCTCGCGTTCGGCTCCTTCGAGTGTGCATGGCAAAACTTCCGTGCACGTTGGACGGCCGTCTACTGGTTGGCCAGAGCTTTCAGTACTTGCTGCAGTTGCGCCTGCAGCTGTGCGAGCGTTGGGCGGTCGTTCAGAGCGATCTGCAAGGGCTGCAGTTCTGCCTGAAGCCGGGCAATCGTTGGACAGTTGCTCAGAGCAGTCTGCAGGGGTAGTAGTTCCTGTTGAAGTTGTGCGAGCGTTGGGCGGTCGTTGAGAGCCGTCTGTAGGGGTTGTAGTTCCGCCTGCACGCGTGCGGTCGTTGGACGGTCGTTCAACGCCGTCTGAAGAATTGGCAATGCGTTCTGTAGCGGCTGAAGTTGGTTTGTGAGTTGGTGCGCGGCGGTAGCTGCATTGCTGAGCTTAGGAAGCAGTATTAGAAGTACTGCTATCAGCGCAATAGAGAGGACAATTGTAACCAGGATTGCTGTCCACAGCCTTCCGCTGAGTGCATCCACCTTCGCCTTGAGGTCCGTCGTGGCTTGCGATTCGGTTAGCTTGTCCACTCTCGCGTTCAACGCGGCCACCGAGTCGGTTAGTTTTTGCAGGCGTTCGCTGGTTTCTTTTGCGTCCGGCACGGGATTTGCCGCTTTGCCCTTGTTGGATTGCGCTTTCGCCTGGGCTTGATTGGAAGGAGTGGTGTTTTGCTGAGCGGCAATCGTCAGGCAGAGCAGCATTCCGAGCAGGAAGATCACAAGTCTTCGCGATTTCATAGGCGCTCCATTACTTATTTTTTTCGGAAGGTTGAGTCTCGCTTTGTTCGGGAGGTTTTGTCCCGCCAACAAAATCCTCAAGGCCTTGGATCGCCGCGCGGCGCGATTGAACCCAGCCTTGGAAAAGGGGTTCGGCGACGCGGGGCAACCAGAACTCCGGCCAAATGACCGCCCACGCGACGACTGAGCCGATTGTCCAGATGGCAAAGGCAAAATGCGCGGCATTCAAAGCGAGCGGCTCACTTAGACCCAACGCGCGAATTAGATACAGAAGCGAGTAAATCGAGTAGACGGGGAGGGAAAGTAAAATACCGTAAGGGATATATACCGCAATTTCCACATATCGGTAGTACTCCGCGATCAACCAAGCCGCGTAATCGTGGCCGTCTTTGGGCGCGATACCGCCCGAGAACAACCGGGGATAGGAATACTCGTATGAATTTGTGTCCGTTGTTACTTGCGGCGGGGCTGCGAATCGATCGATGACGGTAATGAATCCAAGATTGGCAATCAGGAAACCAAATACAAGACTGGCAATCCAAACCGTGCCACTCTTGGAACAGACAACCAGGTCTGACAGAAACTGGGTCCAGTAAGGCGCAGCCGCGGGATGGGCAAGCATGCGCAGAGTCATAGCGACGGGAAGAAGGGCGCAAAATCCGGCTGCTGGGTAAAAGATGATCCGTCCAACATTCAGGATGTCGGTGAGTTTGTCCCAGCTGTCAACTGCGGACTTTAAGAAATCGCCGTTCGCCATAAGCTGTGAACGTTACGCTAGTTTGAGTCGAACCGAATCTACAACTCTCCGGGTCCTAGAGACGTACTATTGTACGCTTGTTCATGACTTGGAAAAGCAAATACGGAGCGAGGGAGGCCAAGTTCTGAAGAAATCGCGACGGCGGAAGCGTGAACTGCTTCGAGGTCCGCCAAGAGGATGGCGGTACATTGACCGTTTCCGGGCCGAGCGCCATCTGCAACGATCCTGGGTTTTTTGGAAAAGCGAAGGTGACACTGCCTTTGCCTTGCGCGTTCAACTTTGCCAATTGCTCTTGCGGTTGACCTTGCTTGCTAAAGACGGCCACTTTGACCGCGCGTTCGAGCTTGAAATCGGACACTTTCGATGCGTCGATTGGTACTTCTAGCAAAAACTCTTTTGATTCCGCCCTGTTGTCTCCTCGTTGTGCCGTCTACCGAAGCCGCTCCAAGGAGATAGTGCGAGGACTGCGAGATTCGTTTCATTTGTCACGTTTGCTGGCCGGAATTTCCAAGACTTTCTCTAGAACCGGTTACTCCCACTGTTTGGTGAGGAGTCGTACTAGGCTTGCGCGCCGACGACTAGCCAGCCTGGAGCAGTCGAAGAATGCGGTTCTTAACTCACTCGGAGTTGCGAGGTCGCAAAAATCCTGTGATTGGACTCAAAACAGAAGTGAAACGATCTGCCTCTTTCCCACACTATACCGATAGTGGAAATGTCGCGCTGTTAAGCGATTGCACCACAACTTTAGGATCTCAGCCTGGCAACTACCCGGGCTTGGATTCTGTAAAAGTGCCGGAGCCGACGGGGAAGCGGCTTCGGTGCTTTTTCACATGTTGCTCCCCGATGGATCAGACCATTACTCTGCCACCCTGCATAGGAGTCTCCGACTTCCCCGTGCCTGCCAGTCGACCCATTTCGAAAACCCGGCACCGTCTTAACGGTCACAGCGCTGCAAACCAGCCAATTATTGTGGCCCCGGACAGCGGCCAAGTCTCGCCGCGAGAAGTGCTAAACTGTGTGCCACTTCCAGGCTCCCGGGGCAAAATGTTGCAATTCCACTCCTTTGACGAAGAATATTGCGGCCGCCTGCGAGCGGGTGATTTCCGTACGCGGGAGCACTTTCATAAGTACTTTTCTGCCGTGATGAAGACGACCCTACGCACTCGACTCAAGTCCCGGGAAGCCATCGAGGACGTCCAACAGGAAACGTTCGTTCGAGTTCTTGAGGCCCTGCGAGATGAGAAAATAAGGGAGCCACAGAAACTCGGCTCTTTTGTTCTCTCCATCTGCAGGAACGTGCTGAGAGAGCACTACCGAGACAACGAGAGGGGCGACCGCTTCGTTTCGATCGACAAGGACGACGCGCCCGAACTGCCTGCCGCTTCTCTCGATCTGGTCAAGATAATCTCCGACCAGCAATCGAAGGAAAAACTCCAGAAGGTTCTGGAGCAACTTCCGGAACGAGACCGGCGGGTGCTACATGCAATTGTCTTTGAGGAGAGAGACAAAGACGAAGTGTGCCGCGAGTTTGGCATAAACCGCGACAATCTGCGCCTCATACTGCATCGAGCAAAGGAGAGGCTTAAGTCTTTATATTATGCCGGGAATGACTCGTTGGGACTTGTTCCGGCCTGATGGCGGTGCAACGCTGGATCGCGCCGGCGCACTATTAAGCTATACGAGGCTCTTTATTCTTATGGATCACGAAGCGGCTGCTGCTCGACAAATGACGGAGAGATATCTGCTCAACGAACTTGACCCTGCGGCGCGCGAGGAATTTGAGGAACATTATTTCAACTGTCCGGAATGCGCGGCCGACGTGCAAGCTGCGGCTTTGTTGGTGGAGGAAATCGAGAACGGGGCGTTAGAGGAGCCTCAGCCGCGCCCCGTACCTGTCCCGATTCCCCCTTCGCCGAGATGGCTCGCGTGGCTGCGACCTGCGTTTGTCGTTCCGGTGATGGCCGCACTGTTGGCGGTCGTTGGTTATCAGAATCTGGTTACGTATCCTCGGCTGACCCATCAATTGAACAGTCCGCAGGTCTTGGCATGGGCTCCTGTGAACCTCAATACCTATGCATCGGAAGAGCCGACGATCACGGCTAAGCCTGGGCAAGCCTTTCTTCTACTAGTACGGATACCTCCGGGCGGACCGTATTCAAAGTACAGTGCAGACCTATATGATCCGGCAGGCAAAGTGGAATGGTCGTTCGCTTTCGCGATTCCGGCGTCATCTCAAGAAGACCATCTGCCGCTACAGGTGCCGGGAGCAAATCGGGAAGCGGGGAGATACAAATTGGTGGTGCGCGGAATTACTGCTTCAGGGGAGAGTAAGAACGTAGGAGATACGTCGTTTAAATTGCAAATTCAAAAGTAAGCTCACACGAGAGGAGCTAACCATATGGCCGCAAGTCCGAATTTACCGATGGTGTCAGGGTCCGCGCAAGGGGCGTATCACATATACCACGCTGATGCTTACATACTTGATGTTGAACTCGATCAGCCGATCAAGTTGGCTAGGCAAGAATATGGGCGCGTTGCTATCGAGAGCCGCCGCGAAAGCCTCGTCACGCAGTCGGTCGGCGAGACCAACATTGAAGGCCTGATTTCCTTCAAGCGCGGACACACCCGCGTCGCCGGCGCTCACGTCAAGCAGAAAACGGATGTCTTCGGCAACGATCACGCTGGCTGGGTCACGCTGGCAACGGCGGCACTCGAGGGATACAACGTCGAAGACATCATCACGGCCGATCGCGTGGTGGCGCAGCTTTCCACCCAGCATTCGATGACGAACGACCCCACGCAGCCAATCAGCCACGTCCCCCGAGTAAACTTTCTCGGCACGCGCTTTGAAAATTTGCGCGTTGGCGGATACCCGGTCGAGGTCGAACTTGATCTGGCGTTTTGTGGACCCAAACCCGAGGGCGACCGCTCTTACCTGCAAGACGGCAGTTTCTTGGATCGCGTGCACCGCCAACTCGATGATATCGTCGAGACCCGCGACCTTCCTGAAAGCCTGGAGGAGAAATACAGCGCCGAGATCACCTACATCGACGATCTCAAGAAGCGCGCCACAGACAAGGATGGGGATGGGGCAGGTGCGAACGGCGGCTCGAACGGCTATCCTAAGCTGCGATGTTCCCTGGTCAAAAAGATCAAGCTGCCGGTCGAGATTCCCGGAGTCAGGACGTTCGGGAATGCCATCTTTATTCGCGACTTTGGCACTATTTATTTGGCCGAACTAGAAGTCGGCATCAACAATGGCCACAGCGAGTCGCTGCAACTGCAGGGCAATGCATCCCCATCGAAGCCAAGCGACAGCAATTACTTCACGCTGAAGATGCTGGGCGTACGTCTGGGGTGCCCGGGATCCGGCGGGTCGGGTGGTTCCGGGGTTTCGGGCAACGGGCAAAGCTTTCCATAGTCTTTGGTGGCTTCGCGCTGACTCTGGCGTGCGTGTTTGCGTGCAGTAACCGTGAGACTCCGCAGGCTTCTTTCCAACGCGCAGAGCTGACACTGAGACACGGCGACCTAATTCGAGCCCAGGATGAAGCGGAAAAAGGCTATCAGCGATCTCTGGGTTCGAGTCCTCAGTGGGCAAGAAGGTTTCGAATTCTGGAAGCAGAGACACTCTTGCGGCGCGGGATGTATCCGGCGGTTTTGACCGTGCTGGGTGCCGCGCCTGATTCCATAGATACTCGAGATTCAGTCGTCGAGGTCTTGGCGCTCAAAGGCGCCGCGCACGCGCGTCTACACCACTTTGGCGATGCCGAACAGAATCTTGGAGAGGCAGAGGCGCTGTGCAATGTATTGCCAGAGGTCACGTGCGGAGAAGTCTTAAGGGCGCGTGGCATCTTGCTCTTGCAGCAAGGACAACCTGCTAAAGCGAAGCCTGTTTTTGAGAAGACCGTGGTTTTCGCTCGCCTTCATGGCGATCAATTCTTAGAGGCAACCGCACTTCTTAATCTGGGGCTAGGTGCGCTCTCGGAACAGCACTTTGACGAGGCGATAGAGCTGACGGATGTTGCATATCGAACTTCGTCGGCATTGGGCGCGGGGACCATCGCGACCAAGGCGCTAGGGAACTTGGGTTGGGCATACTACAACCTGGGTGACTCGGACAAATCACTAAAGCTGACTCTCGAAGCTGAGAAGCGAGCGGCTCAAGTTGGCG
>JBELAC010000265.1:0-6492 GCA_049509215.1 Terriglobales bacterium
ACCTGGGAGCAATCCTGCGCACGGCGGACGCTGCGGGAGCCGATGGCGTGGTGATCCCCGAACGGCGGTCTGTGGCTGTGACCGGAACGGTGGCAAAAGTTTCCGCGGGGGCGAGCGAGCACCTTCCTGTGGCGAAGGTTACGAATATTTCTCGTGCGCTGGAGGATCTGAAGGCAAAGGATCTGTGGATCGTGGGCTTAGACGAACGCGGCGAACAGACCTATGACCAGATCGATTACAACATGCACTGCGCGGTTGTGCTGGGCGCAGAAGGCAAGGGTGTGCACGATCTGGTGCGCAGGCATTGCGATTTCCTGGTGTCGATACCTATGCTGGGACAGGTGCCGTCGCTGAACGTGTCGGTGGCGGCGGGCGTTGTGCTGTACGAAGTCGTGCGCCAGAGGCGGTTGGGCGCATCGAAGAAAGTATGAAATTCCTCTGGGTTCTCTGCGTTCTCTGTGGTTCAAGCTTTTTCGCTGGTGCTTTAAATCGCGAGGCGTTCACGATCACGAAATATGATCTCGAAATCCGCCTCGAGCCGGAACAGCAGCGGCTAGGCGCGCGCGGAAAAATTACGCTGCGGAACGATTCCGCCGAGCCGCAGAAGATCGTCGCGCTACAGATTTCGTCTTCGCTCGATTGGCGCGCCCTTCGCGTGAACGACAAGGCGGTCCAGTTTGTTTCGCAGCCGTTTACGTCCGACATTGACCATACCGGTGCGCTCTCGGAAGCGATCGTCACTTTGCCCGTCGCGGTGAATCCCAAAGAGTCGATCGAGATAGAAGTCGGCTATGAAGGCGTGATCCCCCAGGATGCGACGCGCTTGGCGCGGGTGGGCGTGCCGCCGGAGATTGCGCGGCACACAAGCTGGGATCACATTGGGCCATCGTTCACCGCGGTGCGCGGAGCCGGGTATGTGGCGTGGTATCCGATCACGACAGAGTCGGCGGATTTTTCGGAAGGGAACAGTTTGTTTGAGGTTGTGGACCGGTGGAAGGCGCGGGAAGCGCAGTCCCAGATGAACATCGAACTGTGCGCCGACACATTCGGTTCCACGAGACCTCAGATCGTGATGAAAGAAGGTCCGCAAGCGAAAGACCAGAACGAAGATGACCGTCACGTTTGCCGTAAATACGGGTTCGATCCAGTGGGCACCATCACGCCGATGTTTGCGGTCGCGGACTACCAAACTACCTCCGGCGTGCGGTTTCGCCTGCATATGCTGCCGGGCCATGCCGATGGCGCCAATACCTACCTGAACGCGCTCGACCCGGCAAGGAAATTTGTAACCGACTGGTTTGGGCAACCGAGTGCTCCGATTGCCATCGCCGATTTTGCCGATCCCAATTCTGCTCCGTTTGAGAGTGGAACCCTGCTGATGGTCTCGATGGCCGGAGAAGATACGAAGCTGGCCGGCATCAACCTGGTGCATGAACTGGTGCATTCGGCTCTTCCTTCAAACCGACCGTGGGTTTATGAAGGGTTGGCGCATTTTGCGGAAGCCGCGTATCGCGAAGCGCAAGGCGGACGTGAGTCGGCGCTCGATCTGCTGGGCATTCATCGGGCAACTTTTCTGGATGCCGAAAAAGATGTCGCTGCAGCGCAGGGAAAATCCGCAGGCCAGCCGCTCGCCACAACCTTTGACGAAATTTACTATCGCAGCAAAGCGGCATATGTCTGGTGGATGCTGCGTGACATGGTCGGCGATGATGCGCTGAAGGCCGCCATTGGAAAATATCGGACCGCCGACGATAAAGATCCGAAATATGTGCAGGGATTAGTCGAGGCTGCGGCCAAGCGCGATCTGGGCTGGTTTTTCGATGACTGGGTCTATCATGATCGTGGCCTGCCGGATTTTCGCGTGCAGTCGGCGCATGCGTGGAAGGGAGAAAACGATGCGCAGATGATCACCATTACGCTGGAGAATCTGGGCACCGCCGGAGCGGAGATTCCTTTCACCGTTCACTGCGAAAGAGGAGACGTCACGCAGCGGCTCGAAGTTCGCGCCATGTCCAAGGCGACGACCCGTGTGCAACTGCTCGGCGCTCCGCATGAGATTGTCGTAAACGACGGCAGCGTGCCAGAGAGTGATTTGACGAATAATGTGTTTAAGGTGGAAGAGAAATAGTGCGAGGTCAGATGGCAGAGGTAAAGTCGAAACCGCGAGCGGCCGATTACTAATTGCGGATCTGAAATCCAGGATGGTTTGGTTCTCACCTCCGCAATCTGACCTCTGCAATTGTCGCGTGGTAGATTTTTTCTTTGGAGGAGACTTGCTTGCCCTACATCCAATTCTTAGGCGCGGCCGGGACGGTGACCGGGTCGAAACACCTGATCAACACCGCTGATGATTCCAGCGGCCGGGAGGGGTTTCAAGTCCTGATCGACTGCGGGCTTTTTCAGGGACAGAAGGAGTGGCGCGAACGGAACTGGCAGGACATTCCGATTCCGGCTCGTGAAATTGACGCCGTCATTCTGACGCACGCGCACCTCGATCACTGCGGCTGGATTCCACGGCTGGTTAAAGAAGGCTTCCACGGGCCGATCTATGCCACATCTCCGACCATCGACCTATGTTCGGTGGTTCTGCCCGACTCAGGACATCTGCAAGAAGAAGATGCCGCATTCCACAACAAGAAAAAGACTTCTAAGCACGATCCCGCGTTGCCCCTGTACACGTTCAAAGAGGCGCAGGATTGCCTGCACTACTTCAAGCCGGTCGAGGTTGGGCAGACCATCCAACTTTGCCCGGAGCTTTCATTCCGTTTTGTGCGGGCGGCGCACATTCTGGGATCGTGCATGGCGGAAGTGGTGCTGACGAAGAACGGGCGCGCGCGCAGACTGCTTTTTACGGGAGACGTTGGCCGCGTGCGCGACAGCGAAATTGCGCCAGGCAAAGTTGTGCACTCGGGCCCGCAGGAGGGCGAGACTGCCGACCTGTTGGTGATGGAGTCGACGTATGGGAACCGGAAGCATCCTGACACGGATCCTCGGCCACAGCTTGCTGGAATGATTCGCAACACGATGAAGCGCGGCGGCAGCGTGATCGTGCCGGCATTCGCGGTGGAACGGACGCAGAAATTTCTTTTTGTGATCAAGGAGATGATGGAGTCGGGCGAGATTCCGCGCGTGCCCGTTTATTGCGACAGCCCCATGGCAATCAAGGCCGTTGAAATTTTCATGAAGCATTCGGAGGAGTACACGCCGCAAACGGCCGCGTTGATAAAGAAATTCGGCTCGCCCGTCGAGTGGCCCGGCTTCACATTCGCGCAAACCGCCGAGGAATCGAAAAAAATCAACGACAGCAGTTTTCCTTCGATCATCATTTCGTCGAGCGGAATGGTAACGGGAGGGCGCATCCTGCACCACCTGACACAGCGGCTGCCTGATCCGAAGAACCTGGTCATATTTATCGGCTTTCAAGCGCCGGGGACGCGGGGCGCCATCATCAAGGACGGCGCGGACGAGGTGAAGATTTTCGGCCAGTTCATTCCAATTCGCGCGCAGATTGCGGCCATCGAACAGTACAGCGATCACGCCGATCCTCCGGAAATGCTGGAATGGCTGCGGACTTTCAAGAACACACCGGGTGTGACCTATCTGGTGCACGGTGAGCCGGCAGCGTCGTCGCAACTGCGCGACCTGATGAAGAAAGAGCTGGGATGGAATGTGCAGGTGGCGGAATACATGGAGAAGGTGGGGGTGAAGTAGGGTCTGGACTCGACGAGAGGCAACTCTCCTGGCATTGGCCCTCGTGGGCATTAATCCAACTGCGGCATCGCGCGAAGCATGAACTCGTCGAACAGGGGGACGGTAAAAGCCTTGTCGCCGTGCGCCGGACTAATAATTTGCTAGATATTGGTATAAGTCAATAGAAATGGAATCCCCCGAATGCTCACCAAAGGGCTTCACAAGGCTGCGAACTTGACCAACATCTCCAGCTTTTTCAGTGCGATACCTGAGTCGACTGCCCGCATCGCCAAGGGTAGAGCGTCTCTCAGGTGACTAGCTTTGCCAGCCGCTACCAATGCGGCTGCGGCGTTGAGTAGAACGACGTCGCGCCGCGCGGACTTCTTTCCTGACAGCACTTCTTGAATCAATTTGGCGTTGAATGTGGCGTCGCCGCCGGAGATGTCGTCGAGCGTGGCTCTCTGCAGGCCAAACTCCTCGGGCGTGACCTCGTAGGTATGCACTTGCCCTTCGCGGAGTTCACCGATACGGGTTGGTCCGCTGATCGTGATCTCATCGAGGCCATCGCTGCCGTGCACGACCAGCGCGCGATGCAATCCCAGCATGCTGAGCGCCTCCGCCAGTTTTTCGACGAGATCAGCCGAGTAGACACCGACCACCTGGCAAGTGGCGCGCGCGGGATTGGTGAGCGGACCGAGCAGATTGAAAACCGTGCGCAGACGCAACTCGCGGCGCACCGGTTGCACATACTTCATTGCCGAGTGCATGAACGGCGCATAGAGAAACGCAATCCCGACTTCATGGAGGCAGGCGGCGATGCGCTCGGGGGGCAGGTTGATGTTCACTCCAAGGGCTTCCATCACGTCGGCTGATCCGCACTTGGAGGTCACACTGCGATTGCCGTGTTTGGCGACGCGGACGCCGGCCCCGGCAACAACGAATGCCGTGGCAGTCGAAATGTTGAAGGTGCCGCTGGTATCGCCGCCGGTGCCACAGGTATCGACCAGAGCGTCGCGTCCGGTGCCACTGGCATCGAGAACTTCGCCAGTCTGAGGCCGGTTGGCATGAAGTTGGAGCGGCGTAGCGGCGGCGCGGATGGCCTCTGCGAATCCGACAATTTCCTCGACTGTCTCGCCTTTCATATGAAGCGCGACCAGCAACGCTCCAATCTGCGCGTCGGTGCACTGGCCGGTGAGGACCTCGGTCATCACCGTGCGCGCTTCGTCACGGGAGAGCGATTGACGGTGGTTCGCGAGACGATGGAGGGCGTCGAGGATCATGTCAGGAACTCCAAGCTATCTCAGTTGGGAGTTCCTTTCAATCTTACGTCCCTTTTTCGATTGCCTCGAATCTTGTTTGGAAACGTGCGCGCCAGCTTTCGGGCAAAGCAGTGACCCTTGCGGCCCTTTGCAGCAAGTCGGCGTCGAGTGACATGTAGGCGCGGAAGGTTTCAAGAACGCTGAGCGTGGGTGTTTCTCCTCCAAGAAATTCAAACTCATCTCCGGCGCCGACCTCGCCTTCCTCAACGACGGAGAAGTAGAAGCCGCTGAGGCCGCTCGTCATAAATTGCCCGATCATCTGGTCGCTTTGAAACTTGGCCGCCAGCTTGAAACAGGGAAGCCGGGGCGTTGTTATCTTGACGACGGCGGAACCGATCCGGTACCGGTCGCCGATGAAGACATCTTTTTCGAACAGGCCTTCGGTGGTGAAGTTTTCGCCCAATGCTCCCCAAGGCAACTCAGTTCCCGGGAATTGTTTGCTCCAATAGGGGTAATGCTCGGAGGAATAACCGTAGACGGCTTTGTTCGGTCCCCCATGGACGGAAAGGTCGGCTTGCCGGTCTCCGTCGAGGTTTGTCTTGCGCAGAATGACTCGGTTTGAGACGCGCGTTTTGAAAATACCCGTTTCGAACGTTTCGCCTTTCCACGAAAGCGAGCGTGGCAAGCCAACATTGACGGAGACGAGTTTCATTGGATTATCAGACTATTTCCTCCTGTGCGGCGATGCAATTTTCCTGCCAGGCTGGTTTGTGACCGACCTCACATTCTAGTGTTCGGGTAGTGGGTCAGTTTCCTTTTGCACAGGTGGAGGCGTAGCATGTTGATGCTAAAGCCGCTTCCATTTCCGCACCCTAAACCATTTGTACCACCTCGACCAAAGCGGCTGCCAAGAGGGAAAAGAGTGACCATTGCGGCTGCATTCTCAGTTTCGGATGGTATTGTGCTGTGCGCTGACACGCAAGAAGTAATACCTGGATACACGAAGAATCAAACGGAAAAAATACGCGAATCGTTAGCATCCGATCATGAATTCGGCCTTCTTATGGTGGGCGCTGGTGACACTGATTTGATCGAAGCTGCAATGCAAACCATAGAAAAAGCCATAGAAAAAGAACACTACGATTCGGAGCATTTTGTCGGTGAAAAAACTCGACCAATAGTGGAAGCCGCATTCCGCAGTTTCTTCAATAACAATATCGCGCCGTATGCGTCCTTCCCGAGAGATGACAGACCCTCAATTGAGTTGTTGATTGCCGTGCGCGATGCTCACAACAACTATGTGTTCAAGGCATCCGGGGCGACTGTGCGAGAGGTAGAAGATGGGACTGCCGATTGCATTGGTTCAGGCACATTGCTTGCTAGAAACCTTATAGATCGATTCTACGATCCCTTTATGGCTCTCGATGAACTGGTAATTGCGGCGTGCTACATTATGTTTCAGATTGAGAAGTACGAGATTAATTGTGGTGGCCCTACCGACCTTTACGTTTCATCGCATAAGCACAATGTTTTTTCGCGCATC
>JBELAC010000266.1:0-6404 GCA_049509215.1 Terriglobales bacterium
CAATCGCGAATGCGAACCGGCTGGCGGATTTTGCGGAAGACGTGAACCCAGCCTCCTTAGGCGAGGTGCGCCGCGCCGAATTTCGACAGGCGGTGCGGGTTCATGGGAGCGTTCTGGCTCCGGCCGAAAAGCGGGCGCTGGTTTGGCTGGCCGAGCGCATGCCAGGCTGGGTCAATTCGGATCATCTGACCTTGCTCGGCTTCGGGGCACAGATCGCGACCGGGGTTTGCTACGCGCTCGCGGGCTGGGATCGTCGGATGCTGATCGCGGCGATTCTCTGTATCGCCATGAACTGGTTCGGCGACAGCCTGGATGGAACGCTGGCCCGGGTGCGGCGGCAACAGCGTCCGCGGTATGGATTTTATCTAGACCACATCATTGACTCAGTCGGTGCGACGGCGATGATGGGCGGGCTGGCATTGTCTGGATTCATGCATCCGGTGATTGCCATTGGACTGCTGATCGCGTTTCTGCTGCTCTCGATCCAGTCGTACCTGGCGACTTATACGCTGGGTGAATTTCATCTTTCACTCTGGCATTTTGGACCGACCGAATTACGAATTTTGCTGGCGATCGGCAACCTGGCCATGTTCCGCTGGGCATGGGTTCTTGGTGGCCGCTACCGGCTGTTCGATATCGGCGGGGCAATCGGGATTGCGGGCATGATCTTGATGTTCATCGTCGTCGCCATCAAGAACACTCTGCGGCTTTACCGCGAAGAGAGAATCGCGTGAAGAAAAGCTCTCAGTTCCCGGTTCTCAGTTCTCAGAAAAGTCAGGCTCGACTTGGTTTTTTGCGTTGGCTCAAGTTCAACTTCGTGGGCGGCATCGGAATCGCGGTGCAACTGGCGGCGCTGGCGTTCTGCCGGTCCATCCTGCAATTGGATTACCTGCTGGCAACGGCTCTGGCGGTCGAATTGGCGGTGATCCATAACTTCGCATGGCATGAGCGATTTACTTGGCGCGACCGGCCAGTGCTCGGGGTTGGACGATCGCTCGCAAGATTCGGGCGGTTCAACACGACGAACGGAGCTATCTCGCTTGCCGGCAATCTTCTGGTGATGCGAGGGCTGGTGGGACAGTGGCATCTGAATCTGATGCTCGCCAACGTGATCGCCGTCGCCGTCTGTTCGGTAGTGAATTTCCTGGTCAGCGACCGGCTGGTCTTTCAGCGCGCGAAGGAGAAACTGCGATCCGAAGAAAACCTGATTAGAAGCGCTTGACGCACAGACGAGGCGAGTTCGATGTTCCTCGCCTTCAAGTGGGAGCCCTGGCTCGAGGACGGGCGACAACGCCCGTCCTCCACGAGCCGTAACTTACTTCTTTGTTGCAGCCTGAAAACGCTTGTTGATTTCTTCCCAGTTCACTACATTCCACCACGCTTGCAGGTATTCAGGACGGCGGTTGTTGTACTTCAAATAGTAGGCGTGCTCCCAAACGTCGTTTCCGAAGATGGGATGGAGCCCCTGCGAAATGGGACTGTCCTGATTAGGCGTTGAGATGATCTTCACCTCACCCTTTGCATCGCCCGCCAGCCAAACCCATCCGCTGCCGAACTGGCCTACGCCGGCGGCGTTGAATTTTTCCTGGAAAGTCTTGAAGTCACCGAAAGTCTTCTTGATCACCTCGGCAATGGGGCCGGTAGGATCGCCACCGCCATTGGGCTTCATGATTTGCCAGAACATGGTGTGATTGACGTGACCTCCTCCATTGTTGCGAACCGCGCCTCGGATATCTTCGGGGATGGCGTTCAGGTCGCGCAGCAGGTCTTCCGCTTTCTTCGCGTGCAGTTCGGGATGCTTGTCGAGGGCCGCATTCAGATTCTTGACGTAAGCCGCGTGATGCATGTCGTGATGCAGATGCATCGTCTTTTCGTCGACGGTGGGTTCGAGTGCCGTGTATGCGTACGGCAAGGGGGGTAGTTCATGAGCCATTTTTGTGTTCCTCCAGAGCTTGTCTGTTTTCGTTCTTCTAAAGTCCTAAAGATGACGGGGCAGTGCTGAAAGATTCATGCGAGGGCGGGACGGTTGTCCCGGCGGCTCATTTATTTGTAAAGGGAAATCGAGAGCCGTGCAACCTGAGGCCATTACAAATCAAGCTCCATATAGAGCGCTCCCGCGATGGGATTCTTGCAATAAGGCGCAATTTCGCGGAAGCCAAACGCGCGATACATGGCGACCGCATCTTTCATCACGGGCTCGACGGTATCGAGACGCATGCGCTTGTAACCGATCTGCCGCGCTTCAGCGATCACATGCTCGGCGAGCGCGCGGCCGAGGCCCTTACCTCGAAACTGCGGTCGCAGGTAAAGGCGCTTCATCTCGCAAATACCGTCCGCGAGTTTGTGGAGCGCGACACAACCTGCCAGCTGGCCTTCATGTTCCGCAAGCAGCAAGCGGCCTTCTGGTGACGCGTAGTCACCGGGAAGTCCGGCGAGTTCCTTATCGAAGTTCTGAAAACAAAGGCTAAAACCGAGCGAGGTGGCGTATTCGAGAAACAATTCGCGCGCCTGCTCAATTTGTTCGGAAGACTGGGCCTGGGCAAACGATACGGCCGCCATTCGGACATTATCGTTCGTGTGAGCGGGATGGCAAAGCCCGACCTTTATAATGCTTCGATATTCGCAGTCCTGACATGATTCGCAGTCCTGACGTTCGCGGAGGGCGCTTGAAGGTCTTATTGCTGGAGAACATCAGTGGGGTTGCGGCCTCGCAGTTTGAAGAAGCCGGGTTTGAGGTCGAGTCGCTGAAAAGCGCGCTGGACGAGGCGAAGCTGATTCAGAAGATTCGCGGGACTTCGATTCTGGGCGCGCGCTCGAAGACGCACATTTCGGCGGCGGTGCTCGATGCCTCTCCCGAGTTGGTCGCCGTTGGGGCGTTCTGCATTGGCGTGGACAAGATCGATCGCACGGCTTCGAGCGAGCGCGGGATTGCCGTGTTCAACGATCCTCATTCGAACAGCCGGTCGGTGGCCGAACTGGCGATGGGAGAGACCATCCTGCTGATGCGGCGCACGTTTGAGGCGAGCACGCGGCTGCACGGAGGGCAGTGGAACAAATCGTCGGCGGGATCGCACGAGGTGCGAGGGCAGACGCTGGGGATCGTCGGCTACGGGAAGATCGGATCGCAAGTTTCGGACCTGGCGGAAGCGATGGGCATGCGCGTGGTATTCCATGATGTGGCGCACGTGCTGGCACGCGGCAACGCGCGGGCGGTAAGTTTTCGCGAATTACTCGAAATCTCGGACGTGATCACGCTGCACGTGGATGGAAAGCCGCAAAATCAGAATTTGTTTGGCGAAGAGCAATTTCAGGCGATGAAGGACGGCGCGTGCCTGATCAATTTGAGCCGCGGGTTTGTGGTGGATCATGAGGCGCTGGCCCGGCATTTGAAGAGCGGGAAGCTGGCAGGAGCGGCAGTCGATGTGTTCCCGCAGGAACCCGAGACAGGTGGGCCTTTTACGAGCCCGCTGCAGGGATTGCCGAACGTCATTCTGACTCCGCATGTGGGCGGGAGTACCGAAGAGGCGCAGCAGAATATCGGGCAGTTTGTTTCCGCCAAGATGATCGACTATTTCCGGAGCGGGAATTCGCTCATGAGCGTCAACTTGCCGCATTGCCATCTGGACTACGAGCCAGGATCGCACCGGCTGATGCATATCCACCACAATATGCCGGGAATCTTGCGGGCGATTAACGATATTCTGGCCGATCGCGGAATCAACATCGAGCGGCAGGTGCTGGATACGCGCGGGAATTTGGGATATGCGATTTACGACATCAATCAGGCTTGCGACGACGATTTGCTGGCCAAGTTGCGCGCCGTGCCGCATACGGTCAGAGTGCGGGTGCCGGGAGAGGTCAGAGGTTAGAGCTCAGATTGCAGAGCTGGCTGCGGCCGCGGTGCGGAAGCGCGTTGGTAAGAGGATTTTGTGCAAATTACCTCGAACTGCGTTCTCTGGAACCGGTCATGGCCGGGTTGGAGCAACGAACGTTGAACACCCCTGGAGTAATCAACCGCACCGTGATCTCTAGCTTGTCCATTTCCATACCAGCCGCCTGAGGACCTCTTGTGGCGGGAACGTTTTCCACGATGTCGAGCGCGTTGGCTACGGTCTGAAATGGAACACCATCGTCGGCCATCACATCAAGCGTACGTTGCTCTCGCACCCTGTAAATCTCTGACAAACGACCTGCCAGATTGCTCCACTCTTCCTGCTCGGCGTTAAGCAAGAGTTTGCCTGCGGAGGTTATGTGCAGGAGCGTCGTCCGGTCGTTGGCAACATTTCCACGCCAACATGGGGCGAGTTCGACGCCAAAGCCCTTTGGTTCGCGAGGGGCAAAAAACGGCATCCACACCAAGACGATAATAGCCAGACCGGGCGCTGCTATAACTGCAAATGGAATCTTCGAGAATCGTGCCGTGAGTGGGAGCGTCTGCGCGCCCCGAAAGTGCTGGCTCTCTGGTTGCGCGATGCGCCAGATTTCGCTTTCGAGTCGGTCCATGCGCACGCGGAGATAGTTGTATGACCATGCTGCCGGAACAGCCACGAGCAGTCCCGCGGCGGTTGTGATAAGCGACGTGGCTGCGTATGTGGTCAGCATTACCATTGCCGCATGTTTCTCCATGACGAAACCCCTGAATACGCTCAGAAGCCCGAGGCATGTGCCTGCAAGTCCGAGGTATGGGGCGGTGAAGGCAATTGACCTGACGTTGCCTACATTAACGCTCAAATCAGCGGCGAGTTTCCTCCGAGTGCGCTGAAATACAGGACTCGCGTTATCAATTTCTCTCTCACGTCCAGCTAAGTGGCAGCGATAGGAAACGTGGACGACAACAACAACGACGTAGGCGAGCATGAGCGCGAGCACGATGACATCGAGGCGCGGAATCCAGTTCATCCAGCGCCACAGATATCCCACAGTCCACTCGCACCCGGACGTTTGCCACGAGTTGAGACAGACTCCGCGCATCGGGAAACCGCGCTCTCTTGTTTGGTGCCCTCATTGGCAAAGACACCAGACGCGCTGTTCAGGTTCCAGTGTTGCCAACGTTCGAGGCGGCGCGGCGTAGCCGATCCCGCACCGCTTCCCACTCGGGCGCATTGGGCGGGAGATCAACCGCGATCCAGTCATAGCCGGCGGCGTCGGCTTGATGAAGATTTTCGTAGAGCGCGGCGGCATAGTCCGGCGCTTCGTTTGGCATCTTGATTGTCTCGTTGGGGCACGACGGCGGGCGCGTGTGCTGCAGATAGATTCCATTGCCCTGTTCGGGCAGCTTTCCATTTGTAACCAGGAATAAAGGAGTGCGCGGGCTGTAGTGGCGCGCATGCATTCCGGGAGCGGGATGGGCACCCCCAACCGGGTCGGACCCCGCCACGATGGAACCGATGACAGACTCGAGTTCAAGGCGAGAGATTCCGCCCGGACGAAGCAGGGTCGGTTGTGGGCGGGCGAGCGAAATCACCGTGGACTCGATCCCGACCGCGCAAGGACCACCATCGAGAATGTAATCGACGTCGCCGCCGAGGCTTTGGCGAACGTGGTCGGCAGTGGTGGGGGAAAGTTCGGTAAATCGGTTGGCACTGGGAGCAGCAATCGGAACTCCGGCGGCTCGGATCAGGGCGAGAGCGACGGGATGGGCTGGCATGCGCAGGCCGACGCTGGCAAGTCCGGCGGTGACGATATCGGGAATTGCAGGCTGCTTTTTGACGACAAGCGTGAGCGGGCCGGGCCAGAACTTCCTCGCCAGGGCATCGGCATTTTCGGGCCATGCATGGACCAAGGACCGCGCCATTTCGATTGAATCGACGTGCACGATCAGGGGACTGGTCGCTGGCCGCCCCTTGATGGCATAGATGCGGGCGACGGCTTCCGCATCCAGAGCATTGGCGCCCAAGCCGTAGACGGTCTCGGTTGGAAATGCCACTACGCGGCCAATACGCAGAAAGCGCGCGGCGGCTTCGATCTCGGCCTGGTTAGGGACGTGGGGCACAGGCCATTGTAGATTGAGGCTGCGGGGCCGTGTGGGGAGCTTTTTTCTCGCAGGGATCGCCAAAAGAAAAGGAAAAGCCGGGTTCTTGCCCGGCTTTGACTTGGAACGTGAGCAGGCGCACCTGCCCCGCAGGCTCCCCCGCGGCGACACTTCCCATCGCTACTTCTTTTTTTCGCTTTCCTCGACCGCGAGGTTGTTGGTCACCGAGAATACTCCGGACACGCCGTTGGCCTGTACGCCGGCGATTTGCTTGTCCATCGCCCGGGCAACCACGCCCTCAAGGAACACATGTCCGTTATTCACAATGATGTGAATGGGCGGTACGGCGCGCATCTGGTATTGGTTGAGAGCCGAGTTTCCATAGATGGAGCGGTAGACCGCGCGCCGGATGCGATCGTCATTGAAGGACGTG
>JBELAC010000267.1:0-6297 GCA_049509215.1 Terriglobales bacterium
GTGGTGGACGCCCTGTTGTTGCCGGCGAACACGACCGTGGAAAAGCTGGTGATTCGGCCGACGCTCGGCTCGCTCTAGGTGGGCGGCGACATGGAACCGGGAGGATGTCCCGAGCATCTAAAAAGAGTGTGTTTTATCGGTAAGCGGATAAAGCCGTGCGCTTTTAAAGCTGATTGATGAAACAAGGTGGAGACAGAGATCGAGCCATGTCTTTGCTGGAATATTTCAAATCGCTGAAGCCGGAGCACCGGATGGCATGGGCTGTGGCCCTCGGCGCCGACGCGCTCCAGATTATGGCCTTCCCGTTCTTCGTGGAAGGCGGCGTGTCTCCCGCCGATTCAGCGCTCGACCTGATCGTCGCTTTCATCCTGATTCGCCTACTTGGCTGGCATTGGGCATTTCTGCCGACCCTCGCAGCCGAATTGATTCCTGGCGCGGACCTGTTTCCGACCTGGACCGCAGCCGTATGGTTCGTCACCCGTCAGCAGCTTCGTGTCGGCGAGCAGGAAGTCTTACCTCCCGGCCCCGCGCCTGAACCGAGGCGGTAGGCTCACGGTCGCCGGCAGATGCTGTCCCCCGAGGATGGCTGCTCCTGAAGGCGGAGCTGGCCTGGCAATCTCGGGCATTTCCTGAGAGCTGAGAAACAGCTGAGAGCTTGTCTATCACCACGTCCCATAGCGATATCGGTGCGGACGTTCATGAAACACTTTAACCATCAGCATGCCCGCCACAAACCCTCCAACGTGCGCCCAGAAGGCGATTCCGCCAGATGCTTGGGTTGCCTCTGCAGAGCTGGCGGTTCCGCTCAAGAAGTTGATCAGGAACCAGTACCCCAGCATGAGCCATGCGGGCACATGAAAGAAAAATATCGGCGGAAACCAGACCAGGACACGGGCCCGCGGATAGAGTATGAAGTAAGCTCCCATCACTCCGGCGATCGCTCCGCTGGCTCCGATGATGGGAACGCGGGAGTTGGCATTGAGCAGAATATGCGTGAGGGCGGCGGCAACTCCGCTGACAAGGTAAAAGAACAGATAGCGGAAGTGGCCCAGATAGTCTTCAACATTGTCGCCAAAGATCCAAAGAAAGAGCATGTTCCCAAGCACATGCAAAGGCGAGGCGTGGAGGAACATCGAGGTGAAGAGCGGAAGAATCGCAGTCGCCAGCGGAGCATGGGAATGGCCGCTGAGCACCGCAATCGTGTGCCGAGGAACGTCTCCAAACTGGAAAGCAAACGACTGAAAGGCCCGAGTGTTGAGTCCGATGGAGAGTTCCCAGACAAAGATGAGAATGTTGAGCGCGATCAGGAAATAATTTACAAACGGGGTGGAAAAGCTGGGCTGATCGTCGCGAAGAGGAATCATGGGAAATGGGTAATTGTGTAATCTCTAATTTGGTAATCTAATGACCGGGCCGGGCCGTTCCTTTCATGCTGTCCTGTTGCCTTCCAATTACCCGATTACAAATTACCAATTTACACAATTCCTATGAATGGCGTTCTGGTGATCGACAAGCCGCAGGGTCTGACCTCGCACGACGTGGTCAACCGCGTCCGCCGAATTCTCGGCCAGCGCTCGGTCGGGCACCTAGGAACGCTCGATCCGTCCGCCACTGGCGTTCTGCCCGTTGTCGTAGGCAGCTTCACACGGCTGGCGCAGTTCTACACGCATTCCGAGAAGAGATATGAGGGTGACATCCGCTTCGGGTTTGCGACCAGCACCTACGATGCGGATGGCGAACCGATCACTCCACCTCAGACCGTGAAACTCGAGCCCGACCAGATCGAGCCCGTAGCCGCGTGCTTCCGCGGCACCCTGCAGCAGATGCCGCCCCCGTTTTCGGCGAAGAAGATCGGTGGCGTCCCAGCCTACAAACTCGCTCGCAAAGGCAAAGACGTGCCCCTCAAACCAGTTCAGGTTGAGATCAAGGAATTCTCCATCCTGAAGGTCGATGGCGACCGAGTCACCTTTCGCGCCCAGGTCGGCTCCGGAACCTACATTCGGTCCATCGCTCACGAGATGGGACAGAGATCAGGTTGCGGCGCACATCTGGCTTCTCTGCGACGCACCGCTGTAGCCGAATTTGAAATTGGGGACGCGCGGACCCTCGAAGAGTTGGATCAGGCTAAGCAGAAGGGAATTGCGGAGGATCTTTTTGTCCATCCGCGTAAGCTCGCGCCTCACTTGCCCAGCATCACGGCAACGGACGAAACCGTGGCGCTCATCCGCAATGGCCGCGCTGTCAACCTGCCGGAAATGTCCCGCGCGCCAATGGTTAAGGTCTTTTACGGTCAACGAGAGTTGATTGCCATCGCAACCCGCATTGCCGGGACGCTCTTTCATGCCGGAATTGTGCTCACCGGCTAAGCAGGCCCGGGTTGCGCGCCAAACGGAAATGACCCTAGGCATTCCATGAAATGTCCGATAACAGGTATTATGTTAACTCACCAAAAGAGGCGGGATACTTTGATGGTGCCGCGAGCCGGAATCGCTTGGCCGAGCCTACAACAGTAGCTACCGGGATTCGAACTTAGGCGGGCGGAGGGGCAGGTTTTTCTTCCCTCATCATCGGGATGATCACAAAGATCGCGGAGAGTAAAGGAATCAGGCATGGAATGACGGCCACCCAAGGAAAGGGCTTCCGGGCGAAGACACCGACTAGACCCTCTGCCAGCGCGACCAGCACGACAATCAGCCCCATCCTGCCATACCACTTCAGATTCTGGCGATTGATCTGCAAGGCTGTCCTCCGAGGAAACTCTGCACAAAATCCCGTGCAAGGGTTCGTCAGGCACTACTGGCCGCATTCTATAGCGCCGCAGCACCCGAGTCGAGTCCCAGTCATATGGACAAAATACGGTGGTCTCACCGGCCCAGGAGCCGCATCAAATCGGCCCTAAAACGTTGCAGGGTCGCGATCCTCTGTTCGGTGGCTTCCAGCATTTCGACCTTCGCCTGAAACACATTTCGCCCTTGCACCTCCCTGAGCACGCCCATCACTTCACCCATCCGCCAGCCGGGGGTTCCCAGAATTTGCAAGCCATCGACTCCGGGAACCAGCAGCGCGATGCAGTTGTCGCGAATCACCCCGACGCACTTTGGATAGCGTTCGAATGTCTGGAGTTCGAAACCTGCGAGGTAGATACGCTGGAGCTGTTCGGCGGAATCAGGCATAGGCTGGTCGCTTTTCGCCGTTCGCTATTCGCAACTTGCACCGGAATGCCACTCAAGAGTAATGATCAGCGAGCGACAAGCTACATCTTGTACTTGCCCAGGTCATCGTCGCCCAGGCCTTCCAGCCACTTACGGAGTTCGTCGCTGGTCACTCGATCGGAGGCATTCGCCGTTTGTTTGGAGTGCTTCAGCACCTCATCCTCGACAAAAATCGGGCAATCCATCCGCAGCGCGAGGGCCAGTGCGTCCGACGGGCGGGAATCAACGCTGACAATGTGGCCTTCCCTTTCCAGCCAGATCACCGCGTAGAACGTGTCATCTTTCAATTCGGTAACCACCACTTTGTGAATCAGCGTTTCGAGGCCGGTCAGGACATTCTTGATCAGGTCGTGCGTCATCGGGCGCGGAGTGTTCACTTTTTCGATCTCCAACGCGATCGCATTTGCCTCATATACACCCACCCAGATCGGAAGCACCGTGTCGCTGCCAACATCTTTCAGCAGCACGATCGGCATGTTCGATACCGGGTCCATCATCAAGCCCCGAATTTTCATCTCAACTTCCATATCCCCGCCAAAGAACGACTGCCCACCAACCATTAATCACTAACCACTGACTTCCACAATTTCTCCCGCCAAACTATTCGGAAAGCTGTTCGTCACCCGGACGCTAACGTAGCTTCCCGTCGCCAGCTCAACACCCTGCGGCACCGTGAAGTTCATGACCTTGATCTGGGAGGTCCTGCCAATCCACTGTCCTCGGGGCGGATTCTTCCCTTCCACCATGACCTCGAGAACCTGCCCCAGATGCCTCTTGTTACGATGCACAGAGATCTGCCGCTGTTTCTCGTTGACAACCGCCAATCTTCGAATCTTCTCTTCATCCGGAATGGCATCTTCCAGCTTCAAGGCCGGCGTATTCGGCCGCGGCGAGTACTTGAATGTAAACGCGCTGTCATAGCCAACCATTTCCAGCAGCGACAACGTCTCCTCGAATTCCCGCTCGGTCTCGCCCGGAAAACCAACAATAATATCGGTCGTCAGCGAGATCTCCCGCTTGGCGGAATGCAGCCAGCTAATCCGCTCCAGATATTCTTCGCGCGTGTAGAGCCTTTGCATGGCATCCAGCACACGGGTCGATCCGCTCTGGACCGGCAGGTGCACGTGATTGCAAAGCGTTGGCACGGCATCAAGGGCGTCGACAATATCCCGCCCAAAGTCCCGCGGATGTGAAGTTGTAAAGCGAACGCGTTGGATCCCCGGGATTTCGCCGATTGCGGCCAGCAATTCGGCAAAGCATTTATTTCCATCAGGGTCACGGTAAGAACTCACGTTTTGCCCGAGGAGCTGAATCTCGCTGTATCCCAGGTCGACCAGTTGGCGCGCCTCGGCCAGAACTGAACTTGAGGTCCGACTGCGCTCCTTCCCGCGTGTATAGGGAACCACACAATACGCGCAGAACTTGTCACAACCCTCAATAATCGTGATGTATCCCCGATGCGGGTTGATGCGCGACGTGTATTCGGTTTCGAAGCAATAATCCGTCTGGCGGTCGTCGAGCCCGGTGGTCCGCTTCCCTTCCTCGATTTGAACGAGCATTTGCGGAAGATTTCGGTACGATGCCGACCCGCACACCATGTCAACATGAGGCGCCTTCTCGAATATCCGCTCGCCCTCCTGCTGCGCGACGCAGCCGAGCACGCCGAATTTCTTGCCCAGCTTTCGCAGTTTCTTGAAGTCGTTCAGCCGGTTGAAGACCTTCTGTTCGGCCTTATCGCGGATGGAGCAGGTGTTATAGAGGATCAGGCCGGCTTCGTCGACCGTATTGACCTGGCGATACCCCTGCTGCATGAGCGTGCCGACTACCTTTTCGGAGTCGTGCGCATTCATCTGGCAGCCGAAGGTTTCGAGGTAGAACGTCTTTTCGCTGGTCCCCGACATTGTCATCAGTATAAAGCACGGGGCAAGTCGAGGCGGCTTTCATGCCCGAAGCCATCATCACTCTCGACCGGGACGCGGTGGTCTGCGAAGTGCGCGAGGTCGGAGCCTGGAAAACGCGTTCCGGTGGAGCGGCGATCCGCTTCTCCGAAAAATGGTCCTGCGGCCGTTACTTTGCCCGTTCGAGCGTGAAAACTTCCTTCATCTCTTTCCCTTTATCCGCGAATACCCATTCCTCGGTGTGGTGATCCGCATCCGGCGTCGTGAATGTCACATGCTGCATGTGTCCATCGCCCGGCGCAATGTTGGTGCCATCGAAGAACTCAAAGCTGACAGACTTCGGATCGACAGCTACGACTTTCATCCGCGGCTGGTTGCCTGCGCCGCAGTAATGGGTCATGATCAGCCGATCGCCATCCATGTGGAACATGGTGATCATATTCTCCGGGCCGTGGCCGTGAATCTCGCTCATGAGCGCGGAGCCTCCGGCGGTCATGCGGAAGGTAACTTCCAGGGGCTCGCCCTTGGAGTTCTTGCCAACCCACTTCCCTTCCATGCCTTTGAGCAGGTCAAAGGACTTGTGTGCGTCGGTCTGGGCCAATGCAAAGTTGGCGCAAAGCATAACGGCAAGAACGGCAGCGATCGCGATCGGGTTGCGTGACAGCTTCATGAAATCCTCCTGAGGTTTATTTGGTTTTGCCCGAGGTCTTGCCGGCCTCGCGGGCGTACTCGTTCTCCACAAAAGTCTTCAGATTTGCCAGATTGATTTGCCAGTGGCGGCGATAGTCTTCGAGCCAGGAATCGACCGTTTTCAGCGGTGTCGGATCGAGTTGATAGAAACGATGACGGCCTCGATGCTGTTCAACGACGAGGTGGGCCTTGCGCAGGAGACGCAGATGTTTAGAAATGGCCGGCCGCGAAACCGGAAAGGCATCAGCAATCTGGCCGGCTGGCTGCGCTCCCTTGCGAAGTAGATCAAGAACCGCCCGGCGCGTGGGGTCAGCGAGTGCCCGGAAAGTGGTCTCCGTCGAATATGTAACCGAACGGTTCCGCACAATGCGTAACCATATGCTCACATATCAGGTCGCGTCAAGAGGAAAATTCGGGTTTCCGCGCCCCATCTTTTCGCCCAGGTGCCCGGCGATCAGTTTTCCGTGAAAGCGCCCATTCTCAATGAAGATTTCATT
>JBELAC010000268.1:0-6240 GCA_049509215.1 Terriglobales bacterium
TCCAGTTGTTTCAGCGCCCCGATCATCTGCGCCTCGGTGTGATTGCTCCTCGACATGCCTCGTCCCCTTCCGCAAATAGGAAATCATACTCAGCTGTATGCGGTTTTTGGGGAGCAGGTCACTATCCCCTGGTTTTCATTGACTTGCCCGTTTCACCGACGTAAGATTTGCCCCTGATGGTCGTTGAACCACATCGCACTACCGCATCGTCGAGACGCTCGGCGGCGGTGCTGTGGGTTTCGTGTAAAAGGCCAGACATGAGCACCAGGTTCAATCAGCATTGATTTTCAGTTCCAATCGCCACGAAATTGGAGGTTAGATGAAGGCTAGCCGCATTGTGCTCGTATGCCTTGCCTTGCCGTTCGCGCTTCACTTCTGCCTGGCACAAGCAAAGGACGCACCGGGATGCAAGGACTCCCCACTGATCGCGCGTTTTCCCGGGTCCATAATCTACGAATGCGAGAACATGCCCGACAAGTCCTTCACTTTCACCGATCTCGGCACCAAACACGAAGACAAGGCCATCGAGGGCGAGTATCACTACCTCTGGTACAACGAACCAGCAAGCGCTAGCCCCGCGCAGGTAAACCGCAATCTCGTCACCGCCTTCAAAACGGCCGGATACACCTTCCTCAAGAACAACGGTAACGGCCAATTCACCGCCCATATGGGGAAGACCTGGATCGAAGTGGATGTGACGAACGGCGACAACTATAAACTGCACATCGTGACTGAAACCGCGCTGACCCAGGATGTCGTCGCCAACGCCGCTGACCTCTCCACCGGCATCACCGGCGTCGGGCACATCGTCGTCAACGGCATCCTCTTCGACACCGGCAAAGCCGACGTCAAGCCTGAATCCGACTCCGCCCTCCAGGAAGTCGCCAAGCTGCTCAAGGGGAAGCCGTCCCTTAAGGTCTACGTCGTCGGACATACGGATAATGTCGGCGGCCTGGCCGCCAACCTGGATCTCTCCAAGCGCCGCGCCGCGTCAGTCGTACAGTCGCTTACCGCAAAATATGGAGTGTCTGCCGCCCAACTCCAGTCCTTCGGCGACGGCCCCTATGCGCCGGTGGCGTCCAATCACTCCGAGGACGGCCGGGCGCTCAATCGCCGCGTCGAATTGGTCGAGCAATAGGAAAGACCACGCCTCGACAATGTTGACGAAATCGCGTTAGCGCACAGAACCCCGCCAATGAGTGTAACCGGGGCCTATAGCGCTCACAACCAGTAGGGCCAGTCAGGATAACTGGTCATGTCGGGTCCGGCGAAAGGATTCAGGGTAGGTGCAGGCTATCGTCCGCTGGCGTGCCAGATGGAGCCTGGGGACTGGTAATTGAGGCCTTCGCCCCAGACGATGTGGGTATCGCCGTGGTTGTCGATGGTCATGCCGAAATAGTCGCCGAATGGAAACAGGAAGCCTTCGGGCTTGATGTACTTGTAGCCAGGCACATAGCCGGAGACGCGAATTTCATCCGCCCAGGTCGCTCCGCCGTTGCTGGAGCTGCGGTAGTAGGTATTCCAGTAAAGCGTGTTGCGGGAATCCGTGGTTGGAGCAGTAGCCATCCAGGCAATTCTCACGTCGCCGTTGTTAACGGCAGCAATTGCGGGAAAAGCATGTTCCGCATTCGGCGTCGAGGATGAGACGTTGACTCGCGGCAGCCAGTTTTCGCCCGCATCGGTCGATGACGAAAAGTAAATCTGCTGCGCTCCCATGGCTGTGCGGCCCGCATTCCAGAGCGCGTACAAAGTGCCGTCGCTGTCGGAGGTCATGGCAATCTGCGCGCCCAGGAACCCCTCGCCGCAGTCTTCATCTTTGCAGTCGGGAGACGAGGCCGAGGTGTCGAGGAGCTTCGAGGTCCAGCTCTTGCCTGCGTCGGCGGACTTGGAGACGTAGATATTCACCGAGCCGCGCGCGCCTCCGGCTTTGGAATACGACGCCCATGCAAGATAGGCGCTGCCTGCGGGGTCGACCGTAGCCGAGCCTAAGAGCGACCAGCCGGGACGGCTTTCGGCATTGACGCGGGCGGGTACAAAGCTGCGGCCTCCGTCCTGCGAAGCGGCGACCCAGACTTCTTCTTCGTGATTGAAGGAGATGTAGACGTTCTGACCGCGAACGGCGAGGGCAGGCTTGTCGAGTTCCTCATCGCTGCGTGCAGCGATCGTGAAAGTCCAGGTGGCTCCGGAATCGGCCGACTTCGCGAGCATCACCTGGCGTTTCTTGTTCTCGAGCCAGGCGGCGAAAACCGTGCGACGATCGGCAGGATCGACGGCAATCTGGGCATCGAATTGGCCGGCGCCGGAATCGAGCATGATGTGCGGGGCCTGCCAGGTCTTGCCGTTATCGTTGCTGACGATCAAAAGCATGGTAGGAATGCGGCAGTCGTCGCAATCGGGCACCGCGCCATAGTGCGGGTAGAGAGTGTAAACGCGGCCCGAGCCGTCGGCGGCCACGGCTGGCTCCCACTGGTCGCCTGTGGTAAGGCCGATGCGTTTCTGCGCAGAGAACTGCGCTGGCGCGGCCCAGGCGGCACTGGCAAGGGCAACGAGCCCCAGTATCAGGACGAATTTGGACACAAGTGGGCGCACTTTTATGAGGGTTGGGGGCAGTACAGGAACCCTAGCGTATGACTTTAACCCGAAGCCAAAGGTGGGTCAATGGGATAGGGTCATTTTGGTGACCAATGGTTCCACTCGCCAGAAGACAAAAGGCTCAAACCGCGGAGCACCCGGAGGAGCACGGAGGAGATTTAAGGCGGCTTTCTTCTAGTATGGTAGAATATTGAGGTAGATTGGTAGACATCCTGTGAGCCTGAACATCAAGAACGAGGAAGCGCACGAACTCGCGCAGCAGTTGGCGAAGGCGACGGGCGAAAGCATGACAGAAGCGGTCACGCAAGCGGTTCGCGAGCGTCTTCATCGAGTTCGCGGGGAACGCGGCGGCGGTCTTGCGCAACGCTTATTGAACATTGGGAAGGACTGTGCAGCTCACCTGCAAGAGCCTTTTCGAACCGTGGATCACGATTCCCTGCTTTATGACGAGAAGGGATTGCCGCGATGATTCTGGACACTTCGGCGGTGATTGCGATTCTGCGTGACGAACCGGAAGCGATCAGGTTCGCCGAGACAATCGAGAACGCCACGCATCGGCGTGTTTCCGCAGTGAATTATGTTGAAGCCGCTGCGGTGATTGATGGAAGCCGTGATCCCATCGCCAGCCGCCGTTTCGATGAGTTGCTTCGAGAAGCAGAAGTGGCGATTGAGCCGGTCACCGAGAATCAGGCGCGAATGGCGCGCGCTGCCTACCGCGATTTCGGCAAAGGCAGCGGGCATCCGGCAAGACTGAATTTTGGCGATTGCTTCGCGTATGCACTGGCGAAGGCAAAACGGGAGCCGCTGCTGTTCAAAGGCGAGGACTTCGCACACACGGATGTTACGCGCGTGTTGCCGTGATTCTGCTCTTCAAGGCAATTGTCGAGTTCTTGCCATTGACCAAATGCAGATCCCTCGCTTTGCTCGGGATAACAGAATTTGAGAGAAATGCGAAGTCCTCAAGAAACCGCGGTCAGCAAAATGGGAGCGGCGGCGGTAATGACCAGAGTGTGCTCAAAATGGGCGGAAAGTGAGCGGTCGCCGGTGCGGAGCGTCCAACCATCTTTGTCGGTAAACACGCGGCCAGCGCCGCTGGAAATGATCGGTTCCACAGTGATGACCAGGCCTTCGTTCATGACCTGGAGGGCTTGCGGGTCGGGATAATTGGGAACGTGCGGCAGTTCGTGGATGGTGCGGCCAATGCCGTGGCCGCCTAGCTCGCGGATCACCGTGAATCCGGACTTGCGGACTTCCCGTTCCACGACTTTTCCAATCTCGTTCACCTGGAATCCGGCACGGGCAACGAGCATGGCCTGGTGAAAAGCCTGCTCGGCGCAGAGCATTAATTTCTCGGCCTGATCGCTGATCTTGCCGACCGGAACTGTGATCGCGGCATCGGCCATAAAGCCGTCTTTTTCAACCGTGACATCCAGCTTCACCAGATCGCCTTCTTCGAGCGTGCGGTCGCTGGGAATTCCGTGGACGGCTTCGTCGTTGATGCTGATGCAACTCGCGCCCGGAAACTTGTAGACCATGCGAGGAGCGGAGCGGGCGCCGTTCTGCTCCATCACGCGGGCGCCAACGTCGTCCAGATATTGCGTGGAAACGCCGGGGCGGACTTCGGCCTTCATCGCGTCGAGCATGAGGCGCACGATGCGGCCAACGGCTTTCAAGTAAACAAGCTCCTGCTCATCCTGGATACACACGAGGGGATTCCTTTCGCGACGACCGGCCCATGATTAGAAGCTATCGCATTCCCGAGGCTTTGGGAAACTGCGTTAGTTCCGTGGTGATCCCCAAGAGCTTCAACCACAGAGGGCACAGAGACCACGGAGAAATACCAGCAGACTAGAACTGGTCTCATCAATATAATCATGGTGAGGGCCGCATCCATGCCTAATCTTTTGTCTGTTTATTCTGCCAACTCACTTGTTGTTCCCGCTCTGGCAGTTGCTGCCATCGCGATTGGTGTTACCGTGCGAGTGTGCCTGCTGTCTAGCCCGAGAACACATTGGTTCTGGCGTTCCTTCTTCAAGACACGCCATCCACAGAAAAATTAAAACTGAGACACTACCCCAGTTCTTTGTTCTTTAACTGCGGATGGGCTGAAAGGTAAACTGGCGTCCTGCAAGCGAGTCGCCGATCCAGGGGCCTCGCAGATTGAAACGCGGGGCCTCATTTCTTTTAGGAAAGCCCGCATTTTTATTGGCCCCGAACGGCACGGCTGAAGCCGTGCCCTACCCAAAACCATTTATGAGACCAGTTCTAATGCGCGCCATGGTTCGAACCTGGGCGTACTCGCAGAAAAATCTGGAAGGAAACAGGGTTGGCGCCATAGGACACGTTAAGAGCCGCGGGCTTCGAATAGAAAGTGACATCCGCGCCTAATGCGAGCCGCCAGAGCCGATTCTGAATGAGATCGCGATCACCTCCAAACGTGTAGGCCCCGATACGAAAACTCGGAGAGGATGGATCAGCGGGGAAGAGTTCATCCTTGTCGACGAGTTCCACGCGCGAGAACGCGCAGTTCTTCGACTGGAAGGTGAGAGTGCTTTCGAGCACATAGCCGTTGAGATTGTGATCGTCGAATACCTTGTGGACCCGGCCCCATATCAAAGAGGTAGACCAAGATCCGCTCGCCAGCTTTCCTTTGGTGAAGTTGCGGACATATTCGACCGACGCCGTCTGGCGGCGCTGGCTGCCGGGTTCGAGGGCTTCGGGATGCTCGAGACGTCCGAAGCTGTATTGGGCGGTCCAGTTCGGCGATGGTGCAATGCTCACACGCGTTGACCAGGAGTCGAGCGGAGCAAACTGGATGGAATAGCGCTTTTCATCGGGCTCGCGGCCGTTGAATAGCGATCCTTCGACTTTGAAGCGAGCGAAGACCAAGCCGGTGGTGAGGACTCCGAAGCTGATGTGGGTGGAATCCTGCAGGTGGTGCGACAGCGGCGCCATGGGCAATTCGGAGGCCGAGGCGCGGTGCACATAGGCCACGGGGCCGAGCGCAGGCTCGCCGGCAGCGGCTCCGTAAAAAAGCCACGAGAATCTGTGGTCGCCGGGCCGTCCGAGAGGGCGCTGATAATCAAGAGCCAGTTCGGAGAAAACGTTGTGGGGATGCTGGTGATCGACGAGTGGCTGGCCGTGGTAGGTTTCGCCGGTTTGGAAAAGCTCGGGAAATCCGGGATGCGGCGAGGTCAATGACTCAGCAGAAAACATCTCACGAAACAGCAGAGTACCGCTCCAGAGTTTGTGTTGCTCCATCAGCATGAGCCAATTCACGGACTCAGCCTTGCCTTCGCCGCGTGGGCCGCCAGCTTTATTGAAGTCAACGAACACAACCCCGTGCGCCATTACATCCCAACCGCCGAACGATTTTATCCATGAATCGATCGTGGTGGCGGCGGGCTGCCAGCCTGTGCCGGAGCTGACGTGGGCGGATGGCATCCAAGGCGGCTGAGACGCGTCCATGGTCATGCCGGGCATGTTCATTTCGTCATGCATGGCCTGACCCCTCTGATCGGACCCCTGCGGATGAGGATCGACCTCTTGCGCGGCAAGCCGCAATAACAGCACGTTGACGATGAAGAAACAAGAAAGCAAACGACGCACGTTCCACTCCTCAGGCATTGGTTGACTAAGCTAAAAAAG
>JBELAC010000269.1:0-6217 GCA_049509215.1 Terriglobales bacterium
AACGCCAGCATGGAAATGAAAAGTTCTGAAGGCACAGTCAGAATCGGCGCCAATGCTGACAAAGCGCCGTCATGGGTGCCCGCCTATCCCGGAGCCACGCCGCAAAACACATTCTCCGCCACAAACAACGGTGAGCAGTCGGGTTCCTACGCTTTCTCAACTTCAGACTCGGCCGACAAGGTCATTTCGTTTTATGGGGACTCTCTAAAATCAGGCGGCTTCGAAGTTTCCAACCTGACTTCGAACTCCAACGGGAAAGTCGGAGGAATGGTCTCCGGTGAGGACAAAACCAACAAACGCACCGTTGTCGTCAGCATCAGCACCGAGTCCGACGGCACGCACGCGAACGTGACTTTCGCGGTCAAACCGTAGGCGGAAACCGCGAACCGTCTGCTTGGCATGGCAGGCTACATCAAGATCAGCAATCCGCCCCGCGGATCTCTCGCGGTCCGGATCGCCAAGTGACCGGACAAGCCCTTCGGTATCAATCACCTCACGGCATTGTTGCGTGATGGGCCATATCTCGCTCCCAAATCAATCCATAGGTTAGACACCTTCGGAATCTACGCCCAATGGCCGCTGCCGATTAGCCTGAAGTTTGGCATCGGAGGTGTGTTTTTGACTTGTAAGGCAGCCAAGGAAACTATTGTTTCGAAGCGGATGAAAACCGCTGTTGCAGAGCTGCAAGCCTCACAAAGCTTGCTGCTCTCGGGCGAGTTGGATCCGCGTGTTCTCAGCGAATTTCGGGATGTACTGAACCGTGTGCGCAACGTCGCCTGGGCGGCACATCAGTCCGTGGCCGGCAAAGCGAATGGAGAAGATCCTGCCTCCGTCGGCACCCTCCTGGCAACGGAACGCGTCCGCACTGCTTACCAACTCTGTTGTCTGATTCAGCAAGACCTGGGCAAGGACGACATCGAATTCCAGAAGGGCCAGCTTTCGGAACTTCACACCGTGACAAAGAAACTTGAGAAAGCACTAAAAGAGAGGCTTTAAGAAGTGTCTTGGTTCTTACTTCTGCAATCTGACCTTTGACCCTGCTTCACTTCTGCATTCTGACTTCTTACTTCTGACTTGCTTTTCCAGCGCACTCCGGGCACGGGCAGACTTCCCGCAAATATGCCCACGAATAAATTCCCAGATCATGATTGTCGTTCCAGGAAAACTTCAGCGCATACTTCCCAACCGCCTCGGCTGCCAGTGCCTTGACCGCGGGCTTGAACATCGGCAGCGCTCCCTGAGCCAGCTTCTCCGGCTCGCCGGCCTTGCGCCCAGCCTTCGTTCGTTCGTCTTCGCAGAGCGCACAGGGGCAAGCATCGCGCAAGAACTTAAACGCATACGTGGACTTGTGGCCGTCCTTCCAATCAATTTCCAGGCCCGCACCTGTGCTCAAATGCACCTTGACGCCCTTCGGATCGTTCGACAATCGAGGCGTGTTATCAGCAGTGATCATGTCTTCAGTATATCCGGCGGACCGAGCTTGAATTCCGGCCAGTCGTGATGGGAGAAGTTTCTGATCACAGACCACTAACCACCGGCCACTGGTTCCGGTATCATAGAGCTACAATCTTCCCGGAGGGGTGATGGCAGTACCTGTTTCACAAATGTGGACTGTGGCAACCTATGTCCTGCGCCAGAAGCTGGCCGGAAATAAGCGCTACCCCCTCGTCCTCATGCTCGAACCGCTCTTCCGCTGCAACCTGGCCTGTGCCGGATGCGGCAAGATCCAGTACCCCGCCCACATCCTGAAGACCGATCTCTCGCCTGAGGACTGCTTCAAGGCGGTCGACGAATGCGGAGCGCCCATGGTTTCCATCCCCGGCGGCGAACCGCTGATGCACCCGCAAATTCACGAGATTGTCGAAGGCCTGGCGGCGCGCAAGAAATATATCTACCTCTGCACCAACGCACTGCTGCTCAAGGAAAAGCTGCACCTGTTCAAGCCCAGTAAGTACCTGAGTTTTTCGGTGCACGTTGACGGACAAAAAGAGCACCATGACTTTTCGGTCTGCCGCGAAGGTGGATACGAAATCGCTCTCGACGGCATTCGCGCCGCGGTCGCAGCCGGCTTCCGCGTGACGACAAATACAACTTTGTTCGACGGCGCCGATCCTAACAGCGTGCGCAACTTCTTCGACGAGATGATGGAAGTTGGCGTCGAGAGCATGATGGTTTCGCCCGGATACTCCTATGACAAAGCTCCCGACCAGAAGCACTTCATGGGACGCGCGCGCATCCGGCGCATGTTCCGCGCGATGCTGTCGAATCGCAAGAAGACATGGCGTTTCAACCAGTCGCCGCTCTTCCTCGAATATCTGATGGGCAAGCGCAACTACAAATGCACGCCCTGGGGCATGCCGACCTACAACATTTTCGGATGGCAGAAACCCTGTTACCTGCTGCAGGACGGCTATGCCGAGTCTTACAAAGAACTGATGGAGACGACCGAGTTTTCAAACTACGGCACCGAGTCGGGCAATCCGCAGTGCGCAAATTGTATGGTCCATTGCGGCTACGAGCCTTCGTCGGTGGATGACACGTTCGGATCGCTGCGCGGGTTCGTGGATACCGTGAAGGCGACCTTCTCGCTCTATCCGGATCAGAACGCTCTCGCCGATCTCGATCAGGAAGTCCGGCCCGTCCATTCGTACAATCCGCTGGTACAAATCAACGCGCCGATGGATTCTGCCACTGCCCAGCAGGCGGAAGAAAGCCGAGTATGAGCGGCCGAGAACACGGACACGACCCGGTACTGCACAATGCGGGCCAAGCCGTCGCAGCCGCGGTGCCACATCTCAGCGATGAACTCGAAGTCGTTCCCGGTTTCGATCGCGACAACCTGCAAGGCTGGATCCCCGAACTCGCAAACGAAGGCGACATCCGCGCCGTCATCGAAAAAGCCTTCGATTATCGCGGAGACATTACCATCACGCGCAAAGACGGCCCGCAGCTTACCGGCTACCTCTTCGACCGCCGCAGCGGCAAAACCCTCGACGACTCAGTCATTCGCCTGATCCTGGCCGCGAGTAAAGATCGTCCCGCAATCCCCTATTCCGAAATCGCCGCCATAGCCTTCACCGGACGCGACACCGCCGCCGGCAAAAGCTACGAAGCCTGGGTAAAGAAATATTGGGAGAAGCGCGCAGCAGGCGAGAAGAATATTTCCATCGACCCGGAAGCGCTGGAGTAAGGGATTTCGCAACTCGCGGATCAGGCTCTTCTGACAATCTTCAGAACGCGCTCAGCCAGCAATCGCTCGAATGCTCCCTGCTGCTCTGTGCCATGCGCGCAGGACCCGTACAATATTCGCCTATGCTAATCCTTGCTTCCGCTTCGCCGCGACGTCTGGAACTTCTGCGCAATGCGGGTGTTGCCTTCGAAGTCCAACCCGCGCATATTCCCGAAGACCCGCTGCCGGGAGAGGATGCGAAGAGCTGCGCGGAACGGCTGGCTCGCGAGAAAGCGCTCGCGGTTGCGCGGCAGCGGCCCAACGACACAGTGCTTGGAGCCGACACCGTCGTCGTCGTCGACAACCAGATTCTCAACAAGCCCATTGACGCAGCCGATGCAGCGCGCATGTTGCGAATGCTCTCCGGCGGAACGCATAAGGTGATCACCGGCGTTTGTTTAGTGGTCAGTGGGCAGTTGTCGGTGAGCAGCGAAACCACCTCGGTTACGATGTCCGACATCTCCGACAAGGACATTGCCGACTATGTAGCGACCGGCGAGCCAATGGACAAGGCAGGCGCTTATGCGATTCAAGGAATCGCCTCGCGTTGGATTTCTCGGATCGAGGGAGACTACAGCAATGTGGTGGGACTGCCGGTTGCTCGGGTTTGGCGGATGCTGCGGGAGCAGCGAGTGATTTAGTGGAGAGGCCAGCGGCCCGAAGGGCGACCGAGCAGACTGCAGATCCTCGCTCCGCTCGGAATGACCATCCTCAACTACTTTACGACGCGTGTCATCTTTACGGCGCCTGTCATCGCACTACCGGCTTCGCGCGGACAGAAGTGTCCGCGCCACACAGACTACGCTGCACAGACTAGGACTTCTTCTCTTCGTCTTTCTTGTCGCCTTCTTTTACGGCCGACTTGAAGTTGCGGATGCCTTCGCCCAATCCCTTGCCTAAGTCGGCGAACTTGCTTGGACCAAACAGCAGGAGCGCGATGCCCACGATCAGAATGATATGCAGCGGCTGGAACAGACCCTCACCCATGACTTCCTCCATTGCGGACCGACGAAGACCATTTCGAATCCGTCGAAACCCTTCGGGTAGTCCCTGGCTCGAATGGACACACCATCACTCGGACGCGCCCTCGCGCCAAGGCTCCCAAATTGAATTCTAGGTCAGTGTAGAACCCGAGTCAAAGCACGCCCGTACCCCCTGTCACGGCTGGATGTGATTCCGGTCACACGTTTCGATCAGACGGTTTCGATCAGGCCAGCGATCAGGGCCGCGCGGCGCGGCAACTCGGAGATCAGGATATGTTCGTGAAGGGCATGCGCGCCGTCTCCCACACCGCCGAGACCATCCAGCGTCGGGATGCCCAATGCTCCCGTGAAGTTACCGTCGGAGCCGCCTCCGACGGCAGCTTCGCCGAGTTTCCAGCCCAAGTCGCGCGCGATTGCCGCAGCCTTCGTGAAAAGCGCGGCGACTCCAGCGGTTCGTTCCAATGGAGGCCGGTTGATGCCTCCGGAAATCTCAAGCTTGCATTTGCGGTTGAAGGGACGCAGGCCGCGCATCTTCTTGTCGATGCCGGCGGCATCTTTGAGGCGGGCGATGCGGACATCGACCTGGGCAGAGGCTTCGGCTGGAACCACGTTGGTGCGCGAGCCGCCGCTGACGAGCCCGACATTGACCGTCAAACCCTTGTTGAGGTCGGTGAAGCCGGAGACCTTCTCGATCTGGCGCGCGAGCTCCAAAATTGCGTTGACGCCCTTCTGAAAATCGAGGCCGGCGTGCGAGGCCTTGCCCGTCACCTTCAAGGTGTAATCGCCGACGCCCTTGCGAGCCGTTTTGACCGCGCCATCGAATCCGTAGGAGGGTTCGAGCACGAGCACAGCCGCGGATTTCTTCGCGAGCGATTCGGTGATCCGCCGCGACGAATCGCTGCCGACTTCTTCGTCGGAAACGAGAAGAACGGTGATTGGACGCGGCAATTCTCTGCGGCCATCACCTGAGTTCCAGTCCTGGAGGGCGGCGATCGCGTGCAACATCAGGGCGATGCCGGATTTCATGTCGAGCACGCCGGGGCCGGCGAGTTTGTCGCCGATTACTTTGCACGGCATAGACGCCAGCGTGCCCAGCGGATACACCGTGTCGTAGTGGCCGAGCAAAAGCACGGGCTTCACGCCGGAGTTGCCGGCAAAATCGACTTGCAGGTGATTGCCGAAATCGCGCGCCTGGTGGATTCGGACTCGACCTCCAAGGGCGGCGAATTTTGCGGCCACTGCTTCCGAGACGCGATCGACCGCAGCCTTGTTGTCGCTGGGCGACTCGATCTCGACCAACTGGCGAATGTTGGCAAGGATCTGGTCGCGCCGGTCATTGAAATAGGCAAGGAAATAGGCGAGGCGACGCTGCGCTTCCGGACTTGAATTCTTGAAAGTGTTTCGAGGATGCTTCGCGGCCATTGTCTTTACGGCGAGTTTGCCGAGCTCCAGATTTCGATCAAATTTCTTTTTTAGCGATCTATTAGAATCATTGGTTTAGCGAAAATTTGCTTGTAAAATCTTCAGCCGTAACGAGTTAAAGGCAAAATCTTGAGCGCCTAGGACTTAGCCTCGAAAAGCGAGCCTTTTTCAGATGTGACTCTCGCAAAATCTCGATTCTAAAGGAGCACTTTTTCAAAATCTTGACAACAAAAGAGTTATACCGAGTTTTTCCAAAACCACATGATGGTTGCGTGACTCGTTTGCGTTCAAAAAAAATCATGAAGTTGAAATCGACGGTGTCTTTAAGTCTTAGGACTGCCGCGGACTATGTCAAGACAAATTCCGGTAGTCGCCTGGGAACCCTTGCACAACGGGGGACGCGGAGGCACAACGGAGAAAGACCCTATGGCCGCTCTCCGAATAGTTTCCGCTTGGTGTCAGTGAGTGAAATCGGGATTTTTCGCCAATGATCGGAGTGTGCCGATGAAACGGCGGGAGGTTTCTCAAGAGCGGCGTTTAGTAACCAGAAAAATAATAGGGATAATGCCGTACCCTCCCCCCC
>JBELAC010000027.1:0-51485 GCA_049509215.1 Terriglobales bacterium
TTCCTTTGCATCCCGGCGGCGGTTCTGGCGCTCGCGTCTGTGATCTTCAACTCGCCCGGATACCTGGCCATCGCCCTCATCGTCTTCCCCAAGATTTATCGCTATGCACGCAACTTACTCGCCAAGTCTTACGCACTCCCTCACATCACCGCGGCGCGCGCCCGGGGAATCGGCGAACTTCGCATTCTCATCTGGCACGTGCTGCCCGTTGTCGGGCCTCAACTGATCGCCCTCGGCGGCATCACCATCAGCATCGCTCTCGGCGTCAGCATTCCCGTCGAAAGCCTCTGCGGATTACCCGGCATCGGCCAGCTCGCCTGGCAGGCTGCCCTCTCTCGTGATCTTCCTCTGCTGGTGAACCTGACCATTCTCGTTACGCTGGTAACCTTGCTCGCCAACTCCAGCGCCGATGTAATGATCCATATATTGAAGCCGAAACAAGCCTAGTGGGCACGCAAAGCCCAGGGGGAATGAACGCTGCATGAAGGCAGCCCGTCTGTTGGCGTGTGTCATCGTCGTCGCCGTGTGCGCACTCTCGCTCGGCGCGCGCTGGCTCGCGCCCGCAGGATACGCGCACCAATTTCGCGAGGCTGCTGATGCGCCTCCGTCGCACCAGCACCTTCTCGGCACCGATGAAGTTGGCCGCGATCGTTTCGCGCGCGTGCTTTACGGAACCCGCATCTCGCTTCTGCTGGCTCCGGCCGCCGCTCTGGTCTCAACTGCATTGGCAGCACTCGTCGGCGGACTTGCCGGATACCTGGGCGGGATCTGGCTCAAGCTGGCCCGCGCTTTTACCGACCTGTTTCTGTCTCTTCCCTGGCTGTTTCTGCTCATCACGGTGCGCGCGCTTTTACCGCTCAACGTGTCGCCGCTCACTTCGGTCTTGATTACGTTCCTCATTCTCGGCTTGTTAGGCTGGGCCCAATCTGCGCGCGTGCTCTCGACGAGTGCTGACGCCCTACGCAACTCCGATTTCGTTCTGCAGGCTCGCGCCTCCGGGCTTCATGGCCCACGTCTTTTCCTGATTCACGTTCTGCCCAACCTGAAGCCTGTACTCTACGCCCAGTTCTGGATTTCCATCCCCGTTTTCATCCTGAGCGAAGCCAATCTGGGAGTCCTCGGCTTAGGCGTCGCCGAACCGCTGCCTTCCTGGGGCAGCCTGCTCCGCGAACTTGAAGGCTTGATCTCATTCCGCGAAGAACCGTGGCGTCTGGTTCCGCTGCTCTTGCTGATTGTTGTCATGACGTCCTTTCAAATTCTGCTATCGAACGAGGAGGTGACCGCATGATCGGCCGCCACACGGGATTATCACGATCCAATTTGTCATTCCGAGCACCGCTGGGTTTGTCATTCCGAGCGCGGCGAGGAATCTCCTGCACCGTTGCTCTCGCCTTCGTGCTCACGCTCTCGGCCTTCGCCCAAACTGGCGGCGAATTACACTTCTGTCTGCGCTCAGAACCCAAGACCTTCGACCCGCTCCTGGTCGATGACGACTCCTCGCTCTCGATCCGCTATCTCACGGGAGGCGTCCTCGCCCGCGTCAACCGTCACACGCAGGAACTCGAACCGGAGCTTGCCGAATCGTGGAAGGTTTCCAAGGACGGCAAGCAGATCACCTTCAAGCTCCGCCACGGAGTTCACTTTTCCGATGGCACTCCGTTCGCGGCCGATGATGTCGCCTTCACCATCAACCGTCTGATGGATCCGTCTGTGCACTCTCCCGTCGGCGACGCGTTCCGCACCGGCGCTGGCACAGTGGCTGTCAAGGTCCTGGCGACAGACCAGGTTTCGATTACGTTCCCCGCCGCAGTCGTCGGGCTTGAGCGCCAGTTTGACGAAGTGGCGATCATGTCGGCGCACTCACCGAAGAAAGAAGCCGCCGTGCTCGGTCCCTTCATGGTGGCCGAATATAAGGCTGGATCGAGCATTCGCCTCGAGCACAATCCCTATTACTGGAAGAAAGATTCACAGGGACGCCGTCTGCCCTATCTGGATGCCATTCTTATCGACATTCAGCCGAATCGCGACGTCGAAATGCTCCGCTTCAAACGCGGAGAACTCGACCTCATCAACGTGCTCGACACCGACTATTTCGACCGCCTGGGCTCGACCTCGCCGCAGCTCGTGCACGATGCCGGCCCGTCGCTCGATTCCGATTTCATGTGGTTCAACCAGGTCGCAACCGCGCCCATTCCCGAGTACAAGCGCGCCTGGTTCCGTTCCGCCAATTTCCGACGTGCCGTCTCGGAGGCAATCAACCGAGACGACCTCGCCCGTATCGTCTACAACGGTCACGCGCAGCCTGCCGTCGGCCCGGTTTCGCCCGCCAACAGGTTCTGGTTCAACAGCAAACTCAAGCCCGAGGCGCATAGTCCGCAGGCCGCCCTCGAGCGCCTCAAGGCGGATGGCTTCCATCTGCAGAACGGAATTCTGCTCGACAAGAACGGCAATCCGGTCGAGTTCTCGATCGTCACGAACGCGGGCAGCAAGCCGCGTGAACGCATGAGCGTCCTCATCCAGGAGGACCTCGGCAAGATCGGCATCAAGGTCAATCTTGTCCCGCTCGACTTTCCCTCTCTGATGGAGCGCATCCTGCAAAAGTTCAACTACGAAGCCGCCATGCTGGGATTCCGCAACGTCGATCTCGATCCCAACGGCCAGATGAACATCTGGTTGAGCTCGGCCGAGAACCACGGCTGGAACCCGCAACAGAAAGCTCCGGCCACGGCATGGGAAGCCGAGATTGACAAACTGATGCAGGCCCAAGCCTCGACCTCAGACCTGAAGAAACGCAAAGAAGCTTTCGATCGCGTGCAGGAAATCGTTTACGAGCAAGCGCCGTTCATCTATCTGATCAACCAGAACGCGCTGTCGGCGGTCTCCAGTTCCGTAGCCGGAGCAAACCCCGGAATCCTGTATCCGCAAACATTCTGGAACGCCGAGCGGCTGACGTTGACCGGAACCGCGACGGCCAAACGCTGAGCGCTGTCGAACGGTGTCTTAAGACAAATAGTGCTGGCTTGCTGACAATCAAGAGATCATGACGACCGCCGCTACTTCCGATCGCGCCCCGTTGCTCTCGGCCAACGTCACGGTGCGCTATCCCGGGAAAGCTCCGGTCCTGCACGCTTGCTCACTCGAGATCGCGGGAGGCGAAGTCGTCGGACTGGTCGGCCAGAGCGGCTCGGGCAAAAGCACGCTTGCACTGGCGATCCTGGGATTACTCGGCCGTCAACGCGCCACCGTCGAAGGCACCATCCATTTCCAGGGATCCGACTTGCTCCAAATGCGCGAGCGCGACCTGCGCAACCTGCGCGGACGCACACTCAGCCTGGTACTGCAAAGCCCGCTCGCCTCGCTCAACCCCGCGCTGAAGATTCGCACGCAACTCCAGGAAGCCTGGCGCGCCCACCGCGACCGCGCCGCAACGAAAGCCGACTGCGAGCAAGCCATCGAGCAGGCGCTGAAAAACGTCAGCCTGCCCGCCGACCCCGATTTCCTGCAAAAGCACGCCCAGCAGCTCAGCGTAGGACAAGCCCAGCGCGTGCTCATCGCGATGGCCGTCCTGCACCGACCCGCGCTCTTAATCGCCGATGAAGCAACCAGCGCGCTCGACGTCATTACGCAGTCGGAAATCCTTCAACTGTTCGCCAGCTTGAATCGCGAGACCGGCATGTCGATCCTCTACATCTCGCACGATCTTCCGTCGGTGGCCGGAATCTGCCGGCGCATCGCGATCCTCAACGAAGGCGAAATCGTAGAATGCGGCCCCACGGCGCAAATCTTCGCCGCGCCAGCTCATCCCTACACGCGGCGACTGATGGCGTCATTACCGCAGATTCCTCCGCGGCCTGAAGACGTGCTGGCGAAAGGGCAGGTCGCTCGCTGAGGGAGGGCCACAGGTCACCGATCTGGCCGTTGTGGTAAGTGTATATCTTGTCCGAATCTCTCTTGCTCACAGTTGGATGGTGATGAAAACCCACACATCGCAAGTGCGCGATGTGCGGGGCACCCTCATTGTCTTGGGCACCCGCGAACGCTAAGTCAAGGGCTTTCATTTGGGAGACCCCTGGCACGAGGGAGGCGTCAGGCTTTCGCCAGTTGCTCGGCTACTACCGGCAATCCAGCCACATGCCATGCGTCGAAGCCTCCCGTAACGTTGAGCAGGTTGCGATGGCCGGAACGTTCCAGCAGGCTGCAGGCGATCATGCTGCGATATCCGCTCTTGCAGTGAACGGCAAGCGGCCGCTTCGGATCGGGCTCTTTCTTCGTCACGATTTCGGGCAGTCCTCGCGGAAACGCATCGAGCGCTTGCCACAGGGCTACGGCAATGTGTCCGGCCTCAAATTCGCTTTGGCGGCGGACATCGAGCACGTCGATCTCGGGGACATCCGGGCCTCCGGCGCGCAATTTTTGGTTGAGCTCCTGCACCGAAATTTGCGGGGTCTGGAGCAGGGGCAATCCGGCTTTCTGCCAGGCAGCAACGCCGCCCGCGAGGTAGCCGCGCACCTCTTCAATGCCCACTCGCGCGAGACGCAGGCGAGCTTCTTCGAGCTGGGCCGCATTTTTGCCGGGATCGCTGTCGGCCACCAGAACAGGATTGGAGTGGATGCCGAGAAGCGCTCCCGCCCAGGACGCGAATTGGCCTGAGAGCGCGATGTTGATGGAGCCCGGCGCGTGCCCGGAGGCGAAATCGGCGTTGGGACGGACATCGAGCACCCACGCACTCTGCTGCAAAAGCGCCTGCACTTCCGCGGGAGAGAGCGCGCGGAGCGGCGTAAGTTCGATCAGCGTGGCTGCGCCCGAGCGGTTGATTTCCGCGTCCTCCAGAAAATAATCGGGACGAGTCGGGAGATTGGTCGTCATCTGCCGGATGAATTCTTCACGGCTCCGAATCTGCAGTGCGTAATTCGTCAGGCGCTCGGTGCCGATCGTGGAAGATTTTTCCGCGCGCATGGCGCGTCCGCAAAGCGAACCCGCGCCATGCGCCGGATAGACCAGCGTCGCATCAGGAAGCGTGAGCAGCTTCTGGTGCAGGCTGTCGTAGAGCAGTCCCGCAAGCTGCTGCGGAGTGTGCGAACGCGAAAGATCGGGCCGTCCAACATCGCCGATGAACAAGGTATCGCCGGTCAGCACGGCATAGGGTTGACCCGGTTCTGTGTGGAGGCGGGGCTTTGCCCCGCCAGGACGGGGCAAAGCCCCGTCCCCACACATACCGTCGTCGGTGACGACAAGACACACACTCTCAGGCGTGTGGCCCGGGGTTTCCAGCGCGCGCACACGAACCACGCCGATCTTCACTTCGAAGCCGTCGCGCAGAGCGACATGCGAAAAATTCGCCGAAGCCTGCGCTCCGATGTAAATCTTCGCGCCTGTGCGCACGGCCAGTTCTTTGTGCCCCGAAACGAAGTCGGCATGGAGATGCGTTTCAAAAACATGACGGATCTTCAAGCCCTGCTCTTCGGCGGCTTTCAGATAGATGTCGACGTCGCGCTGCGGATCGACGATGGCGGCTTCGCCTTCCGATCCGAACATGTAGGACGCATGTGCCAGGCAATTCAAGTAAAATTGCTCAAAATACATTTACGTCTCCGGTGGGGTACGGGCATCCAGGCGTCGTTAAGCTTATCGTTTTCACAATATCAGTCAAGCATGGGGCGTTGCTTGGGCTGGGAGACCTTTACCACAAAGAACAAGAGGAACACGGAGTACGGCCTGTCGCTTGCTGTCTGCAGCAGATTTTGCACGGGACGGAGTCAAACCGGGAAAAATGTTCTCGGGAATTTTTTGACTCGGGAGTCAGGCAAATACCTCGGATTTTCGACTCGAAGCTGGCTTGGTGACGGGATCCCGAACCTAGCTCCCAAGGCATTGACCGGCCTGTAGTTACGATGAGAACGGTACGCGTACTCCTTTTGTAACTTGGAGTTGCAGGCGATGGCAGCATAGAGTCATGGGGACAAGTCGTTTCCGATTTTCGGCCTTCCGCGTGCTTCGACTATTGGCTGGCTCCAATCCGCGCGGACTGGGGTGCAAGGCTAGAAAGCGGGAGGATTTTCGAAGCCGCAGTAAGGCAAGCATGGCGATGGCGAAGAAGAGCGAATGAAGAAGATTCACAAAGCGAGATTAGGCCAGTTCGTGCTGCTGATCGTGTTTGGATTGCTGACCGTGCTGTGCGCTGCGCAGGCGCAAACGAGCCAGTACGGGCTGGCGGCTACGGCCGTGATGGGCGCGAGCAATGCGGCGGCTTTTGCATCGGACACGGAGGCGGACGAATCGGTGCTCACGATCCGCAAGCGGGTCGATGAAGTGAACGTGCTTTTCATCGCTACCGATCGCCATGGCAAATTTGTCAGAAATCTGAACCAGAACGACTTTTCGATTGTGGACGATCACAAGCCGGTGCAGTCGATTCTTGCGTTCCGGCGCGAGACCGATTTGCCGATCGAAATGGGCTTGCTGATGGATGTGAGCGGGTCGGTGCAGAGCCGTTTCGGATTTGAGAAAGAAGCGGCCACCGGATTTCTGCAACACATCATCCGCCGGGGTTATGACCGCGCATTCGTGGTCGGCTTCAACAAGGAAAGCCACTTAACGCAGGATTTCACCGATAATGTGCCCGCGCTCTCCGCGGGCGTGCAGCGCCTGAGCAATGGCGGCGGCACGGCTCTTTACGATGCCATCTACAAAGCGTGCAAGGAAAAATTGCTGCGTGAGCATTCCGATCACCCGATCCGCAAGGCGATCATCGTAGTCAGCGACGGCGAGGACAACCAGAGCGAGTACACGCGAGCGCAGGCGATTGAAATGGCGCAGCGCGCCGAAGTGCTGATTTACGCGATTTCGACCGACGACAGCGGGCTGATTTTGCGGGGCGACAAAGTGCTGGAAGATCTGGCTTCCGCTACTGGCGGACGCGCTTTCTTTCCATACAAGATGAAGGACATTACGCGTTCGTTTGCCGCCATCGAAGATGAACTGCGAAGCCAGTACGATGTTTCCTACAAGCCCTCGGATTTCGATGCTGACGGGCGCTTCCGCTCGATCCAAATCACCGCATTGAAAAAAGACCTGCAAGTACGCGCGCGTCGCGGGTATTACGCGCCTCGGCAATAATCGGCAATAAGACGTCTCGTAGTCCCTACCTAGCGGACCTTGGATTTACGGCGGAATTCGCGTGTTTCCTGCACGGAACACGCTCCTCTCCTGCAATTGCGCCCACCCCTTGCTTGTGCTACCGTCGGCTTGAATCCGTATTGAGGTGCTTTCATGGGATGGATCGTCCTTCTAGTTCTGGTCCTGCTCTGCGTTTTTCTCATCGCGATGTACAACAGCCTAGTGCAGCTGCGAGTACGCTGCGATTCTGCCTGGTCTGATATCGACGTTCAACTCAAGCGCCGTCATGACCTGATCCCTAACCTGGTAGAAACCGTAAAGGGATATGCGGCCCACGAAAAAAGCACGTTCGAGGACATCGCCAAATACCGCTCGATGGCGATGCAGGCGACCGGGCCCGCCGACAAAGCGGCGGCTGAAAATCAGCTGACGGGAGCACTCAAAAGCCTGTTTGCCGTGGCTGAAAATTATCCGCAATTGCAGGCATCGCAGGAATTCACGCAGTTGCAGAACTCACTCAGCCAGACTGAAGATGCGATTCAGAACGCGCGCCGTTACTACAACGCCGTGGTGCGCGATCTGAATACCAAGATCCAGTCTTTCCCAACCAACATTCTTGCGGGAATGTTTGGCTTCCAGCAGAAGCAGTTTTTCGAGGCCGATACGGCAGATCGCGAGCCGGTGGCTGTGAAGTTCTAGACATGTTGAACAATCGAATCTGCCACGGTAAGAAGTCAAGAGCGGTGTCTCCCCTGTGTAATTCTGTGTCCTCGGTGGTGAAGATTTGGCTCTTGCTGCTGGGCGCGCTGCTGGCAGCGAGTCCAGCCGCAGCGCAGGGGCACAGTTGGCGAGTCACTGATTTCAAGGACACCATCTCCATCGCGGCCGATGGGTCGGCACTCGTCAGCGAGAAAATTACGCTGGCCTTCGTCGGGGAGTGGCACGGTATTCACCGCACCATTCCGGTTGAATATCCCGGGCCCAACGGCACGAACTACACGCTGTTTCTCAAGATTGACAGCGTGACGGACGAGAACGGCAACAAGCTGAAATACGACTCCAGTAAGTCGGGAGCCTATCGCGACCTCAAGATTTACATTCCGGGCGCGGCCGACTCCACACGTGTGGTCAACATTGATTACACGGTTCGCAACGGTATTCGTCACTTCGACGACTATGACGAGTTCTACTGGAATGTGACGGGCAACGATTGGCCGGTGCCGATCGACCATGCCTCGGTTTTTGTGACGCTGCCGGAAAACGCCGCCGGCGGATTACGCGCACAATCCTTTACCGGAGCCTATGGATCGAAGGAAAGCGCGGCCGACACGCAAGTGAATGGCGCGGACGTTGCGGTAGAGACGACGCACCCGCTTCCCATGCGCGGCGGCCTCACCATCGACATTTATGTTCCTCAGGGGATCGTCAAAGCTCCCAGTTGGCTGACAAAACTGGGTTGGTTTCTCGGCAGTAACCCGATTCTATTTCTGCCGTTAATCACGCTGGCGGTTATGGGTGGACTTTGGTATTCGGTGGGACGTGATCCCGATCCCGGCGTGTCAGTCGCTCCGCAGTACGAACCTCCGAAAGGAATGACACCGGCGGAGGCGGGCACGCTGCTGGATGACAGCATTCATCCGCGCGACATTACGTCGACGATCGTCGATCTTGCCGTGCGCGGCTACATCAAGATCGAGGAAAAAGTTGACACGTTCCTCGTGTTTCATCACAAGGATTATCTCTTCCACCTCTTGAAAGCGAACACAGGATGGGGGCCGGAACTGGCTGCGCACGAGCGCGTGATGATGGAAAACATGTTTGTGGGCGAGACCGAGGTGCGGCTCTCCAGCCTGAAGAACCGCTTTTATACCGCGATTCCGGTGATCCGACAGGACATCATGGCGGCGCTGAAGACCAAAGGCGTTTACACGCTCGACCCCGAATCGGCCAACGGCTACAGCGTGGTTGCGGCAGTTGCAATTGGAATCGCTGTGGTGGGGGTGCAAGTTCTCGGGTGGATGAATCTGTTCTACTCGATCCCGTTGGTTATTTTGAGCGTGCTTATCTCGGCCGTCATCTGGTGGCTATTTGCGCGCCAGATGACGGCAAAGACCGTGGCGGGGGCGCGCATGCACGTTGCAGTTCTCGGATTTCAGGAGTTCATGAACCGTGTGGACAAAGATCGTATTCAGCGCATGCCGCCGGATACGTTCGAGAAATTTTTGCCTTACGCGATGGCGCTTGGGGTGGAGCATCACTGGGCGCAGGCATTCGACGGAATCGTGAAAGACCCTCCCAGTTGGTACTCCTCGCCCAACGGCTACGTCGGCTTCAGTCCGCTGTTTTTCTCGAGTTCCATGCACAGCATGGCGACGGATATGCATCAGGTGTTTGTGTCGTCGCCGCGAGCGAGTTCGGGCGGATCCGGCTTCAGCAGTGGCGGGGGCTTCGGCGGAGGCGGCTTCAGCGGCGGAGGCTTCGGCGGCGGAGGCGGTGGTGCCTTCTAATAACCCCTTGCATTGAAGCCGCCGGACTCAAGCCGCTCGTAGCTTGAACACGGCATTCACCTTGCGACCGCGAACTCCCTCTTGTGAGATCAGTCACGACCGGCGGTGTTTCGAATCACCGCAGCTTGGTCGCGAGCAGCGCACAATGAGTTCAGAAAGTCCTGGGAACAGGTTTCTTTGTCCGGAGGTGGGTGGTGGCAGAATCCAGACTCGAAATCCTGAACTTGCTGAAGCAGGAGTTGGAATTTCTGCAACGTGGGGGCTACGGGGGAAAGATGCCGTGGAGGCCCGTTTCCATGTTCCTGGATTCTCCTTCCTGCCCGAACCGTCTGGATGAGGAGCGGAAGACGCCCTGCTCGCAATGCTGGCTGTTTCAGTTCGTTCCCGAGCGCTTCCGTCAGGAACTGGAAGCGTGCCACTTTATCTCTTTGAATCGCGATTGCGAGTCTGTCCACAGCATGAGCCGCCAATACACGCCGGCCGAGGTGGAAGAGGCTCTGAAGACCTGGCTTGAGGCGGAAATCCGCCACCTCGAAGCTCAGGAGACGGCGCACTGATTCTTCATTCTAGAGGATCCGATGGTTTCCAATTGCCTGAACCCCGACTGCCGAGTTCCTTTCAGTCATACCCGCAACGGCCGCTTCTTTTCCGTGGATCACCTGCTGAGTGATTCCCATGATCGCGACTTGGCTAATGGCGACACGGCGATCCAGGTCGAACAATACTGGCTGTGCGGCCCTTGCAGCCAGGTCCTGAAAGTCGTGGTGGAGAACGGCTCCATCATTACCATACCGGTTGACGTTGAATGTGCAGCCCTAGTGGGTTGAAGCGGGCCTGAAGCAAATTCGTCCGGATCTTGGGCTGAAGCACCCGACCCAACCGCATGCCCAAAGGATATTCGTTTCGGATCTTGCCAATCTCCATTTTCCCGTATAATCCTCGGAAAGAGTAACCAGTCGGCGCGAATCGCCAGATCTGCCTCAGATCAGCCTGCTGGAGCACTACCGTCAGAAATTGCAAAGGGGTATTGAATCGCGGATGGGACTTCCTGCGAAAAAACTAGTCGAGCACCTTCTGGAAGAGCCCTACCAGGAGAGCGCAAAATTGCGGAGCGTCGGTGGTGCCACTGGCCCGCATCTTAGAGCGTCCCAAGCTTTTGCAGGGGATGAAATCTGGCATGATGTTTTCGTTCATCAGGAGTTGCCATGGGGCCGATTCCTGCAGTCGGTCGTACTCCATGGGGTCGCGCTGGGGCTGATCTGGGGTTTATCCGTGGCATGGCTTCGGCAGCAGAAGATCCTGGGGCCGACCCCGTTTGACCGCTCCTCCTTGATCACATATTCTCCGCAAGAATATCTGCCGCCACTCGACACGGGTGCGGCGGCGGCAGCGAAGGCGGAGACAGGCGATCCGGCGTTTGCCAAACAGCCGATTCTTTCGGTTCCGCGCGAGGCGGACAACCGTTCTCAGACAATTGTCGTCCCTCCGAACCTTAAGCTGGACCATGATGTTCCTTTGCCGAATATGGTGGCCACCGGAGCGATCACCCCGATCGTTCCGCTTGACGCTACGCGATCCTCGAGCCGCATCGTTGCGCCCGATACACAGGTCATCGCCCCGGCACCCGATGCCGATTTTGCGCACGATCATGCAAATCGCACGGGGCTGAGGTCGGATATCATTCCACCGCCTCCAGATGTGCGGCACGATCAAGCGCGCAACATGACTGGACCGGAAACGGCGGTGGTCGAGCCTCCACCAGAATTTAAGACTTCCGCAAAAGGACATGTCGGACTCATTAATATTGGGCCGAGCGAGGTGGTCGCGCCGGCTCCGCAGTTGACGATGGCGGAGCAGCATACGGTGGGCGCTCGAAGCAGAGGCAGCGCTCTGGCGGGAGGCGCGCAACCCGTGGGGCCGCCACCAAGCGTGGCAGCCAGTGGAGGCGGAAGAAGTCAGGGACGGATGATCGCCTTGGGCATCAATCCTGTTGCTCCGACTGGACCGGTCGCGGTGCCGTCCGGAAATCGCCGCGGGACATTTTCGGCAAACCCTAAGGGAAAGCCCGGCGCGTCGGGTACACCCGATTTTGCGGGATCGAAATCCGCCGCAAACGGATCGGGTGGTAGCGCGCAGGATGGAAGCGGTTTCAAAGGACATGGCAGCGGGTCGCTACCCGCAGGCTTGCACGTCGGAGCTGTTCCCGGCTCAACGGGTCCCATTCAGCGCAATGGCAAGTCCGCAAACGGAGACGGGACCGAAGACGGCGATGAGCGCGAGACGGCCAGTCTCTCTTCCGCGGGTGGAAGGACGGGCGCCAATGCGAACCAACGCACTGCATCCGCCATCTCCGACGACAAGATTACCGATCTTGATCGCCAGGTTTTTGGGGACCGTCGCACTTACGGCAGAACGCTCAACATGCCGAACCTGAATTCCTCCACGGGAAGCTGGGTAATGCACTTTGCCGAGTTGAGACCAGACGAGAAGAACGGTCAATTGCTCGAGCCGCTGGCGACAGAGACATCCGACCCTGGCTACCCGCTGGAATTGATCAAGAATAACGTGCATGGGATGGTCACGCTGTATGCCGTGATTCACACCGATGGCCGGGTAGGCGACATTCGCGTGCTGAACAGTCCCGACGACCGTCTGGACCCTTATGCGGCCCGAGCCCTCGCCCGCTGGAAGTTTGCGCCCGCGGAAAGAGGCGGAAAAGCGGTGGCAATTGAAGCAGTGGTTTTAATCCCGTTCCGCGTGCGCAGGACTTTCTGAAGAGGATCAGGCGGGCGAACTAAAGAGAGCGAAAGCCTTCTAGCTTTTCCTGGCCGCAGAGGCCTTCTCACCCGGTAGCGCGGCATACACGGCGGGATTCGCGCACACTTCGTAGTAAAAACGATCAGTCCATTGCAGGATTGTCAGCTCGCGGACATCCACCTGGGCGACGCGGCTCTTGCGAATCACGAGCTTGCGAAACGCGCCGTTGGCGATGGGCACAGTCCCAACAAAGAACTCGCCCTCCCGGTCCAGCCACGGGTTGTCGCGGTTGAGCCGGACGAGATCCTCGCCGTGCTGGCTGGTGGCCCACCTGGTAAGGGAGATTTCCTGCTGCAATCTGCAGAATGCCGCTTCACTCAGACAGATTCCGCCAACGTTATAGCTCAGGCGCAAGTCTTCCCCGCTGCCTTCGGCAAAGGAACCATCGGGATTGCCGCCGACATCGAACCGGTACACCTGGAACACCCCGGCGTCAGCGGCCAACTTCTTACGCACCCGCTTGTTGCAGGAGGAGAGTCGATCGCTTTCATTGATGGCATCGGAAATCATGATGCGGTGTTCGCCATCCATCAGGTAAAGAGGAGGCGAATCCTGATAAGCGATGCCGAGGCCCACTTCCATCGGGGGCAGGCCGGACCGCTGCAAAAGTTCGTTATAGTCGTGCAGCAGATTGACGATTTCCCACGCGAGCACACACGCCCGGGCCACGCCGAGCATGGCTTCAGTCTCGCGCTCGATGAGGGCCACGATAATGGCGTCCCCTTCCAGAAATACTTTGATCGCACCGTGCTTGGCCAGCAGCTTGTTGATTGGATCGTAGAAATTCAAGCTGAAATACGAGGCCGCGTTCATGTCCTTTTCCATGAGCGACCGCGTGAGGCGCGAAGAGTCACGAATGTCGGCTTTGAGGATGACGTGGCGCAGCACGCGATCCTCGGCCGGTTTCTGATCCTCCGGCGGCAGGAACTCATACAGCATGCCGTTCAGCGCGGAGAGTTCCCGGACCTTGCCTTCGGTGATCAGGTTGATGCTGTCAAGGCCGGCGCTGACGGCTTCCAGTCCGCGCATGTCGCGGTGATAGCAAAACAGGTCGCGTAGAACGCGAGCGGCAAAACGGGCGCGTTCCGATCCACGGCAGGACGCAACGCGCCCGATCGCGGCGAACAAACGGTCAGCATGCAACCGGCCTTCGGCGATCATCCTTTCGACGCGTTCGGCCTCATCGCGATCGATCAACGCATTCTTAAGTTGTTGCGGGTTCACGTAGCGCGTGTATTCAGCCAGCAGTGGAACAGCTTCGTAAGAGGCAATGACATGCTGGAGCACACCTTCGCGCTGCAGGTGTCGCGTCCACAGGTCCAGACGATCTTTTCGGTTGCGATCCTCCGACGTCGCGTCTTCGCCGTTGCCGGTCCCGACCAGCGCGGCAGCATTTTCGGGAACGTTGAGGAACTGCTCCAGATGCTCCTCGTCGACGCCTTCCCCATAGCCCAGTTCGCGCAAGAAATCGACCGCGATCTGGCGCATCAGCGGAAAGCGGTCAGGATCTTTGTCGAAGTTGCCGAACATGTAGTAGTGCTCGGCACACAGATAATCGTCACGGCCGTCTTCGGTAAGAATCAGTGGATTCAAAAGCAAGCGATAACTGTCGGCGGTGACATCGCCCAGCAGCGAGCGTCGGGTGCGGGCCAGTGTTTCCTTTTCGATTTCGCGAAGCAGGTTAAAAACCTCCTGCCCGGCGCGGCGAATGATGATCTTTTTTCGCACCTGGAAGGACGACACCAGTTCCTGGGTCTGCACCATCTTCATTTGGCGCAGGCCTTCCAACGACTTCGACTTCATGCGGCATTGTTCGAGAATTCTGGCGAACTGCGCTTGCAGTTCCGTGCGAATAAATTTCAAAACCGCGAGGCGTCCGAGCAGGTCGATCGATGGATTTCCTTCCGCTTTCGCACGCGTCAGGATTGCCTGATGAATAGAAAGCAATACCGTCTTCAGGTTGGCGGGTTCGGCCTTGCGCTGTTTTGAGGGACCTTGCGGCGATCCGATGAACTTGTTTTGCATCGACGTCGCGCTCGGAACTTCCAACTCAAACAGACTTTCGACTTCGCCAAACCGGCAAATGAATTTCGCCAGATGGGAACTCAAGTCCGCAGAGATACGCGATCCCAGGAAAACGTCGTAGCGAAGGTTGTCCACGCCCAGTTGCAGGTCCGAAAACGACAAGACAGGCTGGCAGCGCCTGAGGTCGGGACACGGTTCCGATGTACGCATCCGAAATATCGGGAGCCTGGGCATGCCATAACCTTCCGAACAAAATTATGAAATCGTGCGGCCCAAAAAAGGGGCGGAACCGACCTGTAAATCACTGAAACTACAGCAGTAAACAGCAGATTACCATGCGGACGCGAAGGCTAAAAGTTACTCTAGTTTACGCCCGTGAGAGCGAGAACTGACGGCCTGATGGTCGGCGTGAAATAATTCTCGTGTCGGTTCTACATTTGTTTTTGGGACCCGCGGTAGACCGCAGGGGGCTAGGCGCAAGCATGAAGAATACATCGCAGGAGACCGAACAGATACCGGTTTTTCGGTGGACCGAAACCTACAGCGTCAATGTCGCCGCGCTTGATCATCAGCATCAAGGTCTGTTCAATATCATCAATGAACTGAACGCCGCACTTGCGGTGGGCCAGGGAGCGGCAGCCACCGAAAGTGTATTACACAGCCTGCTTCAATACGCGGCAACCCATTTCACGACAGAAGAGGCCTTAATGGAGAAACACCACTTCTCCGGACTGGTGGCGCATCGAAATGAACATCAAGCGTTCGCGCAAAAGGTTGCGAATTACCTCAAAGACTTCAAGGACGCCAAGGTAGGCACGCCAGTTTTGCTTCTGCTTTTCCTGCAATCCTGGCTGAAGGATCACATCCTCAAGAGTGATAAAGCCTACACCCGTTTTCTCAACGAGCACGGCGTTCGATAGTTTCTCTAAAAAATCTCTCGTTTGGGTACTGACTCTATGCTCCCGCGACCGCGGGATCAGTTTTTGGACCCTCAACCAGCGCGGAAGTCGCGCACATCTTCTCCAGAATGGAACAGGGCACGCGGCGGAGTCTGCTCCGCTTCAGCGAGTTTGCGGTTCAGGTCCTCGATATCCGATTTCATCCATCCCACGCTGGAAATCTCGATCGTGCCGTCCTGGCCTATCAGAAACCATGTCGGCACGTTGGTCAGTCCATAGGCGTTCGAAACCGCGTAACCGTTTGGATCGTCGAGCAATGCCGGAAAAGTCACCCCGTATTCCTTCAGGAATGCCTTCGTATTCCCATGGTCGTCCTGAGAGACCCCGACGATCGCGACATTCTTCCGCCCGTAAGCCTTATACAGACGTTCGAAATAAGGAAACGCGTATTGGCAAACCGGGCAGGAAATCTTGAAAAAAGCTGCCAATACGGGCCCATGTTGCAGCGCTTCCCGCAATGAGAACTGGCTGCCATCGACAGAAGACAGCGAAAAATCAGGTGCTTTAGTTCCGGCCGTCAACGCAGCCATGTCTTTCGGACCTCCGAAAAGATGATTGAGCCACTTCATGCGATTTGCCCGACGAACGAAATGCCTCGCCTAGTTAGATGATACCGTCGGCCTTCAGGATTTTGCGTGTGAGGCCCGTAATTGGTAACTTCGCAACCTCTTCAATCGCAACCCATTTACCTCCGGGGATGCGCAATCGTCCTTTCACCTTCCACTCTCGGAGCACATGCACAGTGTAGGCGGTCACAGTGATGGAATGACGGAATGTGCGCCAGTGCGCTTGGCCGGCCGAGGCATGGGGAAGACCGGTCCATTGCGGCAATTCCCACATCCCGGCCATCAAGGATGCATTCTTCGGGCGTTTCACTAACCGCAGGTGTCCGTCCCGGCGATCCAATGTGCACCAGATCTCACGTTTCTTCAGGGCCAACTTTCTTTTTGCTTTTGGCAGCTCGCCCCGCGTCGCGCACCATGGACGAAGGGGGCAAGCGGGGCAACGCGGTTCGCGGGGAAGGCATACGGTTGCGCCCAGTTCCATCATGGCCTGATTGAAATCGCCGGGCCGCGTCTTCGAGAGCATATCCTGCGAGCGCGCCCAGATCTGTTGCGTCGTCAATTGCCCGCCGCCAACCCTTTGCAGCACGCGCTCCACATTGCCGTCGACCACCGCGACCGGCTGGCCAAAAGCGATACTGGCGATCGCGGCAGCAGTGTAGCGACCTACTCCGGGAAGTTCTCGCAGTGCGTCAGCATTTTTGGGGAATCGTCCCGCATGTTCTTCGACGATTTCGACTGCGCACTGATGCAGCATGCGCGCCCGCCGATAGTAACCCAGACCGCTCCACGCAGCGAGAACGTCGTCCTCGGCAGCGGTGGCCAAAGCTTCTACATTCGGGAAGCGTTCGAGAAAAATCCGGTAGTGGTCGAGCACAGCGGCTACACGCGTCTGCTGCAGCATGATTTCGGAGAGCCAGATGGCATACGGATCAGGCGTTTTGCGCCACGGCAGGTCACGGCGATTCTTGTCATACCAGGCGAACAGGGAGCGCCGGAACCGAGCAGCATCCTTGCCGGAAATAGAATTGACCGACGGCCGCGGCAAAATAGAAATAGGTTTCGATCCCGGCATTACGGCTGATTGACACTATGCGCGATGACTATCCACCCTTGTTTTTGCTGCTGCCAGACCGTCATCATGTGCTGCGGGGCGGAAGGGAGTGCCTGTGCGCCTGCGGTTCCGCTCAAGGTAATGGTGTAAGCAACGACGATGGTGCTTCCATTCATCTCAGTTTTCACATCACCCAGCGAGTAGCTTTTCAACTTCCACTGCCGGTACTGGTCGAGAGTCGCCTCGCGATCGAGTGTTCCAGCGGGCGCCTCACCCATGTAGTTCGAGGCCAGCGCCCGCTCCACTTCGACCCAATTCGCGGCCGCCACTTCCTTCCAGAAGACTCGCTCCAGGGCTTCGCCCCCGGTCGCCTCCGATAACGCGTGGGCAGGATGCTCACCATAAAAAGTGCAGGCGGATGTGAGCATCAACTGACAAGCTAACGCGAGCATCAAACAAAACAACGCTGGAACGGCAGGAGTGCTTGCACGCATGGCGAGATTGTATCGCGACCCAGTGCGATCTCTCATGGTTGAGTGCGAAGATGAGTGCAGGAACAGATTCGCCCGGATTGACCGGCGGACATGGCCCTACGATAATGAAAGCGTTCGGCGACCGCGGCACAACGTGAATATCAACCTATTCCGTAAGGATGACTATGACCGAATTCGACCGCAAGGTGGAAGAGGCTTCGACGCGTTTCAGCCGTTCCGTAACGAACATCGCGGGAACCCTGGAAAAAGAGACGGCAGAACTGGTCACGTATCTGAACAACGAGGTTGTGCCCGCCGTGCGCACGCACTCCTCCAAGGCTCTGCGCAAAGCCTCGAGCAAGCTAGCGGAGTTCGCCGAGTTTCTGGAGAAGCAGCACAAGAACTCATGAGCGGCAAGGGCTTCAGTTTCTCGCGCCCTGTACTCTTACTGGTTGTGCTATGCACGGCCCTGCTGGCCGGATGCGGCCATAAGAAGACCCAAGTCGCGGTGCCGCCACCTCCAGAGCTACCGCAGGGAAAGCCCGCGGAAAGTGCGAATCGTCCGGAGCAGCGCAGCGAGACGAATTCGATCCCCAATCCCGTCATGCCCATTTTTGAGCAAACGGGAATCGCGAGCTGGTATGGCCCTCCTTACCACAATCGGCGCGGTTCGAATGGCGAGATTTACGACATGAACGCCATGACCGCAGCGCACCTCACATTGCCTCTGAATTCCATCGTGCGTGTCACCAACGTGAAGACGGGACATTCGGCCGTGGTTCGCATCACTGATCGCGGCCCCTTTATCGAAGGGCGCATCCTCGATCTTTCTTTGGCTGCCGCCAAAGCTCTGGATGTATATCTTCCGGGCACCGCGAAAGTCCGGATCGAAGTGCTCGAAGCTCCGGCAGCGATTGACATCGGTGGAAAGTGGGCGGTGCAGATCGGCTCATTCCCCGATGCCAAAGGCGCTGCAGAATTGGCTGAACAACTGCAACGCCGTTACCAGATGGCGAAGGTGCTGAAGTTCGCAAGTCCCACTGGGGATTGGTGGGTACGCGTGCGAGTGCTGGATGATGATCGCCAGCGCGCCAAGGACCTGATCGAGGAGTCAAAAATCGGGGATGCCCCGGTGTTTCTCGTCCGGCTGGATTAGGAGTCCGGACCGTACGCTCGCGAGTATTCGGCCCGCCAACTTACTAATGTCCAACTTACTAATTGGCAGTCGCCGAAGTCGGTGCTATTGTCTTTAGTCGGACACACAGGCACTTCCTCCCCAACTTAGTCGCCTGGAAAGCTCTCCGGCAGCGGGAAGTGGTGTTATGGCTGACTGTCTTTTTTGCCGCATTATTCGTGGTGAGGTGCCTTCCAGGAAGGTTTACGAAGACGAACATACCTTCGCCTTTGAAGATCTGAACCCGCAAGGTCCCACTCACGTTCTCGTAATTCCAAAGCGACATATCGCCGGACTGAAGGAAGCAACACCGGAAGACGTCGAACTGGTAGGCCGCTGTCATCTAGCGGCTGCCCAAATTGCCCGTGAGCGCTCGATCGAGGATGGCTACCGCACGGTGCTGAACGTCGGCCCGCGGGCGGGACAATCGGTCTTTCATCTGCACGTGCATTTGATCGGCGGGCGCACGCTGCAATGGCCGCCGGGGTAGGAAAACGTGGCTAGTGGTTGGTGATTAGCGGCTAGTGTAGTGCGTCGAAAATGGTGATCGTTATGTTGCGCCTCGATTCGCGTAAGTTTTGGTGTCCGACGAAGAAGTCAAGGGCTTTAACCACAGAGGGCACAGAGGATCACAGGGAAACCGACGATAAATAAACGTCGATCTGTTTGAGGCACTACACTAGTTCTTAAGGGTTAGTGGCGAGTGACCGGTGCGCACCGTCCCGTCTTGGAAGGCTTTTTTCTCGTTCATTCGTCCTGTTCTCCCCATGCTTGGCGCCTCAAAACTTCCTTCCGCTGGCTTACAATCGGGGGTATGGCAAATCTGACGTTGGTGTATGGACTGCGCCTGCTGCCCTCCGATGAGGTCGCAGAAGTCGGCGACGCAACCATCAAACTCAAGAATGGCCGCGAAGCGCGCGTCGCAATGCACATTCTCGAGGGCGGCAAGGAAGAGATCGAAAAGCAGCTCAAGACGAGCCTGTCCGCATTTTTTGATTTCTATCCCGAAATCTAAGGACGTGCCGAATCCCGGGGGCGGGCGGCACCATCAATCCAATTAAGAGCATTTCGTTTCGCAGACGCATGAGACTGATCCCATTGGAACTCGAGAGCAGGCTTCGCGAAAACGGGCTTTGGCCTGAAAGTCGCATCGCATGGGCTGCGCTCTATGTGCTGACCCTCGATCTGCTCTTGTTCGCGGTTCAGTTGCTGACCACACGCGTCAGCCCGCGAACATCGGCCAACCTGGGAGGTTGGATCACTTTTCTTAGCCTGGTCGCGATTGTTCTTATCGCGATGGTTGGTTTCCGCTGGGTTCGTTCCAAGCTGCTTTGGAGGCTGCGCAACCGCCTCATCGTGACCTATGTTTTCATCGGCGTCATTCCGGTTTTTCTGCTGGTCGTGATCTCGCTGATTTCCGTTTATCTTTTCGCCGGACAATTCGCTCGCTTCGTCGTGACTTCCGACATAACTGCCCGCCTGCATAACATGGAGGCCTCCAACCGCGCGATCGCACATTCACTCGCCAACCAGTATGAGCGCGCCCACACATTTGACACTGGTCTCGCCCGCCCTCGACGTCCCGAGTGGTCGCGGCGTCAGGTGTGCGCGTGGTATGGCGATCGGCCTCAAGGAAATTGCTCCGGACCCGGGGATGCATCCGCATTCGATTTGCCGCGATTTGTCACAGGCGATTTTCGCGATCTGGTGCGCGATCATGGCAGGCTCTATCTGCGTGTTGCAACCGTTGCAGGAGGTGAGCCCGGATCATTACGCGTGATTACCAGTGAGCCGCTCGACAAAAGACTGGTCGATGACATCGCGGGCGACCTTGGAAAAATTACTGTCTCCCCGGATGCGCGCGCACCCGAGACTCGATTCTCGACTAGCCGTATGGACGACCAGACTTTCTCTACGGGTTCAATCCCAGGGGCTGCCAATGCGTTCGACCGGCAGGTTTCATTTTCGATCCCGCTGCAGGTCGTGGACTGGGCGACCGGAAATCTGGAAAAACGTGGCAGCGCCGTCGCGCTGGTTGAAACGCGGCCATCCGTTCTCTATGCCACGCTCTTCGCCGCGCTCGACGAATACGCGCGGGGAGTTGAGTACATACTGTTTTCCATCGCCATCGTTTTTGCGATCATCGAAGTGCTGGCGCTCATCGTCGGCACCAAGCTCACGCGCAGCATCACATCGTCGGTGGCCGAGCTTTACGAAGCGACCATCCACATCAATCGAGCGGATTTCAGCCATCGCATCACAGTAACGTCGAACGATCAAGTCGCAACGCTCGCCAACTCGTTCAATTCGATGACGGATTCAATCGAACGTCTCGTCCTGGAGCAGAAAGAAAAACAGCGGCTGGAAAACGAGCTGTCGATCGCGCAGGAAGTGCAGTCGCAGCTCTTCCCAAAGGAAATTTCCCAGCTCGAATCGCTGGAAGTGCACGGCTTTTGCCGTCCGGCCCGCACCGTGAGCGGCGATTACTACGATTTTCTGACACTGAATTCCGACCGGATGATTCTCGCCGTCGGAGACATCAGCGGAAAAGGGATTTCAGCGGCGCTGATGATGGCCACCATTCACTCGGCCGTCCGGGCTTACAGCATCGAAGGCATCCCGCTTCTTCAAGAACGGGCGGCCACGGGCACATCGCAGAGGCGCGGGACGATCTTGGCAACGGATCCAACTGGCGCTGAAGTCTCGCCCGCCAATCTGATTGGACTGTTAAACCACCAGCTTTACCAGAGCACACCGGATGCTAAATACGCGACCCTGTTTCTCGGCATCTACGATGGAGCCAGCCGGCGTCTTACTTATTGCAATGGCGGCCATCTGCAACCGATCCTGATTTCCAAGGATGGTTCGGCGCAACTTCTCACCTCTGGAGGCACTGTGGTCGGGCTTCTCGACAATATGGATTTTCCCGAAGCCACGATACAGCTCCGCAGTGGCGACCTGCTGGTTGCCTACACCGATGGTGTAACCGAACCCGAGAACGATTATGGAGAGTTCGGCGAAGAGCGGCTGATCCAGCTCGTCCGCGACAATCGCCACTTGCCGCTAACGCGCATCACGGAAATCGTCACCGCCGCGGTCGATGATTGGATCGGCGACAACGAACAGCCCGACGACGTCACCCTCGTGCTGGCGCGGGCACGCTGAGGACGATCTTCCGTTCCTATTGCTTTTAAACACAGCGCAAAGCCCCAACCATCGCACATCGCTTCGTGACTCACCGCACGGCCCACCGTGGCAATCATCACTGTCACCACATCGGTTCCGTCTTCTAATTGAAAATGGAAGATTAGCGTGCGTTCAACGCACGGGGAGCCCACATGTTGGAACAAGCGACCAAGGTGAAGTGTCCACTTTGCGAAGGTCAGGGGGAATTATCGCCCGCTGAAGTTGTCGAAAGATTCGTCAATCCCGAACAGCACAAACGGCTCGATGACCAGATCGCAGAGATTGCGGAAACAGTAAGCATTGGAACGACGGAAGCGAAAGGTAAGGTGCTCAATTTTCAGAAGGAAGTGCACAACTGGAATCCGGCGTTGGCAATCTGGCGACGCAGCCCAAAGGAATAACGGCTGCGATCACGTTTGGGCGGGTCCTGAAGCAATTTCAAGAAGATAGGAATTTCCGGCGCGATTGCCCCTCCTGAAGACTTCACGACATGGCGGGACAGATCGAGAAGGGGAAAGCTCCAGCCGATCTGCCCGCCGCTTTTCTTTTAGGACGCTGTTGTTCCCAGTGTGACTCCGGCAGCGCATTTCCAGATTACGGCGCGTCCACGCGCGCATCTATTTCCGCGCCGCCTCGATTTCATCCACCACGCTGTCCACGTGATAGACCTTTCGCAATCCTTCGAGAAGTGCGCGGCTGTCCACCGCCACGGCGCGGTTCTTCGCCGCATCGTAGCCGTAGTCACCGCCCAGAGAAAAAATGTTCCCATCAAAAATCAGGCCGATGATATTGGCATCTTTGTCGATCAGTGGACTGCCTGAGTTCCCCCCGATGATGTCGTTCGTGGTCGACAGGTTCATCGGCGTTAACGGATTCAGCGACTGTTTGGCGTTGAGCCAGCTCGACGGCAATACATACGGAGGCGCGCCCGTAGCCCGCTCAAACAGGCCGCCAATCGCCGTATATGGCTGCACAAACTTGCCCTCGGCGTCCTCGAAACCCTTTACGCTTCCATAGCTCAGCCGCGCGGTAAATGTCGCGTCAGGGTCAACGCTCGTGCCATAAACCGCAAAGCGCGCTTTGGCAATCTTCTCGGCGGCCGTCCTCGTCGGCGCATCCACACGCGCCTCGTAGTTTTTGCGTACCGCCAGCAGATCTTCGTTGACCAACTCCGCGAAGCGAATCATCGGATCGTCGGAGGCCGCGATCGCACTCTGCCCCCCTTTGTACAAATCTTCTCGAACCTTCGCATCATCCAGATGTGTGCCGCTCACCAGCCGGTGCGCCAGTTGCTCAGGGGATTCTTTGCCCAGTATCTTCCGCACGAATGGATCATCGGTGCCCAAGTTGCGGCGCGCATTCGTGAAAGAGAATGCCAGATTCAATTCTTCCAGATCCTTATAGACCGGGACCGGAGCCGACAATTCCTGCTCCACATTCACCAGGGCTTGATCGGTGTATTCGGGCAGACGTTCTCCGTTGGGTTTGGCGCGCTCGGCAGCGGCACGCACCAGCGTGACCGCAGTTCCGAGCAATCCGCCGCGGAAAGCTCGCCCGCTAACTTCCGAGTAGCGTGTAAAGAGTTTTTCACGTTCCTTCTGAATTTTTGCAATGTCATCCCAGGCCGAAACGTCCCCGGCTAGCTTGGCGTCCGCGGCGGTTGCAGCCCGGAGGTGTTGCTCCTCTTTTTCCTTGCCACCAAAAAACTGCGGATCGAGCAATGCTCCCTGCCGCCCCTGATAGGCCTTAAACGAGTTCTCGACAAAGAAGAGATCCTCATGTGCTTCGCGCGCCTGCTCCGGCCCGCGTGTCATGAATTGACTCAGCTGTCCGCGATATTCCGCGAGTCTTGGCATTACTGCAGGGAAAAACATATCGCGCTCGAAAGCCAGTTGCGAGATGGTCAGTTGGCGGCTGGTTCCGCCGGGATTGCCGGCCACAAAAACCAGATCGCCATCCCTCGAACCGTTCGCGCTCCAGCGAAAATATTCTGGACTGGCGGCCGGCTTGCCGCCCTCGTACGCCCGCAGCAGGCCGATATCGAAATCGAAGCGCGGGAAATTGAAGTTATCGGGATCGCCGCCAAACTGCGCCACGTCATATTCCGGCGCGAATACGAGCCGTACGTCGGTATATCGCTTGTAACGGTAAAGATCATAGATTCCGCCGTGATACAACGAAACCACATCGCAGCGCACGCTCGGGTCGGATCCGCAACCCTGCTGCAGTTCTGCCCGCTTGGCGTTGAGCGCTTTATTGGCGGCATCGCCCGTCTTGCCGGCCGTCGCGCCTTGCACATCTTTGGTCACGTCACGGATTTCCACCAGTTGATCGAGTTCGAACGCGGGACACTGGCGTTCTTCTGCAACCGTCTTAGCGGTGAAGCCGTCATTCACAAAATTCTTCTGCGGCGTCGAAAGCTGGTCGACGCACTCGACCACACAGTGGTGATTCGTCATCACCAGCCCCTCGGGAGAAATAAATGAGGCCGAGCATCCGCCCGCGATTCGCAAGGAAGACAATCGCACGTGGTCAAGCCACTTTTGCGAAGGTGTGAAGCCATACTTCGCCGCTACCGTCTTGGACGGGAAATTGTCGAACGTCCACATGCCTTCTTCGGCCCGTGCTTGCGTAAGGGCGAGGCACATCACGATCAAACCCGCGATCGCAATCGCGCGTTTTGATTGAATAGTTTTCATTGCGTTCCTTTTAAGACCTGGAAATTCGACCCAGAATTATTCAGGCGGGTCGTCGGGAATGGTCGCACGCCACGAACGGCGCCCACTCGGCATCACTTGCCGATTGGCCTACCTGCCATGATCAACTGCAGCCACGGCCATCGTCAAGGCTCGCACGCATAACTTCACGCGCGAAATTGTCAAAATCCACAACAAAACGCGGGAAGGATGTTTTCCCTTCCCGCGCCGGTTTTCTTTCTGACTTCTTACACAAGTCCCTGATCGAGCATTGAGTTTGCCACTTTCAGGAAGCCCGCGATGTTGGCCCCGTTCACATAATTGCCGGGCGTGCCATACTTCTCGGCCGCTTCCAGGCTTTCCTTGTGAATGGAAATCATGATCTTGTGCAGACGATCATCGACTTCTTCACGAGTCCAGGAGAGACGCATGCTGTTCTGCGACATTTCGAGTCCAGACGTTGCCACCCCGCCCGCGTTCGCGGCCTTGGCCGGCCCGTAGAGCACCTTGTGCTCCAGGAACAGCTTGGTGGCTTCGAGTGTGCTCGGCATGTTGGCGCCTTCGCTCACTACCTTCACGCCATTCTTAATGAGGTTCGCCGCGTCTTTCACATTGATCTCATTCTGCGTGGCGCTCGGGAATGCACAATCGGCCTTGATGTTCCAGAGCCAGTTGTGGTCAAGCTTCGGGTCGACCTTGTTGAACACGGCCTTCTTGAATTTTTCCGTGTACTCCTTGATGCGGCCGCGGCGGTTGTTCTTCAGGTCCATGACGAACGCGAGTTTCTCGCGATCGATGCCGTCAGCGTCATAAATCGCGCCGTCGGAGTCAGACAGTGTGACCGGCTTCGCGCCCAGATCGAGCAGTTTCTCGACCGTGTATTGCGACACGTTGCCGCTGCCGGAAACAAGACAAATCTTGCCTTCCAGCTTGTCTTTCTTCGTCTTCAGCATTTCCTGCGCGAAATAGACGCAGCCGTAGCCGGTCGCTTCGGGACGAATCAGCGAGCCGCCCCAAGCCAGGCCCTTGCCTGTGAGGACGCCGCTGAATTCATTCCGCAGCCGCTTGTACTGCCCGAACATGAAGCCAATTTCGCGTCCGCCCACGCCGATATCGCCGGCCGGAACGTCCGTGTCTGGCCCGATGTGCCGGCACAGCTCGGTCATGAAGCTCTGGCAGAACCGCATCACTTCCGAATCACTCTTGCCCTTCGGATCGAAATCCGATCCGCCCTTGCCGCCGCCCATAGGCAGCGTGGTGAGCGAGTTCTTGAACACCTGTTCGAACGCCAGGAACTTCAGGATGCCCAGGTTCACGGAAGGATGAAAACGCAACCCGCCCTTGTAGGGCCCGATCGCGCTGTTCATCTCAATACGGAAACCGCGATTGACTTGCACTTTCCCCTTGTCGTCAAACCAGGGCACACGGAACATCAGAACTCTTTCGGGCTCCGTAATCCGTTCCAGAATCTTCGCTTCCTGATACTCCGGGTGGCGCTCCAACACGAGCCGCAAGGACTCGAGCACTTCCAGTACGGCCTGGTGGAATTCCGGCTCGGCTGGGTTTTTCGCTTTTACGAGGTTGAGAATCTGAGCAATATAGTCCGCCGCCGCGTGTTTCTTGGGCGGTTCCATCACAGCAGTCATAGGCTTGCCTCCAAGTTTTTAAAAACTGAACGAATTTGTCGATGATTGATCGTAGAGTGTCGAAGAAACGACATTACGTTGAAGGCCGCGAGAAATGCGGCCATACCCATTGGATGCCTGAGGGGGATGCTCTGCCGTGATTCGTGTCACCCGGATTCGTGACATTTGGGCAGGCGCGATGTGCGTTGAACACGAGAAACCCCACACAAACCTTGCCATTGGGGCACTTAGAGGTTACTTCCTGACCTTCGCTTTTACAACCGTCACCTTGGCGGTTACCCCCTGGCCCTTTTCCATGCCGCCTACCATCACGAGTTCTCCATTTGCCACCAGCAATCCGCGATGATCCATGGTCGGGTCAGGCGTGTTTTCGTCGATTATTTCCCACTTTTCCGACTTCACGTCGAACGCAAACGTCACCGGAGACGGTTCTGACGGCTGGCCGTTATAGCCGATCCCGTTGTAGTTGTAAGGATTATCGGTTCCACCTGAAAAGTAGATTTTGCCGCCCTTCTTTACCGGAGGTCCCGTCCCGGCCGCGATTCGGTAATGCGCGTTGCCCGGATGCACGGGTAACTTTTTCCACTCGATCTTGGTAATGTCGCCGGTTTTGGGATTGGGGAGCTTCCCCATCCAGCATTCGCTGGAAGCAACGTATTTCGGACCTTTGCTGTCGGGATTCTTATAAGCGCCATCCACATAAACAATGGTGTCGCCCGCAATCGCCCCCGCATGTCCGAAAACGGGCGTGCCCGGGACCGGGTCGGCCTGTATCCACAAATTCTTTTCGGTGTCGTAGATTTGCACGTTACGTACCGCCTCGGTCTTCGACCATCCCCCGATCAGGAAAATGTAGCGGTCCGCGTAAACTCCGGCCACCGCGTCATCGACTGGAACCGGGATATCCTTGCCGCGGTAATAGCGATCTTCATAGGGGATGTACACGTTCACATCAGACAAAGTCGTTTCGACACCTTGGCCATCGACCACGTAGCCACCGAAGATAAATATCTGCCCTCCCAGCGCAACGGCAGTCGCCGCCAATCGCCCGGCTGTGCCCGGCACCGGACGCTTCTCCTTCCACTTGCCATTCTTCGGGTCCATCTCATAGGCGCTGGTCGTGATTGCATCCCACGTTTTCCTGGGACCGATTCCCATGAAAGAAAATATTCTCGATCCGAGGTCGTTGTATGCGATCGCCACAGCGTTGTTCGCAACCGGGGCGGGAAGAGGGCTGAGCTTATTGTCTTGCGCTGCTCGCAGGCCGCCCGCCAGAAAAAAACAGACCAAAGCCGACAGCAATTTCCTCCCGCTTGATTTCATTTGCAGAAATGATAGCAGCGAAGCTAGCGGGAGCGAGTTGGCATCGATTCTGACATCAGCGGAAGAAAAACAGCTGGGGTCCACTGGCGCCTATTTGGCGCCGGTCTGGCTGGTGGCCTGCTGCTTCACAAATTCAAATGTGCAGGGACGGCCGACAATGCCAAGCCCTTCATCCCTTGTGCCCGTGCCCTCTGTCTCTTTGAATTCAGCTTTGATGTTGTAGCTGTAGTCCTCACCCGAGTGGGCAAGTATTCCGCGGGCATATTTTCTTGAGGCGACGATGCCATTGGCAGACAGCTTGGCTTTGCCGTCGTCCGCGATTTTGCCTTCGATCAGCAGGTACCCGGGTTCTCCCGCCGTTCCCCGCTCTCCATGAAAGTTGCCGGCATTGATCACGCTGGGAAACTGCCAGGTGTAGCCGTCGGTCTTTCCTTTTGGTGGACAGGTCAGCTTGGTGAGCCAATTGCCATCGAAACGTTCGCCCGCAATTGCAGTTGCCGACAACGATATGAGTGCCCAAAACAGGACCGATTTGATCATTCTCCGCATGTCTAGTCCTCCTTGCGGCGGACTTTAGCACACGGAACCCGTTTCTGGATGTGACCAATCAAAATGCAATTTGGGATGGGATTAGAACCACGTCCGCTGCCGATACACCCGATACTCCTCCCCGAACTTTTCTTCCAGCACGCGCGCTTCCCGCCGCGCTCGCCAGATCTGCATCGGGACGATCACTAACAAAAGCCACAGCAAATAGAGTTTCCACAGCATGATCGCGACCCCGATTAAGAGGACGGCTCCCGCAACATAAATCGGATTGCGAATTCGAGAATAGATGCCCGTCGTGACCAGCGCAGTCGCCTTCGCTCGAACCGAAAATGATTTTCCGAGCGTGTAGCGCGAAGCAAAAACGCCCGCCAAGCCGATCAACACAATCCCCATCCCAATCCATCGCGCAGGTCCATTTCCTGGAATGGTCCGGAAGATGGACACCAAGGCCGACGCGCACAGAACCAAGACTCCAGGAATCCCTGACGCACTGCGTGAATAAAGTCCGTGTATGCGGGGTTCATTCCGGCTGCCCGCATCTGTATCGCGATCTGCCCGCGATGATACGCCGAATGCATGAGTACGTGGATCAGCACATCCTCTACCCGGCTCGAAAAGGCTTCGCCCTTACTGTTCCGGTACTCAACTTTTTCGTCGAGTCCGCCTGGCGCGAGGCTGGTCAAGTAGCTCCGCCATGCGGCCACCATCCGACCGGCCCATTCGAAGCACTCTGCAACCGTCGAACTCGGCCAAACTGGCATGCTCTGAGGCTGCTGCCGGATGCGTTCGAGCCACAGCTTCTCCGCCGAAAGTATGTGCGCAATTCGCCCAACGCAATCGCGCACGGCCGTCTCGCCCGCCAACGTCCCGTTCGACACGGAATCACACGTCTGCATCGCGCTCAAACATGCGCGATTGGCCCAGTGATCGTAAGCAAACATGCGCAGAAAATCGTCCATATTCATGAAACCCTCCCACTAAGCCTGCTCGTTCATTGCGACGGGCTGCGCAAAAACGATACGATGAGAATATCGCCGATGACAACGGTTTCGATAACCAGAGCTCTGCAGCTGCAAAGAGCGATCAGAGCCGCAGCCGTTGCGTCTGTTCTGCTCATTTTTGTCTCGTGCCTTGGCGCCATAGCGTCCGCCCAAACACGGTCGCAGGCTCGGGCACAATTGCAGCAATTCATTGATTCCGGCCAGTTGCGTGAAGCCGTGCTCACGGGCCAGCAGGCGGTTTCAAGGTGGCCCCGCGATCCCGAGTTCCGCCATTATCTGGGCGTCGCTTACTTCAAGAGTGGAGACGCGAAACAGGCGCAGGATCAACTCATCCGGGCCCGGGATCTCGCGCCGAAGGATTCCGCAATCCATTTCGATCTCGCGCTGGTTTTTCTAAGCGAGCAGAATTACCCAAGCGCCGCTGAGGAACTCGAAGCCTCAACCAAGCTCAATCCTTCAAACGCCCTTGCTCACGTGCTACTCGGGCGCGCTTATCTGAATTCCAATCGCAGCGTTCAGGCCATCGATGAGTTCAAAACCGCATTGAAGATCGATCCCGCCCTTCCCCTGGGGCATTACCACTTGGGATTTGCTTACTCCAGTCTAGGCCGCGACGATGAAGCCATCGCCGAATATAAGGAAGAGTTGCGTCACTCGGGCGAATCGTCGGCCGTGGTCTATGAACTCGGCCGCTCGCTGCTTGAGCGCGGACAATACGCCGCCGCCATCTCTTACCTGCTCCGTGCCTCGCAACTCGACGCAAAGAATCCCGACGCCTGGTACAACCTCGGCAAAGCGCAGGTTCTTGCCGGACAATTCGCAGCCGCGGAGACTTCGTTACGCAAGGCAATCGAGTTGAATCCCAACGACGCCAGCCCCCACTATCAACTAGCCCGGGCTCTCGAAAAACTCGGCAAGAACGACGAAGCGCGAGCCGAGCGCGACCGCTTCTCCGAACTCAAGAAATCGCAACGCCCAACTGCTGGCATGGCCACCGGGCGCGACCAGTGATTGTGATCATGCGATCTTTGCGAATCATAATCATCGCCGCGCTCATGGGTTGCGTCATGATTTCCAGCGGAGCCGCACAAAAATCGCCGAGTCCCAAATCAGCCACAAAATCTCCACCTGCAAGCCAGCCCCTCTTCGTGGACGTCACCCACGCCGCCGGAATTGATTTCCACCTGAATTGCGGAAGCAAAGAAAAGCTCTATATCGTCGAAACCCAATGCGGAGGCGCCGCCGCTTTCGACTACGACAACGACGGCTGGATGGACATCCTCCTCGTTGACGGCTCGTCCATCGCGGATTACAAAGCGGGCAAGTGCCATCCCCCGAAGCTCTATCACAACAACCACGACGGTACCTTTACTGATGTCTCCGCCAAGTCTGGTCTCAACTTCTGCGGTTGGGGATACGGCGTCGCGATCGGCGACTACGATAACGACGGCTGGGAAGACGTTTACATTACGGGATTCGACCATTCCGCGCTCTACCACAACAACCACGACGGCACCTTCACCGACGTCACCGCCAAGGCGGGAGTCGCCAATGCCGGACGCTGGGGAACGAGCGCGGCCTTTGGCGATTACGACAACGACGGCCATCTCGACCTCTACATCGCCAATTATGTCGATGTCGACATGAACAACCTGCCGCCGTTCGGAGTCGGGCCGTTCTGCCAGTATCGCGGCATCCCCGTTAACTGCGGGCCGCGCGGATTGAAGGGGTCGCGCGATCGTCTCTATCACAACAATGGAGACGGCACCTTCACCGACGTCACCGAAAAACTCGGCATCGATCCCGACCGCTTCTACGGCTTGGGCGTGCTCTGGCTCGACTACGACAAAGACGGCTGCGAGGATCTCTACGTTGCCAACGACTCTTCGCCCAGTCTGCTCTACCACAACGACTGCAAGGGTGGATTCACGGAGGTGGGTGCCGAAGCCGGCGTCGCCTACAGTTCCGACGGCCGCGAACAGGCGGGCATGGGCATCGACTCCGCCGACTACGATCGCGACGGCTGGCCAGACATCGTGAAAACCAATTTCTCGGACGACACGAAAAATCTCTACCACAACGACCACAACGGCGAGTTCACGGATCTTGCCGGCCCCGCGGGCATCGGCGCGATCGGCTATCCGTTCCTCGGCTTCGGCGTGAAATTTTTCGACTTCGACAACGACGGTTGGCCCGACATCTTTATGGCCAACGGACATGTCGACGCGCAGGTGGAAGGACAGTCTTTCGGCGTGGGTTACGCGGAGCGCAGTTTTCTATTCCACAATCTCAAGAACGGAAAGTTCGAAGAGATTGGCGAGCACGCCGGCCCCGCGCTTGCGAAGAAGTACATAGCCAGAGCCGCCCTCACCGCCGACTTCTGGAATCGCGGACGCCAGGATGTCCTGATCACCAACATGGACGCGTCTCCAGTTCTGCTGCGCAATGAGGTTCCAGTGATCGGCCATTGGCTGCGCATCAAGACCATTGGTCACAAATCCAACCGCGACGGCTTCGGCGCCCAAGTCGAAATCACGGCTGCTGGCTTCAGGCAGTCCGCCGAAGTGCGAACCAATAGCAGCTTCGAAAGTGCAAGCGATCCTCGTCTGCACTTTGGCCTGGGAGCCGCGACCCGCGTCGATTCGATCGTGGTGCGCTGGCCCAGCGGGCAAGTCGACCGCATCGGTCCTCAGGCAGCCGACCAGCAACTGGTCATCGAGGAAGGCCGCGGACTGATTCCCGGAAATTAACCTGATTTCCCAGATTGGGGCCCTATCTACAGAATTTAGAACGTCAGCGCACTTTGATATTCCGTTTGTCATAGGTTATGGCGGGTTTCTCGCATTAAGTCGATGAAATATAAAGACATTAGCTTTGGCGTAACAAGTGCCACAGTACTCCAAAAGCATTAGCTGCCCAGGTTCCGGCACCTGTACTTGGCGTTTATGTCCGGCAACCGTCAGCGAATCAACAAGATACATTGCAAGATGCCTGAGTTAGGACCAGAGTTCGCAGAATTTCAGAACCGTTTTCGTGCAAGCAACAACAACTAGCGTCACAGCTTCTAGGGGGTAGGTAATGAAGAGATTGCAGTTTTGCCTCGTTGTATTTGCCGTGCTGGCATTGAGCTTCAGCGCTATGGCGCAGGTTCAATTTGGCCAGTTTGCTGGTACCGTGACCGATCCAACCGGTGCCGCTATCGCGAACGCCAAAGTCACGGTCACCAACGCCGCCACCGACTTGAACGCCTCCACGACGACCAACTCCAGCGGCAACTACTCCGTCAGAGAGCTCCCCGTCGGTACTTACAAGGTGACGGTCGAAGCCCCCGGATTCAAGACTTCATCCGACGCGGGCCTCGCCATCAACGCCGGTACGATCTCGCACGTGGACTTCAAGCTGACGATCGGCAAGACTTCCGAAGTCGTCGAAGTCACAGGCGCCATGTCTGACGTGAACACGGAAGACTCCAAGCTGGCCTCCACAGTGGGTTCCACGCAGATTAATAACCTGCCCCTGAACGGCCGCAACGTATTCGACTTGATGCAGTTGAGCGCGGGCGCCGTCAACGTAATGGGCGTCGACTTCGAGAACGGCCACAGCACGGTCGTCAACGGCCTGCGCGAGGACTTCAACGGCTTCCTCGTGAACGGCGTATCGAACAAAGATCTCAGCGGCGGTCCCATCAACACGCCGATCGAGGACTCGGTCGAAGAGTTCCAGCAGCTGACGTTGAACATGTCGGCCCAGTATGGCAACAGCGCCGGTAGCACGGTCAACCTGGTGACCAAGGCCGGTACCAACGCCTGGCACGGCAGCGGTTGGGAATACATCCGCAACAATGCCCTCGATGCGAATGAGTTCTTCCTGAATGCGAACAGCGTGAAAAATCCTCCCCTGCATTTCAATCAGTTCGGCGTTACCTTTGGCGGACCGATTATTAAGGATAAGTTATTCTTCTTCCTCGCTTTGCAGGATGACCGTTTCAAGTCGACGGCCCCACCGGTCACGGTCCTGCAGGAAACTCCTGCCTGGAACGCTGCGGTCGTAGCAGCGAATAACACCTCTGCGCTTAACTCGACGGCCGCGCTGCTGTACAGCGATTTCCCGACGCATAACGCGGGTACGCCTGTCCCCGGTTCCACTTCGGATAACTACGTGACAAATTGGAATGCAGGGAACCCATATATTATTGGTGGCAATGCGGTATTTCTGGGTCCAGCGGACTACACTGGATTCCTGTGCCAGGGGAACACGAATCCTCTCGCATTTAACAACTTCGGCGGAACGGCCTTGATGGCGCAGAAGTGGGCTTCCATCTTTGGTGTCACCGCTGCGGATCAGGCTCAAATGGCTTTGGATGGCTGTACTACCATCCCGGCTCTTCAAGCATCGTCAATCGTCGGCGGCCGTGCGGCTCTGATCCAGGAAACCAGCGTGGCCACCTTTGGCACGCAGACGCAAAGCCTGGGCAACTTGTTTAACGGCAAGGAAGGCTCGCTGCGGCTGGACTACAACTGGAACACCAACAATCGCTTCTACATCGCCTTTAACTACAACCGTTCCACCGACTCCTTTGGCGGCTGCAACGCGGCCTGCACTCGTGGCTTCAGCAACCCGTCACGCACGCTTGCGCCCCAGGGCTCTTTAAGCTTCGTGCATACCTTCAGTCCCACCATCCTGAATGAGTTCCGCGCCGGTTACGCGTTGCTAGGCACCTTACTCACTCCGAACCACGGCGGCGTGCCCGACATTGGCTTTGGTGATGGCACAGCGAATTTCGGTTCCTATAACGGCTACCCGCAAGCATTCAAAGACAACATTTACACCTACTCCGACATGGTTTCAATCGGCCACGGAAATCACAATATGAAGGCAGGTGTGGATATTCGGCGCAACATCGAAAACTCCGAATTCAACGTCGGACGTCCGTCGTATTACTTCCATGACCAGGTGTTCTTTTCCGCTGACGCACCCTACTTGCAAGTCAATGGTGTGGACCCTGGAATCTGCAAGGCGCCTTGCCCAGCCACTTCCTACAACCCGGCAGCTTCCGCCGTGCTCAGTGACAACATTCGCCACTTCCGCAACATTGAGTTCGGGGCTTACTTCCAGGATGACTGGAAGGTCACGAAGCGCCTGACTCTGAACCTCGGTCTTCGCTATGACGTCTTCCAGCGTCACCACGAGGAAGGCAATCTGGCGACCACGTTCATATTGGGACCAAGCACGGCGAACTCATTCATTCTGGGCCCGAGCAACGGCCTGCTTAACGAGCTTTACAACGCCAATGTAACGGCGGGTAGTCCTGGCTGCAACACTCCCGGAGGCATCACCGGCAACCCACTTTTGGCTCAACTCGTAGGCGACTGCGGGCCGGGCGGCTTCGCCCCATCCGCTACCTTGGGTGCTGGCGACCACAATGACTTTGGACCCCGCGTCGGTTTTGCCTGGGACGTTTTTGGTGACGGCAAAACCTCACTGCGTGGCGGCTTTGGCGTAGCGTACGAGGGCACGCTGTACAACCCGCTCTCGAACTCGCGCTGGAACCTGCCGTACTATTCGTTTAATGAGGTAATCGGCGGGGTTTCGCAGCAGGGCGCCGATATCGTTTTTGGACCCACCACCTGTACCGGCGCTCCGCCGAACGGCAACTGCGTCCAAAATCCTGCTGTGGCGCCGACCTTCACGGGTCCGGGCTCCAACCCTGGGAACCAGGGTCCCGCCTCGCAGGCGCAGAACGCAGGCAATATCGACGGCTGGGATCCGAGCAACCCGAACCTGGCATTTGACACCGGAATCGTCATGCCTAAGGGCATCCGGGATCCGTACGTTTACAACTTCTACCTCGACATACAGCGCGAAATTCTGGCCAAGACGGTAGTTGACGTTAAGTACGTCGGCACCGCCGGTCACAAGTTGTTCCGCGCTGAACAAATCAACAGCGAGCCCGGCTCCGAACTCCCGGTGGACCCTATAACGGGTGCCCGCGCTACGGTTGTCGACAACTTTGGAAGAACCTTGTATGGTCTCGGTGGCAAGTTGAACCAAAACTACGGCAACTTGCGTAACTGGGAGAACTCGGTCAACTCAAACTACAACTCGTTCCAGTTCTCACTAAAGCGCCAGATGTCCCACGGCCTGCTTTTCAACGTCGATTACACCTACAGCCACTCGATCGATGACGGATCGTCGTGGCACAACTCGGCCACTACAGCTAACGGTGCGGCCGCTGGCGAAGGTTACACCACGGATCAGACGCAGCCGGGGTTGGATCGAGGTAACTCGATCTTCGACATCCGGCATCGTTTGGTTGTCAACTACGTCTGGCAGTTGCCCGGCCAGAATTTGAAGGGCGGGGCGGGCGCGATCGCTGGCGGGTGGAACCTCAATGGCATCTGGTCATTCCAGAGTGGGGCGCACTGGGAGCCTTACACTTCTCAACAACCAAACTTGCAGGGTCCGACCGGAGCCTGCACTGTAGCGGATGTCACCAACGGAGTCTGCCAGAACCTTGGTGGTGACTTCAATCTGAACGGTGTCACAAACAGCCGCCCGAACTCTACGATCTCGAGGTTCGCTGGCGGTACTCACAACAGCTGGGCCAATGGCCTCTACAATGCAGGCTTTTCGCCGTCAACATTCTCCACCCCGTGCCTTGGCTGCGCCGGTAATCTGGGCCGAAACACATTCGTCGGCCCGGGAAACTGGGCGGCTGATATGACCCTGTCCAAGAACTTCAAGATCACCGAAAGGGTCAACATGAAGTTCGACGCTAATGGCTTCAACGTGTTCAACCGCGCCAATTTCATCCTCGCAACCGCGGGCGGCGGAGCACATAACAAATACACGAGTGGCCTCTTTGGCGAGGCTGCCGGCACTCTGAACGCTCGCAACATGCAGTTCGGAGTGAAGTTCAGCTTCTAGCTGGCGTATTGGTTCGCTTCCAAGGGCTTGTTCCTACGGTTTGGGAACAAGCCCTTTTTCCTTTCCCACGGTATCCTTTGTCGGGGCAGTGGCCATGGACAGAAACTCTCGCGTTCTATGGTGGTTCGCACTTCTGGCAACCCTCGCCGCTACGGCTCAAGTCTTTGCGCAGCAAAACCAATATGGAAATATTATTGGCAGCGTACGGATTTTGAGGGGCGACTTTCCGGACCATCCCATCATGGTCACGCTGGAGATGCGCGGGGCTCCCGTTGCGAACACCTACTGCGATGCTCGCGGCAGCTACGGCTTCTACAGCCTGATCGCGAACCAATACAACGTAACGGTCAATGACGATGCTTACGAACCCGTCAGCCAGAGGACAGACCTGAACACGGACACTTCGATTACCAACATTGTGCAAGTCACGCTGGTGCCGCGCGCCAACGCCAAGAAGGATCCTCTGACGGGGCGAGCGGAGGGCAGCAACCCTTACCTCGTCGATCCCGCCGAGTATTACCGGCAGTTCCCCAAGAAGGCCGTGAAGGAATTTGAAAAAGGAGTGGAGGCAGACCACAAGGGAAAAACCGACGAGGCGATCGAGCACTACGAAAAGGCGATCACGTATTCGCCGGAGTTTTATCCGGCTCATAACAATCTCGGTTCAGCCTACCTGGCTCGCCAGAAATTCTTGGAGGCGCAATCGGAGTTCGAAGCCGCGTTGAAAGCGAACCACAACGACACGGAAGCATATTTCAATCTTGCGAACGTCTTGCTGACGACCAAGCGCTACTCCGAGGCCGAACATCAGCTTGAGGAAGGATTACAGCGCCAGCCGGATTCTGCCTTCGGTAAATTTCTGGAAGGGCGGCTGTACTCCGTTACCAACCGCCCCGAACTGGCCGAGAAAAGTCTGCTCGCCGCCATGCAACTCGACCCGAAAATGCCGCAACCGTGCCTGCAACTGGTCAATCTCTACCTGCAGCAGAAACGCACCGCCGACGCAGTGGGCCAACTGGAAACCTACCTCAAGAACTTCCCCGATTCGCCCTATTCTCCCAAGGTGCGTGATACCCTGAAGCGTCTGCAACAGAACACCAGCGTTGCCGGTCCCCACTAGGCGCGTATCCAGCTTCCCTGGCGCCATTGCCGCTGGTGATAAACTTTCAGTACTCTATGTTCCTTCCTGGCCGTTTGCTGACCGTTCTCTTGTTGGCCGCGAGCGCAATGGCCGGGACGATCGCCGCCCCGCCAAACGTCATCCTGATCACGCTCGATACGACCCGCGCCGATCGCATGGGATTCCTGGGCTCAAAACGCGGACTCACGCCCAGTCTCGACGACTTGGCACTCCAGTCCGTGGTTTTCACTCATGCCTACTCGCAGGTACCGCTGACGACGGCCTCCCACGCAACGATTCTGACCGGGACGTATCCGCAGTTTCACCAGGTCAATGATTTTGGTGTCCCGCTGGCTGCCGATCTGCCCTATGCTCCCGACATCTTTCGCGCCAACGGATATCGCACGGCGGCTTTCGTGGGATCGCTGGTTCTGGACCCGGAGACGCGCTCAGCCCCCGGTTTCGATCGCGGCTTTGACCACTACGAGGCCGGGTTCCACCGCCGCCGCGTCGGAGAAGATCGCTACGATTCCGTCGAACGCCGTGGCGGCGAGGTGATCGGTCGCACGTTGGAGTGGTTAACCCTCCACCACGACGGCCCGTTCTTTATCTGGATCCATCTCTACGATCCGCACGATCCCTATGATCCGCCCGAGCCCTATAAGTCCCGCTATGCGTCCGCTCCCTACGACGGCGAGATCGCCTACGTCGACGCTGCGGTCGGCAAATTCATAAGCTGGCTGCGGTTGCGCGGTCTGTTCGACGACTCGCTCATTGCTGTCATGGCCGATCACGGCGAAGCTCTTGGGGAGCACGGCGAAACCACCCACGGCATTTTTCTCTATGACGAAACAATACGAGTGCCGCTACTTTTCAAGCTGCCGAAAGGACGCTCCTCCGGAGCCAGAATCGATACCCGCGCCCGCCTCGTCGATGTGCTTCCCACGATCCTGCAAGCGGTGAATATCCCAGTTCCGCCCGCTGTGCAGGGTGAATCGCTTCTGTCTTTGATCAAGCCCGCAGCGACCGGTCACCCGAAAACCTTGCCTAGCAAGCCTTCCGGGGCGCCTCTGGATCGTCCCGCCTACGCCGAGAGCGACTACCCGCACCGCACGTTTGGGTGGAGTTCCCTGCGTTCGTTGCGCACCGGGAAATATCTATTCATCGAAGCGCCCCGAAAAGAACTCTACGATCCGTCGACCGATCCGAAAGAGGAGCACAATCTGGCGGCCACCTCCGCAGCGGTAGCCAGCACGTTGGACAGCCAGATCGAAGCGCTCCGCCAGAAGACAACGTCGGTGAAAGAGGCTCCGAAAGTCGCCTCTGATCCCGGACTCCAGGAGAGACTGAACGCTCTGGGATATGTTGCTACCGACAGCAGTTCTTCCAGCATGCCCGGCATCAAGGACACGGGCGCGGATCCCAAAGATAAAATCGAGATCGTGAACCTGCTGCACCGCGCCGAAATGGCCAACGAGAATACGCAGTTCGCGGAAGCAGTTCCTCTGCTCGAAAGAGTTATTACACTCGAGCCGAACCTCCCGATCACTTATGTGCAGCTCGGTGCGGCTCTGACTTCCCTGAAAGATTACGAAAAAGCGGTGCCCGTTTTGCGGAAAGCTGTAGAAATGCGCCCCGATCTGCCTATGCCTCGTTATGAGCTCGGATCCGCGTTTTTTGAGACCGGAGACTTCCCCGGCGCGATCGCACAGCTCGAAGTTGCCACGTCTCTCTCGGCGGAGTGGCCAGAGGCCTTGTACCTGCTCGCAACCGCGTATGCGCGCGCCGATCGCCTGCCCGATGCCATCCGCGAATACCAGAAACTGATCGAAATCCGCCCGAACCACTACGCGGCGCACTTGCTGCTCGGCCGCGCTCTCACTCTGACGGGAAGTCCGCAGGATGCTCTGGCGCATCTAGGCAAAGCCGCGGAACTTCAGCCTGCTTCTCCTGAGCCCCACAGATTCCTGGCCGACGCCTACACTCAACTGGGCCGCCAAGCCGATGCGGATCGTGAGCGCTCGGAGGCCCAACGCCTGCGCGCGGCCAAGAAACAATAGTCCGGGAGAATGTAAGCCGAGAAATCCTCGGTGCATCCGTGGTTCGATGGTTTCTTTCGCAGCGAAAGAGACTTGCGAGAACTGGAAATTCATTCCGCCGGCACGTACTTACAAAACTGCGGATCCAGCTTGCAAGCCGTCACGTACTCCTCCCGAGCGGCCTTGTCCTGATGCAAAAGCTGCCGGGCGAATGCCAGGTTGAGGTGCGCTTCCGCCAGCCTAGGATCAAGCTTGATCGCCTGCTCAAACTCCTGCAGGGCCTTCCCCGTCCGACTGGTGTGGTTGTAGCAGATTCCCAGAAAGTTGTGCATGCGAGCGTCATCCAGTCCCAGGTCAATTGCTTTTTCCAGATGCGGCGCCGCCGCGCGATAGTTCTTTTGCCCGAAAAACAGCATTCCGATTTCCCGCTGTCCCGCGGAAAAATTGGGCTGAATCGCAATCGTCTTTTCATACGCTGACTGCGCACCCGCCGGATCGCTTCCTCCGGCGATCAGTCCCTTCTGATACCACGCCATGTAGTTCCGCGGATTGCTCTGCAACGCCTTATCCAGCCAACCCTTCGCTTCTTCGCCACGTCCGAGCTTCGCCAATGCCCGCGCCAGCCCGGTCATCGCGTTATCGAAATTCGGATTCAGTTCCAGGCAGCGTTCCAGTTCCGCCGCGGCCTTCTCCCAATTCTCGCGCCGCAAATCCGACTCCCCCAACAGGAACGGAATGATATAAATCTGTGCGTCCTGTTCCTGCACGCGCAGCAACATCGCCTCCGCCTGGTCGTCGTGCTTGCTCTGAAACGCATCCTCCGCCTTCAAAATCAGGTTGAATTCCCACAGCTTATCTTTCGGATCGGCTAAGCCCTTCTTCAACGCCTCCGAAGAAACCGCCGCGCGAAATCCAAAATATCCGAGCGCGCGCAATTTAGCTTGCGCTTCCGGGCTCAGGTTCCCCGCCGGTTCCTCTTTGCCGCGAAATGGATCGTGTGCCAATATCACCTGCAACTTCTCCTGCAGTACAGCGACCGTAGCCGGCTGCTCGCTCGCGATGTTGTGTATTTCCGACGGATCGCTCACCAGGTCATATAACTCAGGTTTGGGTGCGTCGATAAAATGAAACCGTTCGCTCTCCAGCGCATGCAGTGGACTCCACCCGAACGAACTGAATGGATAGAACGTCTCGCTATAGGCCGGGTCTTTCCCGGCCTGCTTCGATCCCGGTTTTCCTCCCAGCAAAGGTGGTGATTGAAATTGTCCATCGATCGCATCCCTCACGCCCGCCAATTGCAGCAATGTGGGCGCGACCGCTGTTGTCTCCACGGGATGACTCTCTCGCCCAGCCGTAATCCCGCTCCCAACAGGCGGTTTCACGATCAGCGGCACATGCACGGTCGCGTTGTAGATGAAAAATCCGTGCTCGTCTTCTCCATGTTCCCCTAATGACTCGCCGTGATCGCTGAGCATGACAATCAGCGACGAATCGTAAAGATGATTCTGTTTCAGCCACGTCATCAGCGCGCCGAGTTCGTGGTCTGCGTAGGCAATCTCGCCGTCGTAGAGATGACTGCTGTACTCGGTGCGAAACGGCTCCGGCGGATCGTACGGGTTATGCGGGTCATAAAGGTGCAGCCATAGAAAAAACGGACGCCGCGGTGTCTTCTTTAACCAAGTGATCGCGTGCGCCACGCTTTCCCCGGCACGGCGATCCACCAGCCCTGTATCTTTCTGTTCGAACGTCTTCGCCGAAAACGCGTCGTCGTAGAAGTCGAAGCCGCGCGCCAATCCCCAACTGCGGTCGAGCACGAACGCGCTCACGACCGCGCCGGTCGCGTATCCGGCTTTCTGAAAGGCCTGCGCCACGGAGCGAAACTGCAGCCCGAGAGGTTGCCCCGTGAAGTCCTGAACTCCGTTTTGAAAAGGATACGTTCCGGTCAAAATCACAGCGTGCGAAGGCCATGTGAGAGGAACTTGCGAGATCGCGCGTTCATACACCACACCATCTTTCGCCAGCGCATCGAGCGTCGGCGTCTTGACGTTTTGCGCGCCATAGCACCCAACGTGGTCCGCGCGCAACGTATCGATCGTGATCAATATAACGCTGGGATTACTTTGCTTCGCCGCCGTTGCGTGCGACATTCCCGGCTTAGGCAAGCCCTGCGGCGTCCTTGCATTCTGCCCACGAGCCGCGGCGCCGGCGGCGATGACCAATAATGCGATGCAAGCGATTCTGGGTGGGCGCACCATCGTTTATTGTGGCGCCGCTTGCTGTTCTTGCGCCGCCAGTCGCCTTTCCTGGGCCGCTTCGCCGGTCATTCCCTTTGCTTCGAGCGCCTTCGCCAGCGACTCATGCATCTGCGATTCATGGGGCGCAAGTTCCACCGCACGCCGTAACTCTGTAATCGCGTCGTCGATCTTCGCTTGATAGAGCAGCGTCTCTCCCAGCGCCCGGTGTCCGCGCGCGAACTCCGGGTACACCGTCACTGACCCCCGAAACGCTTCGGCTGCCTGCTCCAAATCGCGCTTCTGTAGAAACGCCACTCCCAGATTGAATGCTGCCTCGAAATTGGTTCCATCGAGTTGTATCGCACGTTGCAAGGTTGCGATCGCTGCGTCGATCTGTCCGGCGTGCGCCTGCGCCATACCAAGATTGAAAAAAGCGAACGCATAATCGGGGCTCAACTCAACCGTCCGCTGCAACTCCGTCACCGCCTCCGGATACATCTTCAGGTGGTAATAGTCCAGCCCTTCCATGTAATGCGCCGAAACCGAGTTCGGTTCAACCTTGATCATGCTCTTCAGCTTTTCGATCGACTCCTCATACCGCCCGTGCTGGCTCGCCGCCATCGCATCGGAAAACAATTCATAGGTTTCGATGCGATCTTTCGGATCCGGCAAATTCCGGCTGCTGATCGTCGGATCGCCTCCGCCCGAAAAGGCGGCATACCCCAAAGACTTCAAGCGATCCATCAGCGCCGGATCGAGCCCGGTCTTCTCCGCCAGTTCCTTGCCCGCGCTGTAATCGCGAATCATTGCGGCTAGCTTGGCCTGCATCTCTTCCGCGACCGCCTTCTTCTCGGCAAGCAGATTGTGGACCTCTCCCGGATCTTTCGCCAGATCGTACAGTTCTGGCCTTGGCGCGTCGATGAAGTGATACTTGGCATTCTCCGCCCCGCGCAGTTCGCTCCAGTTGAAGTGAATTCGTGGCAAATACGTTTCCCCGTATACGTTGCGGTCCCGCTCAGCCGTGTCGCTCTCACCGCCGCGAACGAGCGCCAGCAGGCTCTTTCCCTGCACCTGGGTTGGAACGGCAATTCCCACTGCACCCAGAACTGTCGGCATCAGGTCGACCAGCGAAACGGTATCGGACACCGTTCGTGCTCCCGTGCTTTCCGGAACGCGGACGATCAGCGGCACGTGCATGGTCGCGTTGTAAATGAAGAATCCGTGTGTCCTCTCGCCGTGCTCACCCAGGCTTTCGCCATGATCGCCCGCCAAGACGATCACAGTGTTCTGGTAAATTCCCTTCTCTTTCAAATAGCGCAGCAGGCGGCCAACCTGCTCGTCGGCAAATGCAATTTCTCCATCGTAAGGCTGGGCTGCATATTCATGCTTGTACGGCTCGGGCGGGTTATAGGGATAATGCGGATCGTAGAGATGCATCCACAAAAAGAATTTCTTCTGCCAGTTCTTTTCCACCCAGTCCAACGCAACATCCGCCACCACGTTGCCGGGGCGTTCCATCTCATCCAGATTCGCTTCGTTCAGCCGGCTGAAATCAAAGTGGTCATAATAAAAATCGAATCCCTGATTCAGTCCGAAGCGCGAGTCCAGCACGGCCGCCGCGATCACCGCCCCGGTCGCGTATCCCGATTGCTTCAGAACTGAGGCCATGGTCGGTTGCGTCGAACTCAACTTGTTCGCACTGAAGTCATGCATCCCGCTCAACATCGGATACGTGCCGGTGAGCATCGTCGTGTGCGACGGCAACGTCACCGGGACCACGGCAAATGCCCGCTCAAAGCGCGCCCCATCCGCCGCCAGCCCATCAATATTCGGAGTCTTGATTTTTGTGTACCCGTAGCAGCCCACATGGTCTGCGCGCAGCGTATCAATCGTGATCAGCACCACATTCGGAGCCGGCTTGGCGGGTGTTTGCGCGGCCGCCTGAAGCGCGGTGAGAGCTGTCAGGGTGAGAATGAGTCGACGAAAAGGGGGCGCCATCGGTGAGTTCAGTTTATCGTATGGAAGCGGCCTATATCGCGCATCTTGCAATGCTACTTTCTTTTGAACGTGTCGCTGGGCACGGACCGAAATGCGGACTTATCGTCGGCATATTTGCGCACGAAATCTTTCAGCTCCTTTGACGACGCCGTCAACACTATTTCAGGACGATCGGGCACGGTCTGGATAATCACCGTTTTCTGTTCGATGGACTTCTTCAACCAGTCATAGTCGATCGGCGTGAGAGCAAGTGAGTTTCTTTCAATCTTCACCAAGAAAAACTGCCGGAGCGGGAGGCACATGACGCAAACTTCCTCCTGCTGTGGCGCAAGATCCAGAAAGACATGGCTGTCGAGCTTAACCAGGTGCCCTTCGTATTTGAGAATCTTTTCGTCGCGCTTGCACTGTGGGGAGGGCGTCATCGTCAAGTCATAGGCCCCTTCCTCGGCTTCGATCTTCAAAGTCCCCGGGCAGTCTTCGTCGTCGAATCCCCAAGTCCCGACAAGGTTCTGGTCAAAAATAAGGTCGGGGTCGGGCTTGGAAACAAATTTGTCTTCGTATAAAGGATTCACTGAAGTCACCCAGCACCCGGACAGAGCAACCAGTCCCGCTAGTACAAGGAGAGTCTTCGCAATTCGTAAGGCGAAGCAAGATGGGACAAGGGCAGAGCGGCGCATAAAATCCTCCTGCAACGGACGCGCAAGCGACGCGAGGCTCGCAAAGAACGTCACCAGATGATACGCCTCGCCGAGCAGCCATCGCAGTGATCGCTATCCTCAGCCCTAACCAACCGCTGGAAGAAATTGTGCTAGGCTTGACGCGATGAAACGACTCGTAATTTTTTTTCTCGCCGTCATCATTCTACCCAGCATATTTCTCCAAACCGCTCTCCACGCACAGCCTTCGCCTGCCGCCAAGCCCGATGTCTTCCTCATCACCATCGATACCCTGCGCGCTGACCATGTGGGCTGCTACGGATATAAGCAGGTCGAGACACCCACGATCGATTCAATCGCCGCTGACGGCATCCGTTTCACCGAGGCCTTCACCCATAGCCCGATCACGAACACGTCCCACACCAGCATCCTGACAGGCCTTCTGCCGAGCGTTCATGGCGTCACCGATTTTGGAGTTCCTCTCGCGCCGGAGCACGTTACCTGGGCCGAACTCCTCAAAAAGCAGGGATACCAGACCGCGGCCTTCATTGGCGCCGTCATTCTCGACGCCAGCACGCTCGCTCCCGGCCTTGACCGCGGCTTCGATTTTTACGACAACTTCCCCGCCAAGGCCGACACGAAAGAACGCTGGGGGCGGGTCGAGCGCCGCGCCGGAACCGTCGTCGAGCACGCCGAAACCTGGCTCGGCCAGCATCCCACCGGTCCCCGTTTCATGTGGATCCACCTCTTTGATCCGCATGATCCTTACGAGCCGCCTCCGCCGTTCTCGGAAAAATACGGGTCTCATCTTTACGATGGCGAGATCGCCTATGCCGATTCCGCGCTCAGCCACTTCATCGCAACCCTCAAGAAGTCCGGCGCTTATCAGAACGCCATCATTATTATTTCCGGCGATCACGGCGAGGGGCTCGGCGAGCACGGAGAAGATACTCACGGACTTTTCTTATACGACTCCACACTCCACATTCCACTCATTCTTAAGACGGCGGGCGGAGCGCATCACGGATTGGTCGTAGACTCCCTAGTTCGCACCACGGACATTCTTCCTACTGTTCTCTCCATGACCAACACGCCTGCGCCCGCAGAACTGAACGGCGATTCCCTGGTTCCGCTCATCAATTCCGAAACTCAACCCGCACGCTCGCTGCTCGGCGAGACTGACTATCCGCTGCGCTGGGGATGGGCTCCTCTGAAAGCCGTGCGGGAAGAGAAAGGCAAGTTCATCGAAGCCCCGCGGCCCGAATTCTACGACCTGCAGGCCGACCCTCACGAACTGAAGAATCTGTACATAGCCCAGGACGCGAACGCACAGAGCTCCGCATCGCCCGCACAATCGCAACTGCAAGCCGAACTGGCGAAATGGAAGGCCAAGCTGCCGGCCCCGACCGCGGGCTCGCAACCCGCTGCGAACCTGCCTGATCCCAAGGATAAGATTGAAGTGCAGAACCTGCTCCACAACTCGATGCTGGCATCGGACGACGGGCGCATGGCCGAGTCGCGGCAATATTTGGAAAAAGCAGTCCAGATCGATCCCGACTCTGCGACGGCTCTCCGCCAACTGGGCGAACTGGAGCTGGCGGTTCAGGACTACGCGAAAGCTGCGGCTCACCTGAAGCGCGCACTCCAATTGCGGGGCAACGACTCGACGGCGGCGTTTGAAGCGGGTCAGGCGCTGGAAAAAAGCGGTGACCTGGGTGGGGCCCGGGATGCTCTCGAGGCGGGGCTGAAACTCGCTCCGAGCCAGACGAGCGCGAGGATCAGGCTCGGCCAGGTCTACCTCCGTCTCAACGACGCACACAACGCCGAAGATCAATTCGAAGCCGCGCTCCTAGCCGACTCGGAGAACGTCGACGGACGCCTCGGCCTGGCCGAAGCGCAGATCCTAAAGTCCGACTTTGCTGCCGCGCTGCCCGACCTTGAAGCGCTTACCAAGTCGGATCCCAAGAATGCCGCCGCCTGGCGGTTGCTGGCACGCGCCTATCGAGGGTTGCACCGCGACGCGGATGCCTCACGAGCTGAGCAAAGGGCGGCCGCGCTGGAAAAGAGGTAGTCAAGGCCCCGATCTGCTTCCGCTACGATCACGGCCACGGTGAATTAACGGTCGTTTAGCAATGGCAGGACCGTGGGGCTGGTAAACTCAACCCACGGTCTTTTGTCCTGGCTCTTCTATGTCCACGAAACCCAGAACCTCTGCTACGCGCTCTGGAAGGCGCGCTACTTCTTCCACAACGTCCTCTTCAAGCCCAGCGGAGGCGCGTACGCGGAATGCTGGTCCGGATGTTGAGTTCGAGGAAAACGAGCTTCCGGGGCTGGTCTTGCGCGCCTGCTTGATCGCCCGCGACGCAGTTTTTAATGTACGCGACTCCCTCGCGAACGGATCGCGGCTAGCGGTACTCGCCATCAAAGATTGTGAGAAAGAGCTGGATCAGATCGAACGCAGGATCGATGAGGAACTGCCGGGAGCGATTACGCGGGTCGGCGAAGCCAAAGCGCGTGAACTTCTGGCATGCCTGAAGTTCATCACTGACTTGGAACGCATTGGCGATCTCGCATATAGCGCGATCATGCAACTGCAGGCGCGGCGGGGAAAATTGCCGGCGGCAGACTCGCACCAGTTGATCGAGATGGCATCGCTGCTCTGCGAAATGCTGGAGCAGGTTCATCAGGGTTTTCAGACGCGGGATCTCACGTACGCGCAAAGTGTCCTGCGCTCGGATCCGGAAGTCGACCGCTTGTGTCACGCCTTGTTCCAGAGACATCTGGCGACCCCTTGCGGGCCAACCGGTCAGCAGAATTTTGACATCCTGCTGGCGGCTCAGGCGCTGGAGCGGATCGGCGATCACGCCAAGAATCTGGCAGAGGAAGTCTACGGTTTGGCCGAAGGCCGATCGCTGCGGCACAACACGAGAAAGCTAGCCTATTCGTAAGACGGAAGAAGAAGGCGGGGCGCTTTGTTATAATCGTGGTTTGTCAGAGGGCGAAATTCGCTCCTGGAACCCACGTGGCGCTATCGTCTAGGGGTTAGGACGGAAGATTCTCAATCTTCAAACCCGGGTTCGATTCCCGGTAGCGCTACCAACAAGTCTGAAGTGCAGAGAAATCCGCCTGGATTGCTCTGAAACTCGCTGGAATTCGCCGCAATTCAGCGAGTTTTGCTTTCAAACCGAACCAGAGAAAGTGCCCCCCTTCGTGCTGCCGGCTGGTGTTTCTGCCATTTTCTCCGCAGGGCATCTGAGCAGTCCGGTTTCAAAGACTCCGTCCGGCGAATGGAATGCGATCACAAATCGATGATTCGGCGAAAGCGCCCTTGCCTTGTGTCCGCCTTCGGAATCGCCAGCGCTCACTACAAGCGCGTTTATCGGGACCTATACTGCGATCGTCCCTTAAATCACGCTCGATGAGTAATCTGACTTAAGGTTATCGATAGAGGTGTGTAGCCCGCTTTCGAATCGGCGTTCGCTCGGCTAGACCACTTGTGTCTTTGGTCATTTCTCTATGTATCTCTTAACGAGCGCCACTATGAATGAGCTTGCCACGGCGAGCCCCAATAGCCCTTCTGACGCCGCCAAAAATCTCGTGATTCCTAATGGAGCAAGATCGCCATACCCTATCGTGGTAAAGGTAATGCATGAAAAATAGAACGCTTCTGGGAAAGGGAGTCCCCAGGATACGTCACTGTGAACTTGGTAGCCTCCGTTTTGGAGAACAATGTGAGAGTTGTGCACAAATCCACACACTGTTGTTGTGTAAATCAACGCAGCACTCAGCAGTATCGCCGCACCATACATTGCGAAGAGCAATGGACTCTCAAATCCGCGGGTCAGTCTCACAAAGATTCTAGATACTTTGCTCTGTGACAGTAGTGCGGTTCGATACCCAGCTCCGACAGACTGCGCTGGTCGCCACCGATGAACGTCCTATTGCGGAGAAAGGCGAGGGTTTCGAAAATGGATTGGGACTGAAATGGAGTACCACATTCGTCCCATGGACGCGAAGCATGCGGTACTTTTGCCCATCGGACACGAATCGGAATTCAACATTAAGAAGGATCGCCTCTTCCTGAAGGTGGCAGATGGCGACAAAAAGGTGCGGCCGTTCCAGGTAGTTTCCATGGAGCCTTTGGGGTCGGGAAACAAGGCGGAGAACACGGAATATCATCCGCCGCCCGCACCGGTCGATTCGCGGCCGCCTGATGTTCGTCCGGCACAGCAGCAGCCAGCCCCAATGGGATCCAGCCAGGCTGCTGTCCCGCCGCCGCAGCCGGCACCGCCTCCGCAATAGCGGTCAGGACAACCTTGGTTTCCCGGCAGGAGCGAGGAGGCTTCTTACTCCTGCCCTGTTTTTCGCAGGAACTAAACACGGGCCTGACCCTGGTTTGAGTCAGGCCCTCGGTCCAACTACAGGACATTCTAAGGCTTGATGGTTACGGTTGCCTCGAACGCCTGGTTCAGCGCACCTGGGAGCGAGTAATCGCCGACGATTCGCAACTTGCTGCTTTTCTTACCGGCAACTTCGTCGTTAATGCCGAAGGCCTCGGTCACGCCCGGCCCGTTAGGATCGTCGAATTCATAGAATTGCCCGGTGCTCGCCAGGTAAAGAGCCCCGTGGCTCCTCAGGTTGGCATCGAGAAACGTATAGACGATGTCCCCGTTATTGTTGATGCCGTGCGCATAGCTTGAAAGCGCGCCCGGAACGTTGATCTCCGTGTAAGTCCCGCCGCTGTAAAACCAGGAATCAATAAGCCCGGACGCCGGATTAACAGTCTCCAATACCAGCGCTCCCGAATTGTTGATGCCCAATGGATACCAGGGATTCGGCACAGGCTCATAAACCTGTTCCGGTGGTGACAACTGGGTGAAGACGCCGCTATTCACACCGAAGGTTCCGATCTGCGGATTTCCGTTCTCATCCTGGAAGAGCACCATCAGGATTTCGGGGTCATTGATGGCGACGCCCTCCGGGTTATTGCAGATACAGACCTTGCTGAGCTGGTTGAGATGTCCATCGAAAGCAAGATAGATCTGCCCATCCGGTCCCGGCTCTCTCAGCGGATCAGCACCTGCACAATCGGCGACGCCGATTTTCCCGGAGTTCACGCCCAGGAGGACCGTCTGCGCTCCGTCTGGACATGAGTACGAGGTTACCTTACTGCCTTTGAGATCCATCCCGAGTTGCGCGCCGGCGGCGTTGATGTAGTCGCCGACGATGAGGTTCTTGTTGTTAATGCCGTAAGCCTGAGTTGCCGCGGCTCCCGGAACATTTACCGGTTGAAAGCTGATGGAGACTTTTTGCTGCGCCTGCGCCATGATTGAGAGTGCACCGCACAACGCGACCACGCAAAATACTGCGCCCGCGATGACCTGAACTCCGCTCCGCTTTCCGCGCGCTGCTCTCGCCGAATGTTTCAAACTGGCTTGCTGATTTGTCGTTTCCGTTTTCATATTGATCTCCTTTGATGAAAAGTGATGAAAAGTTTTTTCACGACGACTTGAATCAGGCGCGTCGATGCAAGACCTGCGGGAAGTAAGTGGTTGGGACGCACATTTTCGTAGTCGAATGTGTCTTACTGAATGACTTCGATCTGACCAATGCGATACCACAGAGGCCCGACTCCGTCGCTGCCGTTGTGAACTTCCACCGCGTAACCGCCGACTGAAGTCAACGCGACCGAAGGGTTCATCCCGACGTCGTAGTTTGCCGATTCCTGCCAGAGCAGGGAATTTTCATACCACTCGCCGGAATCGTCCCAAAGCTCCACGATTCCACCCGCATCGGCGTTGTGAACTTCGACGAAGGCTCCGCCGTCAAAACCAATGGTGGGGTTGTTGCCGTACGAGGCGTATTCCGAACTGTTCTGCCAGGCAATGGTTGACCCGCTGACGATACCGTTGCGATACCACAGCGGACCAGCGCCGTTGCCGCCATTGTGCACTTCAAGAACAGCTAACGTGCCGGAAAATTGATACATCGCAACCGAGGGATTAAATCCATTGTCGTACTGGTTACTGTCGGACCATGCGATGGTCTTGGTTGACGGGTTGACCGTCCCCACTCGATACCATTCCGGGCCCGATTCACCGCCCGCGTTGTGAACTTCGACGGCCGTTGTGCCCGACAGGGCTATCGACGGGTTGAAGCCGTTGTCATATTTGTAGGCCTTGCCCCATTGAATCGTATCCTTCTTTGTGTTGACGATGCCCACACGGTACATCAGCGATCCTGCCCCGGCGGTCGCATTGTGCACCTCGACCACGGTCGCGCCCGAGAGCGCCACCGAAGGGTTGAATCCCTTGGCCTGGTATTGATGGCTGTTGCTGAAGGCAATCGAAGTGAACGGATAATCTAACTGTCCGACGCGATACCACAGCGGGCCGGCGCCGCCGCTTCCATTGTGAACGTCGATGACGGTTGTGCCATCGTAGGCGACTTTCGGATTGAAACCGTTATCGTAATTCACGCTATTTGACCAGTAGACAAAGGCCTGGGCGTGGACATTGAGTGACAATGCACCGAATAGCAGCGCCACAAAGCAGACCTGTGCCAGTCTTCCTGCGATGCGAGTTGTGTTTACGTTTTTCATAATCATCTCCTTGTTGAGTTGTCTGCGGCGATGACTTGGCTCAGGTGCATCGCCAGAAATACCTGTGGAAAGGACTTGCGGGTTTCCGATTCTCAGCCGCGCTATCGTTTCTTCGGCGCCAGCTATTTGCCGAGCCCAGGGCAAGTTATGTCGGCTGGCGGCGCGCCGATGGGGATCGCCTCGAAAGACGTCACCGCAAAGTCGGCTTGCATGTTCGGACCTCCACCCACGTCGAACTCAAGGACCATGTAATTCACCGCACTGAAGTCCGCTCCGGAGGTGAAATCCACGAACGGGAAATCGATGGTGAACGGTGTCATGTACCCCGGAGCGACGATGTTGCATCCGGTCTGGCTATACCCGCTGCTCGAGAACACGAGGAGGTTGAAATTTATGACCTGGTTTTCGCCGTCGAAGTTGAGCCGAATCCGGTCATAGCTCGATGAAAGGTCGATGGTCATCGGTGAGCCGTACCCGTATGAGAGATAGAGCACCGGATATGTCTTGTATCCGCTGTTGAAGATCAGCGCGCTTGGAGTGGTCTTGGTCTTCGGCTTGATCTGAAATGAGTTGGGCTGGTCAAAAGGGTTGTCGCCTGCGCCGCCGCCCGCGCAGCCAGCATCCGGGCAGGAGACGTAGTCCGTCGCACGGCTGCCGCCGGCCATTTTCCCCGTCTGCGTATTGGTGTCGTGCCCGGTCTTCAGCGTCTTCTGATAAGGGCCGGTCGAAAAGTCGTCGAGGACCAGTTGCGCGCTGGCCAGCGTTGAAACGGTTAGAAACGCCGCGATTGCCAGAGTGAGATTTGCGATTCGTATGCTCTT
>JBELAC010000270.1:0-6197 GCA_049509215.1 Terriglobales bacterium
GATGGATGGTCACGATCGCATTGCGGGCATCGTTCTCACCCGAAAGCAGCGTCTCGGTCTCGACCCGGTCCACCAGATCGCGCAGCGAATCCAGTTCCCGCTGCAGGTCGGCGGAAACATCCTCGCCTTCTTTGCCCAAGTCAAAATAGGCGACAATGTCGTCCGTCCGCCGCGCCAGATCGCCTTCCAGCGACAACACGTTTTCCAGTCGCTTGCGCTCGCGCATCACCTGCTGAGATTTTGCGGGATTCGACCACAGCCCAGGATCCGCCGCCTGCTTCTCGATCTCGACTAACTGCTGGCGCAGTTTGCCCGCGTCAAAGATACTCCCGCAGGTCGTGAACCTTGGTCTTCAATGAGGAATATTGCTGTTCGAGTTCATCCAACATTACCTATGGCTCTCTTTTCTCTCGCGCACTTCCCGAAAGTACAAAACGTGCTCCCAGCGCGCCTGCTGAAATTATCGCACACAGGTACGCGAACCAATCCCCGTGCCGGGTGTAGAAAGTGGTACCGGACAAAAGCGCGTAGTGCGCCACCAGCGCGGTCCGCTCCTTCCGTGGAACTTCCGTTACCACTCTGCCCAGGGGGTCGATCACCGCCGTCAACCCCGTGTTCGTAGCGCTCAGCAGCCAGCGCTCATTCTCGATTGCCCGCATCCGCGTTTGCTGCAAGTGTTGCTTCCATGCGCCGCTGTCGCCGTACCAGCCGTCGTTCGAAATATTCACCAGCACTTGCGCCCCAAACCGCCGCACTTCGTCTGGATAAATCGACTCGTAGCAGATAAACGTCCCCAGTCGCTGCCCACCTGCATCCAGCGGCCGGCGCGACGTGCCATGTTGAAATTCTCCCACCTCTTTCGTTAACCCTCCCGCAAAGCCGAAAATCTGCGGGAACGGCAAATACTCGCCAAAGGGCACCAGATGAATCTTGTCGTATCGGGCCGTCCACTCCCCTTGCGGACTCACCAGGGCGGCCGAATTGAAAATCTGCGAATTCTCCCCGCCGTTCTGCCCTGCGGGATTGATCCCGATCGCCCCCGCCACCACCCAACTTCCCAACTGCTTCGCCAGTTCGCTGACCGGATCGCGAAATTGCGGATCGTTCGTATAAAACGGCGCCGGCGACTCCGGCCACACCAGCACATCAGGATGCCAGTTCCCTTCGCCCGCTCCCGGCGGATGCAGGCTCACCCGCGCCAGGTCCGCCAGCGTGCTCTGAAAATACTTCATCTGCCATCCCGAGCCTTCCAGGATCGGAATATTCGGCTGCACCAGGACCGCCGTGTGATCTGCGGCCAACTTTGGCGCGGGCATCCACTGTCCAGCCTGTAATACGATGACCGCCCCGAAAGATGCCGCCAGCAGCAATTTCCGCCGCTCTCTTCCTACCAGGAATGCGGCCGCAAATGCGCAGTTCACCAGCACAATTTCAAACGAGAGTCCATAAACCCCGGTGATCGTCGCAATCCGCGTGAGCGCATAGTTTCCCGTCTGCGCGTACCCCAGCAATTCCCAGGGAAACCCGGTGATCCGCGTCCGCGCCAGCTCAACCGCCACCCACAAAAACGGCGCGGCCACCAATGCCCGCCGCATCGAGAATCCCGGAGATGCCACCAGCGCCACCAGCAGCCCGAACAATCCGTGGTAGAGCCCGATATACATGCAAAACAGTATCAGCGCAAAAAGCGCTACGGGAATGGGAAGCCCGCCATAGCGATGCATGGTGTCGAAAATCCAGTAGCATGTTCCCGCCGACCAGAGGATCCCGCAAAGATAGCCGAGCAGAAATCCTTGCCACCCCGACGCCGGAGCCAGTTTCACCGCCGCATCCAGCTGCAAAGCGCCCGCCGGACGCGCCCGCAGCAGCGCAATCAGCAGCGGCGCAACTGCGATCCATGCCAGCCAGTACAGGCCCGGCAGAGGAAAGATCACGACCTGCAGCCCCGCCGACAGTATCGTCAAGAGCCACGCGCTCGAATGGATTTTTCTCACCGCGCAAGCATAGCAAACTGGATTTGGGCCATGCGGTGATTCAGTTGCCGGCTCTCATTTAGTTTCGCCTGTAGCGCCCGAAACAGCGCCCAATACCAAACCGCTCTCCAGCATTGTTCCAACTGCGCCAATCAGATACGATGTGTTGATGATTTCACTCTTGGGCACGCTCCTGGTGCGAATACTGGAAGCGATGTTCGCGATCGGTTTGTTCGGTTCAACGTTGGTCCTGCTGATCACCTTCGTCGAGGACGCGGAAACTCTTTTCGGACGGGAGGAAGAGCACCACTCCTGAGCGCGCCGCCTTCCTGAATGTCCTCTCCCATCCAGCCCGTCACCAATGGTTCCAACCGCGTTCGCATCGTCGTCGCCACGTCGGTGATGCTCACGTTCATCTCCTTCTGGCGCGCCGCCGCCATCGTACTCAACGACCTCGCATCCTCCGCTTTTTACGCCTGCGGCATCGCCGAGCAGGCCGTCGGCAAATCTGCCCCCTGGTTCATCGTTGGAGTCATGCTTTTCTCCTTCACGGTGCGCGCCGTCTATGTCGAGAGCTGTTCGATGTTCGTCCGCGGCGGCGTCTATAAAGTCGTCAAAGAGGCGCTCGGAGGCACGCTCGCAAAACTGAGCGTGTCCGCGCTGATGTTCGATTACGTCCTGACCGGCCCCATCTCGGGCGTATCGGCCGGACAATACATCGTCGGCCTGATCAACGAGGTCATGGTTACCGCCGACGCCCATGGCTGGATCCCGCGCGCCGTTCACAACATCTTTCACGGCACCCCGCAGCTCGATGTCAACTGGACCTCTGTCCTGTTCGCGCTGGCCGTCACCATGTACTACTGGTGGGAAAACATCAAGGGCATCCACGAGTCCAGCGAAAAAGCGCTCTGGGTCATGCAGATCACCACCGTCATGGTCGTCGCTCTGCTCGGCTGGTCGGCGTTCACACTCTTCAAGGTTGGATATCAGCACGTGCCCCTGCCCACCCCGGGCAACCTGCACTTCACGAAAGAGTCCCTCGGCTTCCTCCACCACAGCTTCCCCGATCAGAGTCTGGCCCAGAAGTTCGGAATTCTCGGGATCATGATCGCCTTCGGACACTCGGTGCTCGCCATGAGCGGCGAAGAATCGCTCGCCCAGGTCAATCGTGAACTGGCGCATCCGAAGCTCCAGAACCTGAAGAAGGCTGCGATCGTCATCGCACTCTACAGTTTTATTTTTACCGGACTGACTGCGTTGCTCGCGGTCATGCTGATCCCGGACGCGGCTCGGGTATCTGTCTACAAAGACAATCTGATCGCGGGTCTCGCCATGTACATGTATGGCCCGGAGTTGCTGCGCCTCGTCTTCCGCGGTTTCGTGGTTGTGGTCGGTTTTCTCATTCTGTCGGGCGCAGTGAACACCGCGATCATCGGCTCGAATGGCGTGCTGAATCGCGTCTCCGAAGATGGCGTGCTTTCCGACTGGTTCCGCTTTCCGCACAAGAAATATGGAACCAGCTACCGCATCATCAATCTCATCGTCATCCTGCAGGTCTTTACCATCGTCGCCAGCCGCGGCGATGTGTATGCCCTGGGCGAAGCCTACGCCTTCGGCGTGATCTGGAGTTTCGCGTTCAAGGGCCTCGCCATGCTGGTGCTCCGCTTCAAGTACAAGGGCGAGCGCGGCTGGAAAGTGCCGGTCAACTTCAGACTTGGCCGCTACGAAATCCCGTTCGGCATGGCCTCGGTGACCGCCGTGCTGCTGGCTACGGCCATCATCAATCTCTTCACCAAGTCCGTGGCCACCGTAACCGGCATCGCATTCTCCGCCATTTTCTTTGTGATCTTCACGCTTTCCGAATTCAGCAATCGGAAGAAAAAAGCGGCCGCGCATGACCACATGCATGACCAGTTTCAGTTGCTGCAGCGCGACACTGTCGAGCGCGAAAGTCTCAACATCCGCCGCGGCAATGTGCTGGTTCCGGTGCGCGATTACAATACGCTGACTCATTTGCGTTGGGCGCTCGAAAAGTTCGACATTCGCGATCAGGATGTCGTCGTCATGTCGGCGCGCGTCAGCCGCTTCGGCTCCGCTGCCTACGATCTCGTTCCCGACCAGATTTTCAGCGATTACGAGCAAACGCTGTTCACACGCGCGGTCGCCGTTGCAGAGAGTTTCGGCAAGAAAGTTTCGCTGCTCGTCGTGCCGGCCGGCGATGTGTGGACCGCCATCGTGCAGACCGCCAACAATCTCGATTCTTCTGCCGTCGTGATCGGAGTGTCCAGCAAAATGGCGCCCGACGAGCAGGCCTTCGCTCTGGGCCGCGCCTGGGAGTCTCTACCCGAACCGAAGAAGCAGTTCGTGCTGCAGGTCGTTCATCCCGACGGCCATCTCGACACCTTCCGCATCGGACCGCATACCCCGACCATGAAGGACGAGGATGTGCTCTTGCTCCATCGCTTGTGGCTGAATATCACCCGGGAGCCGGGATTGGAGAACGTGCACCACCACGAAATTCTGACCGAAGCCTTAACCCGATTTGCTCGTGATTACAGCGCCCGCGAGCGCGCCGACATTTTGAAGGAACTACGGCGCACCGAAAGCAAAGAAGCCGCCCGAGTGAGCAGCCAAGACCCCGATTCGCCTCCGGTGCCCGTTGTCCGCAGAGAGAGCGACGACGCGCCACCAGGCCGCAATTCATAACATCTTGCAGATGGATCATTCCGGTGCGGCTCGAACGGCCTGCTAAACCTTACTGCACCCTCGGCGATTCCAAATCCGCGGGCTTTTGATCGTCGCCATGAATCACTCCGTCTTCTTCCGCATAGAACGACCGGTGCTCCGCGTCCATGTGCTTCGGCGTCATCGTCAAAATGAAGCCATCCTTGCGCGACCGAAATGATGCCGTGTAGTCTCCCCGGTCCGTCGACTGGGCCATGCGCTTGGTAAACGATCCCGTGCCCGCCAACGCAGAAAGTGAATTCGTGTACTGCCCGTGCTTTTTCTTGTAGGCATGCTCGGCCCGCAGCACCACTCGCATGTAGCCCAGAGCGAGCACTTCTGATTCCGACCGCGCATCCCCAACCAGCTTCGGCTGCGACGTTCCTCCCGCAGGCTCCTGCACTGCCTGAGCCTGCCCAAGTGCCATTCCCGCGCCAACCATTCCCACTGCCAGAATCCCGGCGTACAACCGCCTTTTTCGCCTTCCAATCACGCTAGAACCCTCCATTGGGCCGTGTCTATTCGGGGTTACCCCCGTAATTGGACTTGCCCTCCAATCATTTCAATTCCCCTCTGATTCAGGCAAGCTGGAACAGGATGCAATCCTAACAGGGAAACCTTGATGAAAGCTGCTGTTGCGAGAAAGCCTCTTATTCGTGTTGCCGTAGTGGAAAGCGATCCGCTACGGTTTGTTGGCTTCCGGGCCCTCTTTGATACTGAACCAGATCTGGAGCTGGTCTCCGCCTCGCTGGCCGATCTCGGCCAACTGGGCGCCATCGACCTGGTTCTGCTCGGCAATCGCAATGGCCAGAACCTCTATGACGTGATGGCCAGCCTAAAAGCCGTCCGGCCCGACCTCCGCATCATCGTTACCGGTTCCGGCATGGACGACGAGAGCGTTTTGAAAGCCATTGCCGCCGGCGCCAAGGGCTATGTGGACGAGGCCGCTTCCGCGGCAGAGTTCATCCAGGCCCTCCGCATCGTGCACCAGGGTTCAGTCTGGGCACCGCGCCGCGTGCTCTCGACTTTCATCGAACGTGTCAGTTCGTCTCCGGGCCGCATATTCCCCACCGGACGTGTCGCTTTCACCGATCGTGAAAAAGAAGTTCTTGAGATGCTCGTAGCTGGCCGCTCCAACAAAGAGATCGGGTCGGCTCTCGGCATCGAGGAACGTACCGTCAAGGCTCATGTCGCGAAACTGATGCGCAAGGTGGGAGTGCAGAACCGTATCGCCCTCTCAGTCCATGCCATCACGCATTCCCTGGTAACGGCAAAATAGTTTCAAACAGCCTGCGGACAGTCACTTTCAAGCAGCCTCCGGAAAGATGGTTTCAAGGAGCCCGCGAAAGAATTCTGTTTCGCTCTTGATTCCCGCCGTCGGATCTGTTTCGCACCTTCCCGACATCATCAAGATATTCCGAACGTGGGCCGAGACCAAACGTTGAACCCGCCCTCGGTTAGCGCCAAATCCCCATTACGCCAGCGCCCGGGAAGACC
>JBELAC010000271.1:0-6152 GCA_049509215.1 Terriglobales bacterium
GCGGCGTATCCGACAGCGGTTGGGCTGGGGAACGATCCGCATATCCTGGGATCGAATTACTACGTGTACTTCACGCACCTGCCGACCGATGGCAGCGGCTGGAAAAACGGCGAACTGCGGCGGCTGTCGGTGACCTGCCAGTAATGCGCGTGCTCGAGATCGAGTAAGTCGCGTCGCAAGGTATTCGAGGTAAGACAGCGTATTCGAGTGGATGCGGTCGTGTAACTGCGCGGTAAAACCCCTAAGAGAATGAGGGTTGGAATCCCACGCTTCGCGAAAGGCGGAAGGATGGGGCAGCCGGCCTCAACGGTTACCCCTGGGGCCTATCTGCCGGCACAGCGGGCTGAGGGTCAGACTCGCGCAAGGCAAGCGGCAAACGCTCGACGAACAGAAGCGCATCCCGGTAGAGCTGATATATTTCGTCGAGCGTTTTTTCCATCGCGAACGTCGCATAATCTTGGTGAACGAGTTTATTTCGTTCGTTCCCGACTTCCAGAAAGGCGCGAACTGCGGAGCCCAACGTAGTGGACTCTTTGATGTTTTTGTTCATCGCTAGCTTGAATTCGGACCCAAACAAGCTAAAGAATTTGTTGGCGTTATTACCCTCCCATTCGAACCACGAGTGATACTGCCGCGCCACCGCCTTGTTGCGGACGAAGCTCTCAACCAACACAGACCCGCCGGCGCGCTCCCGCACAAAGTCGAGGACACACCCGGACACTCGATGTTCAAAGTAACTGGCCGCTGCCAGCAGCAAGGCTTTTCGGAAATGGTCGGCCGCTGCCACCTGAAGCGAGTACTCAGAGGTGGCTAGAAGAGCCTTGGAGATCGCGGTCGACTCCTCGTAGAGACGGTCAATGGCAGTCGTTTCGGGCATATCTCAAAGAGGCGCGAGAATGGCTTTCGCTCGATCTAAGCGAGCTTTGACGTTTTTGGTTTGTGTAGTTCCCTCAAGCATCGCGTCGAGAAACTCCTTGTCGGTCTCTAACTGAGCTAGTTGCTGGTCCGAAACCCTGCCGTTAGGCATCCGCTTTTCTCGAAAAGCCGCCTCGCACGAGGCTGCGAATGCAGATTCGTAGAGGGCGACGTTGAACCGACCATTCCTCTTATTGAGGAACGCATTTTCGGGAAGATCGGAGCAGGCTTGCAGGAAAGACTGGAGCATATCCGAGAGGTAGCGGTTTTGCTCTGCATTGTGGGCGCGGCATTTTCGCGAAAATTGGTTTAGGAACTTGACCATCGAGGGTGCGTAGTTCTCCACGTCGATCAGAACTGCGAACCCTCGGAGGAGGATCTCAACGTCCTTCATATGGAGGTCCGGTTCTCGCCCTGCGAGGAGACGACGCCAAGCGGGCAATGAGTTTGCACGATACAACATTTCGTAGAAAGTGGAGTGGTACATGCTGGTACGAATTTCCTGAGGCTTTAGGTTTATGCCGCCAGTGTTCAGGCGGTTGAAAACCTCGAACATCGATGAATCGTCGCCTTGGGGTGAGTTTTGCTTAATGATGACGTTCCTGATCGTTCGGAGCTCCAGTTGGGTCTTGTACGAGCCAAGAGTCGCGTAACTTAGGCCCTTAAAACGATTGGGATGGTTTGGCAATGTTTCGGAGAGCTTTAATCGAAAATTCTCGAAGTACGAATCGTCATGAATCACGTTTTCGGGTATTTTCCCATGCTCATCGAATATGTTCCGCAGTTCGGCGCGTTTGTCCTTCCTAGGAAAGCGTTGCTTAATGAAGTAGTAGATTGACATAAGGCGCTGTTGGCCATCGATCACCAGGAACTTGTTTCGCTCAATCTCGTATAGAAACACTTGCGGGACGGGTAGGCCTAGAATCAAGGATTCGATAAGTTTCGAGGCGCGACCGAGATCCCAGACGTAGTTGCGCTGGAATCCCGGGATGCGCACCGCACCGGATTCTAGGAAGCTATAGATCGTTAGGACATTAAAGTCGTTTGGCGCAGCTGTAATGTCATACTCCTCTATTTGGACGTCATCGCCTTCATCGGCGTAGTCCTCAAACCAAGTCACTTCGCTGCCGTCCGCCATAGTCGTCTCTTCCTCCCCATCAGTGCCCGCTGTGTTGGTGTGCCTTTGATCCTGGAAAAAGCGTACCCATCTGCGTCGGATTTCCTTTGCCTCTTCCAGCGAGATATTGGCTGAGCGACCCCGCTCGGTCAAACTCCATGTACCGCGCAGCGATGCATCGATTAGGCCTTCTTGCACCAAGTAGAATCTCGCCCACGCGACTTGATTCCTTAGTCGTGATTCGCCGGAGGCTAGCAGTTCGCCGCGTGTCTCGTCTGATAAACCGAGGTCCAGAACGATTCGTTCAACCGCGTCATCAGGCGTGCCAGACCCGCCGAGGGTCCGCAGAGCATCTAACAGCGGCCCGAAGTACTTAAGGAAGCGTCCGCCCTCAGACTTCCTCGCCTGATTGACAATCGTTTTCATGGACCAGCTATTCTACTAGGCAGGTTCGCTAACATCCACCGTGATATGGCGAGTCGACGAGGGGATGTTGTGGGCGACTGGGCGGGTGCCCCTGGTCTCGCGCCTCACGAGACCAGGGATTGCTCGCCTGCGTGAATCTACCGCGCCGCGAGTTCATCTAGCCGGGCGAGTGTGTCGGGATAGCGGCGCACCAGGAGCACGAGAGCTGCCGCTTGTGGATTCGGTTTCGCGCGGCCCTGTTCCCATTTTTCCAGCGTTCTTTCGTTGATGCGCAGGCGGCGCGCGAAAACGGCGCGCGAGCAGCGGAGTTTCTTTCGCGTGTCGAGGATGAGTTTCGAATCGACGGTGGGAAGCGGCGCGGCCTCGACCTTGTGAGTCCGCAAGGTGATCTTGCCTTCGCGGTAGGCCTTCATGGCCGCCACACCCTCGATCAACTCTCCGAAAATATCTCGCTTCGATTTTGCCATGCTGGTCCTCCGTCGTTAATGGCGGGTTCGAATCCCGCGCTTCGCGGCACGCGCCGCCCATTCGATTTCGAGAGAATCCTTCAGCAGCTTCTTTTGCTTCGCCGACAAGTCCGAAGCTTCGTTCTTGTCATATAGGGTCATCAGCCAGATTTGATGAGCGGACGCGAAATAGTAATAAATAATGCGCAGTCCAGCCCTCGCTCCCTTGCCACGCCGCGCATCCGCCCAGCGCATCTTACGAAAGCCGCCTGTTCCCGGTATCAGATCGCCAGCCTCAGGGTCTGCCGCAAGACGGTTCTGCAATTCCCGGTAGCCATCCTCACTCAAATATTCGGCAATATGACGCGTGAAGGGAGGCGCTTCCACGAACTCCATAGATTTTTGTTTGTACGCCAATAGCGTACCTGTGGTTACCATACGCTATTAGCGTATGGGTGTCAATATGTGCCCCGACCCGGATTGCGAACTGAACTTCGTCGAAACCCGCCGCCGTATCGCCGTATAATAGCTGGTTCCTTATACCCGCCGACGGGCTTGGCTGTTCCCTTCTCGTCCAATGCCCGGCGCACAGGAGATTTCATCATGTCCACTCTTATCGATCCTAAGGCTGCCGATCCTAAAGCTGCTGAACCCACCGTTCCGGCTCACACCTCGACTTCAACCAAGATGCGCACCGAATCCGACTCGATGGGGAAGATTGAAGTCCCCGCGAATGTTTACTGGGGGGCGCAGACGCAGCGGTCGCTTTTGCATTTTGATATTGGGCGGGACGTGATGCCTCCGGAGCTGATTCGGGCGTTTGGGACGTTGAAGAAGGCGTGCGCGCTGGTGAATCAGGATTTGGGGAAGCTTCCGGCGGACAAGGCGAAGCTGATCGTCGTGGCAGCGGACGAAGTGATTGCGGGGAAGCTGAATGACCAGTTCCCTCTTCGAATTTGGCAGACGGGGTCGGGCACGCAGACGAACATGAACGTGAATGAAGTCATTTCGAACCGCGCGATTGAGATTGCGGGCGGCGAGATGGGATCGAAGAAGCCGGTGCATCCGAACGATCACGTGAATATGTCGCAGTCGTCGAATGACACGTTCCCGACGGCGATGCATATTGCGGCGGCGGACCGGGTAAAGAACGCACTGATTCCGGCGATCAGGACGGTGCGCGATGCGATCGCGAAGAAGGCGAAGGAATTTGATGGCGTGGTGAAGATTGGGCGCACTCACCTGCAGGATGCCGTGCCGTTGACGTTTGGGCAGGAATTTGGCGGGTGGGCCAGTTTGTTGGATCGCGACATTAAGCGGCTGGAGCAGGCGCTGGACGGGCTGTACGATCTGGCGATTGGCGGGACGGCGGTGGGAACGGGGCTGAATACGCATCCGGAGTTTGCGGAGCGGGCGGCGAAGAAGATTGCCGAACTGACCGGACTTCCCTTCCGCTCGCATCCGAACAAGTTTGCGGCGCTCTCGGCGCACGATGAGATTGTGTTCGCGCAGGGCGCGATGGAGACGCTGGCCGCGTCGCTGATGAAGATCTCGAATGATATTCGCTGGCTGGCCTCCGGGCCGCGCTGCGGGCTGGGCGAGTTGTCGATACCGGAGAACGAACCGGGATCGTCGATCATGCCGGGCAAGGTGAATCCCACGCAGTGCGAAGCGATGACGATGGTGTGCGTGCAGGTGCACGGCGCGACGGCCGCGGTAGGATTCGCGGGATCACAGGGGAACTTTGAGCTGAACGTGTACAAGCCGGTGATTATTTATAACTTCCTGCACTCGGTCACGCTGATCACGGACGCCTGCCACGGGTATGTCGAGTACATGATCAATGGAATTGAAGTGGAGCGCGCGAAGGTGGATTGGTACGTGAAGAATTCGCTGATGCTGGTCACGGCGCTGGCTCCGAAGGTGGGATACGACAACGCAGCGAAGATCGCACACACGGCGCATGTGGATCACTCGAGCCTGCGCGAGGCAGCAGTGAAGCTGGGACATCTGACAGGTGAGGAGTTTGATGCGCTGGTGAAGCCAGAGACGATGACACACCCGTAAGGGACAGTCCACGGCGATAAGCTGAAGGCAAAGTACGACGGGGAACAGGCCCCTCGGCAGGTCGGTGACGCTATGACAGAAGCAGATCACCGGAAAATCAGTTATAAGCCGTTAACGATCACATCGCTCATCGCTGGCTTTTTCCTGATTCCGCTTCATGAATTGGGCCATGTGGTTTGCGATTGGATCACCGGTCATCCTGCGGCGATGTCCTACGCGCGCGATTATCTGCTTTCCGGTGAAAAGACGCCGTTTCTGGGGCTTTTGGGTGGGCCCCTGTTCCCCCTCATCTTGTCAGCTGTTTCTGTCGTTTTAATCTATCTGGGCATTCGCCTTTCCGTATCGTATCCGCTTGCAGTCATGGGCACACTTGATCGGTTGCTGGTTTATCTTTCAGGAAGCACTCCAAGTGACGAAAGAGATCTCGCCCAAGCGATCGCCTGGCCTACGACCGCCTTCAAGCACATCTTTCTTGGTGCCGAGATACTCGTCCTGGCACTGGTTCTTTTGTCGCTGATCAGGTACAAAGTTGGGATCAAACGGTCGGTTCTGATCTTCGTTATCCCCTTAGCATCCTTTGTTGTCTGCGCTTCCTTTGGTGTTTTCGTAGTCGATCGCTTCCTTTTTCCCGAACAACATAGGATTGAGTTTGGGTTGACGGTCCCCGTTCGTACCACGATTCGGCTGAACATGGGGCAGGGATAGCTATAAAAAAGAGGAGAAGAATGCACACGCTGCACAATTCTAGGCGCACATGCTGGCCATATAACGTACTTTCCAATATTGCTTAGTTCTTCTTCAGAAACCGACGCCGGTTGAGGTGGGTGGAAGCCGTCGGCTGGATATCGTCGTACTTCAGCACGCTGATGGAGCCATCGACTTCGAGAACCGCCAGGGCCGCATCTTTGTAAGTGCCGACACCGTGCTCGCGGAGCGCGCGTTGCAGTTCATCCATGCTGACATGCTCTTTCGCCATGTGCGATTCGATGACCTCGCCATCGTGCACCAGCAGGCTGGGCTGTCCCTGAATATATTTTCGGAAGCGGCGATTGCCGCCGGAAATTTCGGCGACCAGATAATTCAGAACTAACAACGTGGTGGCGGCGACGGCGCCTCCGGCCAGCGAGGTGTCGGGGCCGGTCATCGCGTTTTGTACGGAGTTCGAAATCAGTAAGAGCAGA
>JBELAC010000272.1:0-6121 GCA_049509215.1 Terriglobales bacterium
ATGATCAGCAGCCCTCCGACGATCAGAATCAAACAGAGCATGGGCGAATGCTTTCTTCTAACATGCTTCTGCCCAATCTCATCCCCCTAATCGACGTGACTTTTTCAACACCCACGCCTGATTACAACAGTTGGCGACATTCTCCTCAGCGTGTGCGAACATTGCACCAATGGGTAGTAGGTTATGTCAATTAAAAGACGCTGGATGACATTTGGAGCGCTCCTGATAGTGATTGCAGTAGCCGGGTGGGGAGTCACGATATGGAAGAGATTTCTTCCCTATCAATGGCGACAGACGCAAACGGATGCTCAGTTCAGCATCAGCTTTCCAAGCGCACCAACAGCATCGACAGAGACGCTCACCGCACCCGATGGAACCCGGTTCAATTCCAACAAGCTCACAAGTTCACCTGCGCGCGGGGTTCTTTATGCAGTTAGTTGGTGGGAGAATTCGACTCAAAACAACAAATCAACCGATGAGCTATTCGCATCTTTTCGCGATTGTGGCATGAAGGCATTCCATGGAAAGATGGTGAGCGAAAACAAGCTCTTCGTGGACGGCTATCCCGCGCAGGAAACTGCCGTAGTGTCGGATGGTGGCCTCGTGGCCGTGAATCGAGTGATTCGAGTCAAATCGCGGCTCTACTCACTCTGGATCGTGGATTCCGTAGGTCACTTGGAGAGGGCCGACATCAACAGATTCATGAATTCTTTCGCAGTTCAGTCAATGTAGCTGTCGTAATATCCCGATTTCACTCCTTGACCCGATCGCTAACACTCCGGTGGGTTGGCCCTACTGCATCCCCAGCGACGCCGCAACGCTCTTCTGATACTCGCGCGCCTTCGCGATCGCGGCCTCTTCATCCACCGTCAATAGCTTGTGGTCTTTCATCACCAGCCGACCGCCGATCATCACCGTCTCCACATCGCTGCCTTTCAGCGCGTACGCAATTTGCGCGTAGACGTCATACATCGGCACGGCATTCGGCTCGTCGAGGCTGATGACGATCAAATCCGCCTTCTTTCCTTTTTCGAGCGACCCAATCTCTCTCTCCATATGCAACGCGCGCGCTCCGTCGATAGTTGCCATCTCAACCACCGCCTTCGCATTCAGCGCCAGCGGGCTCATCTTCGTGATCTTCGCCAGCTTCGCCGCCAGGTCGATCTCCTCCATCAGGTCCAAGTCATTGTTGCTGCCAGCCGGACCATCGGTGCCGAGCCCAACTGCCATTCCAGCCGCACGCTCTTCCGGCACCGGCGCAACCCCGCTCGCCAGCATCATGTTGCTCGAAGGATTATGCACACATCCCACCTGACGCTGCGCCAGAATCTTGCGATCCGCTTCGTCCACGAAAATGCAATGCGCGGCCACCACGTCCGGCCCGAGCACGCCAATTTTGTCGAGGTACTGCACGGGAGTCATCCCATTGTTCTTCAGGCTGTCGTCCAATTCCTTCTTCATCTCCGCCATGTGAATCAAAATCGGCGCATGATACTTTCGCGCCAGCGCAGCCGCATCCTGCAACGTCTTCTGCGAGCACGTGTAAATCGAGTGCGGTGCCGGAGCCGCATGAATCAACGGATCGCCTTGCCACTTCTGCAGAAACTTTTCTGTATAAGCGAGCATGGCCGCGTTGCTCTTGTTGTCCGGCGCGGGAAAGTCGATGAACGTTTCGCCCAGAATCCCGCGCATTCCGGCCTTCTTGGTTTCTTCGGCGACTGCATCTTCGAAGTAATACATGTCGGCGAAGGTCGTGACGCCGGAACGAATCTGCTCGGCAGCCGCCAATCGCGTTCCCCAGCGTACAAATTCTTCATTCACGTTCTTCGCTTCGGCAGGGAAGATGTACTTGTAGAGCCAGTCGTTGAGCGTCACATCGTCATGCAGTCCGCGAAAGAGCGTCATCGGAACGTGCGTGTGGCCGTTGATGAATCCGGGTAGGATAAGTTTCCCGCGCGCGTCGATAGTTTGCTTCGCCGCGTACTCGGCCTCAATCTCAGCCTGCGGACCGACAGCGACAATCGTATCTCCCGTGAGCGCAACCGCGCCGTCATCGTAGATGTGGCGCTGGGCGTCCATGGTGACGACCATGCCAGTGAGGATGGTGTCGGCGTTTTGTTTAGGAGTCTGGCTGTAAATGGCTGGTGAAAAGAAAATCTGAAACGCGCAAATCAGCAGAAAGCAGTATCGCTTAGTCATGATCGTTTCCCAGAAAGTTTACCGCAGCGCGTCACACGGCCGCGTTGGCGGTATCCCTCCGTGTGTCTCCATCGCTTCTGTAATAAATGCTTTACCCGAACGGACCCGGTGATCTTTCTCGGCGTCCTCGGCGTCTCGGCGGTGAAAACGCAGTCAGACGTTCAGGAGGCCTATCGCAACCCGTCCTCGCCCTTGATCTGTTCTTTCGTCAGCCCGCCGACACGTGCCAGCGGCCGCCCGCTATCGGTCACCGCAATTGCCACCATGATTTCATTGGCGCGCGGAGCGTCATTGATCCGCACTTCCATGCCATCGAAGTGACTGCGGACAAAAGCAGCGTCCTTGTGCCCGAGCGGAATATCAAGCGCAACGCCCGGGCCCCCGCGTTTTTTCGACGACGGAATCAAAGCCGCTCCCTTGCCCGGCACGCGCCGCACCGGCGTCCCGAGTTTCGGATGCAGGATTGCCGCCGCATGTTCGAGTTCCCCATTCTCGCCGACCGCCGCAGCCTTCCCATAACTTTCCGCTGTCGGCCCAGCAATTCCAAGAGCGGCCACCGCGCGTTGCGTTAGCAACTCGCCCAGTGTTTCACCAATCGTCATCAATTCCGAGAGGTCTTCGACGAACTGGCCGGCATACGGATTCTCGATCACAGCCACAGCCGCTGCGCGTCGCGTGGGCGGATCGACCTTCTGGCCCATTTCCGTGCGTGTTTCTTCGACGAACGTCGCGATCTTTCGGATCTTTAGCTTGGAACCGGCCCCAGAAGCTACGCGCGGACTGTCCGTCATCGTAGCCCGTCCTCTCCCTTGATCTCCGACGCCTTCAGTCCTCCAACCCGCGCGTGCACGCGCGCCCCGGTCGTCATCACCAGCGCCAGCACGATCTCATCTGCGCGGGGTGCGTCAGTAATGCCCACTTCCATCGCATCAAAGTGACTTCGTACGTAGGACGCGTTGATGTGCGTGACCGGGACATCGAGCCTCGTGCCCGGTCCGCCGACCTTCTTGGTCGAAACCACGATCGCTTTCGCGTCGCCCAGAATCTCGCGCATCGCGTACCCGCCCGGCACATGCCACAGAGCCCCATGCTCGATTTCTCCCGCCGAGCCGACGATCGCTCCTTTGCCGTAACCTTCGACAGTTTTCGGATCGCCGCCCAGAGCTTTCACCAGCGCGCGCGCCATCTCCAGTCCGAGCGGTTTCAAATCTTCCATGAAACCCTCAATCTTCTCGACATAGCTCCCGGCATAAGGATTGCGAATGACAACTAGCGCCGTGGCCCGTCGCAGAGGTTTCTGCGCGACTGGTCCACCCTCGTGAAAAATCTCTTCGACAGAAATCAACTTCTTACGAATCTGGACCTCAGGCATGAACGAAACTCCCGCTTGTGGATGATGAGCTAATGAACTGCGATTCGGCCCTCGAGCCAACGATGCGAATCTCTCCCTGCAAATTGATTGCGGCGGCACGAACCAGCCCTTGCGCGCAAAGCGCTTCCGCCTCGCAAGTCCCGTGCGCCAGCGCCTCACAAATCTCGCCCAGCGACAGTTCTCCAACTGCCTGCGTCACTAGTCGCTCGCCCAGATCGCTGTCCGGCGCCAGTTCACAGGCTGTCACGCGGCCGATCGCGGGATGCCCCGGAAGATCGACAGCGTTCGCGATGATTGTAGCCGCTGCATCCGCCATCGCCGCCGTATCAGCCAGCACGGTCACCGCATCGGCGATTCCAAGCGAAAAGCTTCGTCCCGGCCATCCGCTCGTCGCGATCCCCCGAATCGTTTGTTCAAAATCAATCGTGGTCGAACCGAACAAGTTTGTCAAAAATGAGTGCCCCACATTCCGCGCATTTCGAAGCGCAGGATCCGGCCGCGCATCGGAATATTCCACCATCCCCGTCACAAACTTTTCACCCGGAGTGAGGTGCAGCGCAACGTCGCCGCCATCATTCACGTAGGCCCGTGAAAGCGTCGCCGCCGATGTCATCGCAAGAAGAATCTCCTCTGCCACCGCTCCCGCCACAGCAGCCATGGGCGTGATAAAGTGCTTCGCCGCATAAGGAAGTACTGCCTCCACCATTCGCCGCGCCACCACACCTTCCGGACGCGGCCCATCTTCACGCGCCGGCTGACGAAGCAAACTCAACTCGCCGCACAATTCATCCAGCACATTGACGAACCGTGCCGCCGCTGCGCGATAGGCTGTTTCCACTTCCGCAGCCGCTGCAAATGCCTCCACGATCAAGTCGATCGGTCCATCCTGCATGTGGACTCGTCGTCCATCAGGCAGCATTCGGATCTGTGCGCGAGTTTTCATTTCTCAGCTTTCATTTCTTGGGGTCCGGCGTCAATGGCCACGGATTCTCAGGACGCGCAGCCACCCGTTTGTGCCCGTCTTCCTCGCGATGGATCGACTTCAGCGGACGCACGTAATCCATATATCCGCCAAGCGCGGCATAATCGGCTAGCTTCAAAGAGAACTCAATCGGCGCCACCAGTGCGGGCGTCGGCACATATCCAAATGCATTCTCCGGCATGCGGCTCACGTCCACCATGAAGGTAATTCCGCCGCCCGGCCAAATGTATACGGGAGCGCCTCCGCACGTCACTCGCGTCAGCGCATCCCCGACCGAATGCGTCAGCTTGACCGGATTTTCCGTCACTCCCGCCCGCAACGATCCACCCGCTCCGCCCATGAAGAGCACGGAACAGAGTGCCGGCTCGCAGTTCTCGCGAATCCGCTCCACCGATTCGCGCAGCGCGGCAGGCAAGTCCTTCTCTACCGGCCGCAGCGCCTCGTCCAACTCAAAGTATGCGGAATGCTCGCCTGTCGTGCTGACCATCAGCAGTCGCAGCCCCGGTCGTGCCACCTCCGGGTCGAACGGCGCCAGAATCGAGAGCGGGTCCGAAATGTTCGTCCCGCCCCACGACGTCCCCGGATCCGCCACACGGAAATACCGCCCCGGCGTCGAACGCCGGCCCTTCATTTTGATTCCCGTCTCCGGCACGCCCAGCAGCTTTCCGGCCTGGTGTTCCGAAAGCACGCCCGTAATGTGATCGTCTACCACCACCACGTCGTCCACTTTGCCGAACCATTGCTTGGCAAACATCCCGATCGTTGCCGAACCGCAGCCCACCCGCATGCGCTCTTCCATCACGGCATCCACAATCGGAGGCTTGCCCGCCTGCACCACAACTCTTGCGCCGTTTTCAATCTCGAGTTCGACGGCCTTGCCATTACACAAGTTCAGCAGCGCATCGCAAGTCGCCGTACCCTCCTGTCGAGTGCCGCCAGTGAGGTGACGCACGCCGCCCAGCGAAAGCATCTGCGATCCGTACTCATTGGTCGTGACATGGCCAATGGCCTCGCCTTGCGCGCGCACCGTGCTGCACTCCGCTCCCAGATGGCGATCGGTGTCGATCTTCAGCTTGACGCCGCAATAGCTGAAAATTCCTTCGGTCACCACCGTGACCATATCCACGCCCGCCACTTCCGATGAAATGATGAACGGCGCCGGCTTGTAATCGGGATAGGTCGTGCCTGCCCCAATCGCAGTCACAAACGTCTGCTCGCCATTTACGAGTGTGCCGTCCCACTCGCGTGCTTTCTGCAGGAAAGGAACCACCGAATCGCCGCGCGAGAGCGCCCGATCCAGCACCACATGCGGATCCAGCCGCACGAGTTGCCCATCCGCATTGCCATAGCGGTCACACGATCCCGTCCGTCCCGGCTTGATGTAGCAAAGCACGGGACAGGCATCGCACCGGATCGCGTCCTCAGCCATGGTCGTTTTCTCGTTCATTTCCGCTCCGCCAGAATCGCAGCCCGCACCCGGTCCAGAGTCGCCGGAGTCTTTCTCAACCGCACGCCCACCGCATCATGCAGGGCATTCAGAATCGCAGGAGCCGTCGGGATCACCGCCT
>JBELAC010000273.1:0-6112 GCA_049509215.1 Terriglobales bacterium
CTGGTCACGCAAAAGCTCGCCGAAGATCTCTACGGCTCCTGCCAGAATGCGATTGGAAAAACAGTCAAGCTCACGGGTCTGCCCTTCAGCATCATCGGGTGCTTCCGGGAGCGTGTTGATACGTTCGGGCAGTCGGAAGTGACGGATCGCACGATGCTAATTCCCTATACGGTGAGCCGCTATTTCCAGGAAACGCCAGCTGTGCGGCAGATCTATTTTTCGGCCGCCGATGGGTCGCAGGTGGTTCCTATTACGGCGCAGATTCTGCGTGTCATCCAGTCACGGCACCGCCCAAACTCTGTGTATCGGGTCCAGAATCTGACGCAATTGCTGGCCGTCGCCGACAAAAGCGCGAATGCGCTTACTGCGGTTTTGCTGGCGGTGTCGCTGGTGGTGCTGCTGGTCAGCGGCATCGGAATCATGAACATCATGCTGGCCACCGTGAGCGCCCGCATTCGCGAGATCGGAATTCGCAAGGCGGTTGGCGCAACCAGCCGCGAGATCCGCTTCCAGTTTCTGGCGGAGGCGATTCTGATCTCATTGATCGGGGGCGTGGTCGGAATTATTATCGGGCTCGCAATTCCCTTCTCAGTCCGCTACCTCACCGAATATCGCATTCCGATTTCCGGCCTTTCGGCGATCATCGCGATCATAGTTTCGTCGCTGGTTGGGATTATTTTTGGAACGATCCCCGCCACGCGCGCCGCGCAGCTGGACCCGGTGGAGAGTTTGCGCTACGAATGAGAACCATGGCCGAATGGTCAGCACCCGCTTAAAGCGCGGTTGACTTGTTTAGTGGTATTTCGAGCGTAAGCGCCTTTCTAACACGGCTTGGCGCTGAGGAAGCTCAATGCCTGATTCCGGAACGAGAGTACGATCTCGCGAGAATTTGCCCCAACCAATCAAAACTGAAAGTGGCATACGGACACGGAGCTTGGTGCCGGTCTTGGTACTTGGCTGCTGCGGGCTATGCGCGTGAATACAGCATCTCCCAGAAGTTTGAGGCAGGACCCTGGCGAAGAATCGACATTGCGCTCATTGACTCGTCGTCTCCGCTCCCAGTCGTTTCTCCGCGCGGAGACTGGCCACGACTAAACGAATGTCATTGAAGCTGACATAGGGCGGCAACGCGTCTTTGATGTCCCTCAACCGCTCTACGCCTTTGCTCAAGCAGGCCGCTTCGATGAGCGGCTGAGCGTCGGGAGAAATCCATTTCGAATCGAGTTTTATCTGGCCGGTTTCGATCAGGTTGGCGACCGTGCCAACCACGGTCGAAATCTGGCGCGCCCGAATACGCCCGATCTCCTCGAAGGTGCGGCGCTCACGCAAGAGTTGTAGAGTCTGCTCGGCTGGAGACGAGACCTTCACACCAGCGGGCGTCGCGCGGGCTCCGGCTTCAAAGTTGCGCAAAGCTTGCAGGATTTCGGCTCCGTAAACGTCAGCTTTCCGCTCGCCTATTCCCGGCACTTGCATCAGTTGAGCCATGGTTGTTGGCCGCTGCCGGCAAAGCGCTTCGAGCGTGCTGTCATGCAGCACGATATAAGCGGGAGTTTTGTTTTCGCGGGCAATCGTGCGGCGCCACTCGCGGAGATAGTCGGCGAGCGCGGGATCGTCTTCGCGCGCTTGTGGGATGTTCGTCGTCCCCGCCGGAATGAGAAAGTCGTCCTCGGGCTGCGGGCGAGCACGCTTTCTGGTTCGCGACAGCAAAGCACTCGAAGGTCCGACTGCCTTCTCGGTAAGCCACGCCGGTTTGGTGCCGCAGTTGTCGCATGTGCCGCAGCGCTCCCATTTCGGCGTCTCGCCAAAGTGCAGGCAGATTTGGCGGTGGCGGCAGCCTTTGGAATCCGCGAACCGGCTGATGACCCGCTTTCGTTCCCATGAACGCTCGCGCTCGGCTTCGTCTTCGATCTTGCCGATGAAATACTCGAGCAGCACGTGGTCGCGTTTCTGCCAGAGGAGGACGCAATCGGCGGGACGGCCATCGCGACCTGCGCGGCCCGCTTCCTGGTAATACTGCTCGATCGATTTCGGCAACGAGAGATGAATCACTGCGCGCACGGAGGGCTTGTTGATGCCCAAGCCGAAAGCGATGGTGCCGACCAGCACGCGCACCTCGTCCGACATCCAGCGCTCCTGGTTCTGGCGGCGCATCGGAGCTTCCATCTTCGCGTGATACGGAATCGCCGGGATCCCGCTTTCTTCGAGAAATTCGACCGTCTCCTCCACGCGCCGAATCGTCGGCGCATAGACGATGACGCTGCTATCGCGGTAGTAACGCAGTGCGCGGCGGAGCAAGTCCATCTGCGTGAGCGCATCGCACTCGTGCACGATGTAGTTCAGATTCTCGCGATGGAAGCTGGCGATGTAGAGATGCGGATCGCGCATCTGCAACTGCTTCAGAATGTCGTGCCGCACCTGGCGAGTCGCGCTGGCCGTGAACGCAGCAATTGGAATGCCTGGGAAACGCGTGCGCAATCGGCTGAGCTGACGGTAGTCGGGACGAAACTCGTGTCCCCACTCCGAAATGCAATGGGCCTCGTCAACTGCGAACAATCCCACGGGAACATTCGCGAGCCAATCGAACGTGTTTTCCGCCGCCAAACGTTCCGGCGAGAGATAGAGCAGGCGATAATCGCCCTTGCGGGCATTGGACATGACGCGACTTCGTTCGCTCGCATCCAGAAAGCTGTTCAGCGCGGCCGCGGGAATACCCATCTGCGCCAGTTGCGCGGCCTGGTCCTGCATCAACGCAATTAGAGGAGAAACGACGACCGCGGTCTTTTCTGAAACCACAGCCGGAAGCTGGTAACAGAGCGACTTTCCCCCGCCGGTCGGCATGACTGCACAGGTGTCGTGCGCGCCCAGCAGACTGCGAATCACGTTCTCCTGCTTGGGGCGAAAGGAATCGTATCCCCAAAAACGCTTGAGCGGAGTGAGCAGATCGGAGAAGGACACAAAAGGAGTATATGAAATATCCGGCGCGGCGAGCGTGATGCAGGGGCAGGGAAAATGTGATGAAGTTCAATTGGTTTTGCCGGCGGCTCTTCGAGTCTGTGGTGAAATAGCATTCAGGTTCCATGGTCATTGGCGTCATTTCCGACACGCACGGCCTGCTGCGAAAGGAGGCAGTTGAAGCTTTGCGCGGAGCCGATCGCATCCTGCATGCGGGAGATGTTGGAGCGCCCGAAATCCTGGACGCGCTCGCGCAGATTGCACCAGTCAGTGCGATTCGCGGCAACATCGATACTCAATCGTGGGCGCAAGCGCTGCCCGAAACCGAAATAGTCGAAATTGAGGGCGTTTCAATTTACATGCTGCATGAGCTGGGCCAGCTCGACTTGGAGCCCGAAGCTGCCGGAATCCACGCAGTCATCTACGGCCACAGCCATCAACCGAAGATCGAAATGAAGAGCGGCGTGCTGTACTTCAACCCAGGCAGCGCAGGTCCGCGGCGGTTTCATTTGCCGGTGAGCGTAGGAAAACTGCGCATCGAAAACGGGAAGGTTGGCCGAGAGCTGGTGGTGTTGAAGATCTGAAGCCGGCTTTGGCGCCAAGCGCGAGCATTAATTCCAATTCATGGATGTCACTCCGGCGCAACCGACGGGTCGGGTAGCTGACGCTCGAACTTCTGCACGTCCCAGTAGTCACGCCAGGCGGCGATCTTCCCTTCTTGCAGTTCGAAGATGCCCATGCAAGGGACGCTTACGGGCGTCTTTCCGACCAGAAAATTGTCTATCCGCTCGGTCATTACGATGTCACCATCCGCCACGATGTGTTTGACCTCCCAAGGCAACGCAGACATACGCTCCGCACTGCGGCGCAATGTCTCGCGGATGGCCTCGCGGCCTTTGACCGGATTCCAAGGAGCATTGCACCATGTTGCATCCGCCGTAAAGAAGCTGGCGAACTCTTCCGGATCGGCGCGAACACATGCCTCAAGGAAGCGCCGGATCAAAGCGATGCTCTCTGTACTGCCCACAGGTTCCTCCTCGGCCGCCGCAACGTGATTCCCAGAAAACGCAAATACTAGAGAGCCTGCCAGCGCTCCCATCTTCCAATGGCAGAGGGCCGGCAACTTTCTTGCCGGCCCTCGCAATTTCTAGCAGAGATAACGTCTGCACTACTTCTTGGGCGCGATCGCGTCCTTCGCGGCTTTCGCCACGCGGAACTTCACGACCGTCTTCGCCTTGATCTGGATCGGTTCGCCGGTCTGCGGATTGCGTCCCATGCGAGCCTTGCGGTGCGCTTTCACCAAGCGGCCCAGTCCGGGAACTACGAATACGCCGTTCTTCTTGGTTTCTTTGATCGCGACGTCAGCGAGGTGTTCCAGGAACGTTGCCGCGGTCTTGTTGTTGGTGCCGAGCTTTTCGGCCAGATGACGAGTGAGTTGTGTTTTGGTCATGCCAGATGCCATGAATTCCTCCTTCAGGAAGCGACTAAAATGCTTGATTCGCTCGAATATTAACTCTTCGCGCTGTGGAAAAGTAGCAATTTATGCAGATTTTATGCGGTTCCCAAGAAAGATACTCCCGAAAAGTGGCGTAAACCGCTGCTTTTGATGCCTGTACCATCCGGAAACGGGCCAAAACCGCTGGCCCGGAAGCATTCGTTTCGCGCCGCGCAAGCAGTTCGTGAAAGGAAAGTGAGACTCGCCTCGCTCTCTGCAGCGCCGGTTCGTTACACTGAGAACCATTTCTGATCGTGATGGAGGAGCATTCTCTATGGCAGACGCAACACTGACTGGCACGGAGTTCAAGAAGCAATTGCGCGCGGGAACTCCGAAGATGGGACTGTTCTTGAATTCGCACAGCCCGACTGTAGCCGAACAACTCGCGCACAGCGGCTACGACTGGCTACTCGTTGACACGCAGCATGGGCCGATGAATTACGAGAAGCTGTCGGCGATGCTGAGCGGCATTGCGAATGGCGGCACGAAATCGCTGGTGCGCGTGGGAAGCTATGCCGATCGTCCGGGCATTCAGCAAGCACTCGATTTGGGCGCGGACGGCGTTCTCATTCCTTACATCAATACGGCGGACGAGGCGCGCGAAGCCGTCAGTTGCGCCAAGTATCCAACGGTCGGAACGCGCTCGGTGTATTTCCCGCAGCGCAGCATGAACAAGGGCGGATTGCTCGGTTACGCGGGCAACTGGAATAATGAAGGAATCGTAGCGCTGCAGGTTGAAACCGCCTCGTGCATCGAGAACATCGCCGAGATCGCGGCCGTTCCTGGCGTGGATATTCTCTTCCTCGGGCAGAACGATCTCTGCATGTCGATGGGCCTGTACAACAAGTACGAGTTCCCGCACATGTACACTTCGCCAGAACTGGGAGCCGCGACACAGAAGCTCATCGAGCATGCCCATAAGAACAATGTCATTCTGGGACTCTTCCTGTTCGGCACCGCGCGCGTCGGCGAGTTCCTGGAGAAGGGCTTCACTTTCATCAGCGTCGGAAACGATTTGCATCATGTTTTGACGCAGGCAGGAGCTTATGTCAACGACATGGAGAACATCGCGAAAGACAAGGGCAAGCCGTGGAAGCGGCGTCCGACGGCGCTGTTCTAGGCTGGAGCGCGCGACCGATTGCGTTTAGCGAGGGTGCAACTCGCATGAGCGCGAGATGCAGTAACGGTTGCGCGCGAACCAGCGATATCCCGCGTGCAGCAGCCAGTGGAAGCCGGGCAGACTGAAGATGGCATAGAACGGCCAAGTCCACCAGATGCGGCGCGCAACGTAGAGGTAGACATCAGCGCCTGAGATGAGCTGGCCGTTTGGCGTAAGCAAGCGAATATCGACAAGCAGGGATTCGAGCGGCAGTTGGAGTTTCGCGGCAACCCAAGGCTGCTGAAGAGTTGCGAGCTCAAATCCTCGTTTGCGCAGGGTGTTTGCCCAAAGAGTTATCCAGCGCTTGCAGAAGCCGCATTCGCCGTCGTAAAAAATCGACGCCGACGCGTGTGTTGGATGATCTTTCGCGACTTCTGCGCTGCTAAAGCTCACGCCAGTTAAGATGGCGGAAACGACGGCAGCGATTCAGATGAAAATTGGCGTCGCGCTACGGATCGTACGTCCTGGTATGCATGCCAGCGCGGCGCGCCGCCTCCTGCATGGCT
>JBELAC010000274.1:0-6078 GCA_049509215.1 Terriglobales bacterium
AGGCAAGCAAAGCCTGATTGGCATGGTTTCGCGGGCGGCGATCGCTGTCGGAGCGGACGGCATTATTGTCGAAGTGCACCCCTGTCCGGAGCGTGCCCTTTCCGATGGCCCCCAGTCTCTCGACATTCCGCAATTCGAGCGGGTCATGCACGGACTCGGCGAGCCATTACGTCCAGTCCTCGTTCATCGTATGGCCGGTTGAGCTATCTGGCCTGCCTGGCAGGGGCTCAGCTTCGGGTTCCCGCGCGGACCGCTTGACGAGCCGGAGTGGGACACTTTGTCCCAACCTGGTTCCGAAGATTGCCCTCCCTTTGTTTTGAACAATTTGCACGCCTTTTTGCCCTCCCCGCGGAGATCCCTGCGCCATTGTGTCCCCTCTTGCGGAGAACGATCGTCTCGTAAGTGACTGAATACATGTGCCTTACTCGAACGCATTTGGTGTCTCGATTGCCCATTAGAGGCCAGGCGCGAGGGATAGGACTCTGTGCAGGATCCCTCGGAATCGCCCAAGGACAACCAATGAAAAACAACGTAACATCGCTCTCCGCTAGCCGACATAAGATCGCGTCTGCGGTGTTCAGCGCCGCTTGGGGCGGCGTGCTTGGACTGTTGTTGCTGTTGTTGTCGGCAACTCCGTCTTATGCAAACGTCAACAAGAAGCCATCCAAGACTTCGCCTGACCTCGCGGCCTTTGTGGCAGAAGCGACGAACGGTTATGTAACCGTCAACGTTCAATTCACCACCTATCCCACCAAGGGCTACTTGAAGGGCCGTCAATCCGCTGGCGCGACCGTCCGGTTCCAGTTGCCCACGATCAAGGCGGTGAATATGACCGTGCCCGTCAGCATGCTGACGACGCTGGAGAAGGAAACGAATGTCGTCTACATCTCTCCGGACCGCCTGTTGTCCATGTCCGCGAATCCTGCGACCGAAGAGTTTGCTACAGCGGTCGAAGCCGACGTCGCAGCTTCGCAGTACGGATTCGATGGCACCGGTGTTGGCGTCGCCATCATCGACAGCGGCATCGCTCCTCATTCTGATCTCAACAATGCCAACGGCGTGTCCCGCGTCGTCTACAGCCAGAGCTTTGTAGCCGGCAAAACGTCCGCGGTCGATCAGTATGGCCACGGAACCCATGTGGCGGGCCTGATCGGTGGCAATGGCACAAGTTCCGGCACGGCCAACGGCTATGCGGCAACCTATGCCGGCATGGCCCCAAACGTTAACATCGTCAACCTGCGCGTGCTGGATCAGAACGGATCGGGTACTGACAGCCAGGTGATCGCCGCCATTCAGGAAGCGATCGCGTTGCAGAGCACTTACAACATTCGCGTGATCAGCATGTCGCTGGGCCGTCCGGTGTTTGAGACCTATACTCTCGATCCCGTCGACCAGGCCGTAGAAGCCGCTTGGAAAGCCGGCATCGTGGTTGTCTGCGCCGCCGGCAACAATGGACGCTTTGCGGCAACGAATGGCTTCGGCACCATCGGCGTTCCGGCCAACGATCCTTCCGTGATCACGGTCGGTGCGACCATGACGCTGGGCACGCCCACGCGCGTCGACGACAAGATCGCCAGCTATAGTTCCAAGGGGCCGACAGTCCTCGATCACATCGTGAAGCCTGACCTCGTCGCACCCGGCAACAACATGGCCTCGTTGCGCGTCGCGGGCAGCACTCTCGACACGGCCTATCCGCAGTTTGAGCTGGCCTCAAGCAACGGAACTTCCAAGTACTTCGTGTTGAGTGGCACCAGCATGGCCACGCCCATCGTTAGCGGGGCCGTTGCGCTGCTGCTGCAGCAAAACTCTTCACTGACGCCCGATCAAGTGAAAGCGCGCTTGATGAAGACGGCCTGGAAAGGTATCGGCCAGTTCACTTCTTCACACGATTATCTCGGAAACCTTTACAACAACGAATACGATCTGTTCACCTACGGGGCTGGGTACCTGGATGTTGACAACGCTCTCGGAAACACAGATCTCGCGACCGGAGTGGCAGTTTCTCCGACCGCGGTCAACAATAACGGTACCATTTCGATCGTGAACACCACTCTTGACTCGAATTTCTCAGGCAGCAGCGTCGTCTGGGGCGCAACCTCCGTCGTTTGGGGCAACTCGGTGGTCTGGGGTGCAAACGCATTCTCTGCCACTTCCGTAGTGTGGGGCGCCACGAGCGTTGTTTGGGGGGCAACCTCCGAAACCGGTTACAGCGTAGTCTGGGGAGCAACTTCGAACGTCGCCAGTCTTACTTCAGCTTTAAGCGACGGCGACGGGGGCGACAACTAGACAAACCGACTGAAACCATATTCGGAGAATCCCATGACAAATACCATGCCTGGTAAAGCAAAGGTCATGATCGGAATGGTGGCTGTCGCAAGTCTGTGCCCCCTGTTGTTCGGAGTCACAAACTGGCGCATGCCAGCCTGGCACCAACTGGCGCTTCTGATGGCCGCAGCGGCATTAAGTTCGCGGCTGAAGCTGAAGCTGCCTGGGATGACGAGCACGATGTCTGGAAACTTGCCCGTCGTTCTTCTGGAGTCACGCAATTAGGCTTGCTCAGCAGTCTGCTGGTCGCAGTAACGGCAGCCGTCGCGCAGTCCTATGGTTCCGGCAAACTGAAACCGGTACAGTTCCTTTTCAACACTTGCACGCTGATGAATGCCTGCGGTCTTGCCTATCTCGCCTACCACAGCCGTCTGTTTGCGGCCCATGGCGGACCGGCAGTATCGCTCGCGGTGGCTGCCTCGGCTTACTTCCTGGCCAATACGGCGCCCGTAGCCGGCATCATCGGACTGACAGAAGGCAACAGTCCTTTTGCCCTCTGGCACAAGATCTTCCTGTGGTCTTTCCCGAACTACGTAATCGGTGCGGGATTGGCTGCAATCGCTTCCTTTTTCGTCACGATCACCGGAATGGCCGGCTTGGTGGCGGTTCTTTTCGGGGTCTACAAGTCCTACAAGATGTACGTGGGTCTAACAGAGCACGCCCACCCCAAAGCGTTCGCGATGGCTGCCAGCCACTAACCGGCAAAACGCAACAGTCCTCCGGCGCGCTGTCTTCACAGACTGCGCGCCTTTTTTCTTGCGAGAGGACACATCGAACGCGAAGAACGTCCCGCACTGCCAGGCAGACCTGTTCCCGCGGCGACGGTTCCATCAATTGTTTGGGAGTTGCTTCAGAAACTGAAAAGGCGATCTCCTGGGAGATCGCCCTTTGAATGCGTGCGAGAAGACTTACAGAGCCTGAACGTTTTCTGCTTGCCAGCCCTTCGGACCTTTCGTGACGTCGAACTGCACTGTCTGGCCCTCCTGCAGGCTCTTGAAGCCGCCCGCTTGGATTGCTGAGAAGTGCACGAAAACATCTTCGCCATTCTGGCGGCTGATGAAACCGTAGCCCTTGGCGTCATTAAACCACTTTACTGTTCCTTGTTCTGCCATGTTGATACTGGTGTTCCTTTCAATCGATTTACGCTGGAGAGATTCGGAGGTACTGCTGGCAGGTTACTAGCTGTTAAGGCAAGAGCTGCTCACGACCGACTCGGTCTAACGCACAGATGCATCATACCCTGAGCAGCCCTGATTAGCAAGCCGGGGGCCGAAAGGCCTCAATCCGGGCCTGAGATCAAAACTAACGCTCTCGCTTGATACTACTGCTGATGCAATGCTGACCGCTTAGCCGCCTGTTTAATAAACCACTCCTGGCTGTTCATTTCGCGCCGGTTGTTGTGCCGGGCATCGCGGGAGTAAGTACCATCGGAATTCATGTGCCGGGCCTTAACAACCTCGGACAAATAAGTCGCCAGCAACTCGTCGCGCAAATAACCCACCAGTTTGGGTTCCTGCACGGGGAAAACCAGCTCGACCCGGCGATTCAAGTTGCGTGGCATCATATCCGCGCTACCCAGATAGATTTGTTCCTCCCCGGCATTGTGAAAATAAAACGCGCGGCTATGTTCCAGAAACCGCCCAACCACGCTGGTGACGCGGATATTCTCGCTGACGCCGGGAATCCCGGGACGCAGGCAGCACATGCCGCGCACCAGCAGATCAACCTGCACGCCTGCCTGCGACGCTTCGTAGAGCAAGTGAATCATCCGGCGGTCGATCAGCGCGTTCATCTTGAAAATCAGATGACCTCGACGGCCCGCCTGCTGATGCTCGATCTCACGTCGGATGAGCCGCTCGAGGTGGTCTCTAAGATTGACGGGCGCGACAAACAGCTTTCGGTATTCGACCTTTGCTGAGTATCCGGTAAGGTAGTTGAACAGGTCAGTACAGTCTTCTCCGATCGCTTCGTCACAGGTCAACAAGGCAACGTCCGTGTAGAGCTGCGATGTCAGAGTGTTGTAATTGCCGGTGGACATGTGCACGTAACGGCGGATGCGGTCTTTTTCCTTGCGCACCACCAGAGCAGCTTTGCAGTGCACTTTCAGATTCACCAAGCCGTAGACCACGTGCACGCCTTCACGCTCCAACCGCCGGGCCCACTCGATATTGCTTTCTTCGTCGAAGCGCGCCTTCAATTCCACCAGGACGGCAACCTGCTTGCCATTGTCGATGGCCTCCAGCAAGGCTTCGACCACTGGTGCATTGCGCCCCACCCGATAAAGCGTAATTTTGATGGCCAGCACGTTCGGATCGCGCGCCGCTTGTTGCAGAAATCCGACAACCGGCTGGAACGAGTCAAAGGGATGATGCAGCAGAATGTCCTGCCGACGAATCGCAGAAAAAATATCTTCCCCTTCCTCCTGCGGTTGCAAGGCTGCCGCCACCGCCGGAACGAAGGGCTTGTCTTTCAGATCAGGGCGGTCAATCGAGAGCAAATGCCTCAGCCGGTTGAGCGCCAGCGGCCCTTTCATCTTGTAAACATCGCCGGGATCAAGCTCAAGGTTCTTCAGCAGGATCTCCAGCACTTCGGCCGGCATAGCATCGTTGATTTCCAACCGCACAACATCGGCAAAACGCCGCTGCCAAACGCCTTCCTCCACCGACTCCAGCAGATCGCCTGCCTCCAGTTGCTGAATTTCGGTCTCCGCGTCGCGCGTCACATGGAATGGATGGGCTTCCAGCACTTCCATGCCGGGAAACAGCAACTGCAGATTATTGACGATCAGTTGCTCAAGCCAGACAAAATATTGCGGCTTCGTCGCCGCGGACTTTGCCTTGGATTCCTTAACCATACTGTTCAAAGGCACCAGTTGCGGTAGGCTGTCTGGAACTTTGACGCGTGCGAAATGCTCGACTCCCTGGTGATCGCGAATCAGAACCGCCAGATTGAGACTGAGATTCGAAATATGCGGAAACGGCCGGCCGGGATCAAAAGCCAGAGGCGTCAGCGTCGGAAATACCGTTTCCGAGAAATACCGGCTGGCGGCCGCGCTCTGCGCTTGTGTGAGCTGCGCGTATTCCAGCACATGAATGCCCTCTTTTTTCAGCCCGGGTAAAAGCTGGAGCCGCAGGCAATCTTGCCCGGCCTTGTAGAGCTCAGCAATGCGCTCGCGAATGGCGCTCAGTTCCTGGCCCGGCGTCATTCCGTCAGGTCCGGATTCCAGTGCGCCGCTCTCCAGTTGTCGTTTCAGCCCCGCGACCCGCACCATGAAAAATTCATCGAGGTTGGACCCAACGATGGAAAGAAACTTCAGGCGCTCCAGAAGCGGGTTCTGTTCGTCTTGCGCCTCCTCAAGAACGCGAGCTTGAAAGGTCAGAAGACTGAGCTCGCGGTTCAGATAGAGCGAAGGATCGCTGAGAGAGATGACCGGCGATGTGGCAGGGGCAGAACCGGAAACTGCCTCGCTTTTCCGCTTACCCCGCGGAGAAGCGGCAGGCTTGATTTTCTTCGAGACGACCTGAGTGACACTCATGCGGTTTCAGCCGCCAGAAGAGCAACCACACTCTGTATTGGTAACTTCTTGAAAAGAATGGCGGGGACGACGAGACTCGAACTCGCGACCTCTGCCGTGACAGGGCAGCGTTCTAACCAACTGAACTACGTCCCCACTTGCTTTTCATACGGTTAGCGCCAAACCCGCATGTTTACTGTCTTGTCTCACTGTCAACCGTTTCGCCTGCTTCAATCAAT
>JBELAC010000275.1:0-6043 GCA_049509215.1 Terriglobales bacterium
TGCCACCCTTCGAATTTCCTCGGCACGTTTCTCACGTCAACTCGGGATGACCAATATGAAGTGGTCACTATTGCTCAGACCGATTGAAGCTTGATTTGCTAACTTCGAAATCGACCTGGTGCGCCGGCATATCTGTCCGGAATCATGCGCGAAATGTGCACAAAGCATGCAACGACAGACGCGGCGCAGAGGCAACGGAAACGAGGCTGGCGATGAAAAAAGTGATGTTCGTACTTGCGATGTTAAGTGTCGGTACATTGTGCTGGGCTGGGTCGGCGCGGGAAGATGCCACCGAGCGCCTGGATAATGCCACCAGCGTGATGCACGAGATCATGGGGATGCCGGACAAGGGAATCCCGGAAGAAGTGCTGGAACACGCAAAGTGCGTCGCTGTTATCCCGCACATGGTCAAAGGCGGATTTATCTTCGGAGCTAAGGGAGGCAAAGGCGTAGCCACCTGCCGTACGGCGGATGGCTGGAGCGCGCCGGCGTTCATCACGATCTCGGGCGGAAGCTGGGGTCTTCAGATCGGGATCGAAGCTGTGGACGTAGTCATGATCTTTCAGAACGACAAGAGCATGCAAAGACTGCTCTCAAGTAATTTCCAAATTGGAGGGGATGCATCGGCTGCAGCGGGTCCAGTTGGACGCCATGCCGAGGCTGGCACAGATTGGAAGCTGGATACCGAGATCCTGACCTACTCTCGTGCCAAAGGTGCATTCGCTGGCCTGACGTTGGAAGGTGCATCGCTTCGTCAAGACAGTGATTCCCGGCACGCGATCTATGGCCGGAACGTCAGCACTCGAGCGTTATTGTTGGGCAAGGTGCCAATTCCGGCCGCCGGCCAGCCATTTGTAGCGGAAGTTCGCGGCGCAAAAGCTGAAGCCAAAGCCGACAGGTAGAATTTTTCCAGACTCGAGCTCGGCGGTTATTTGGTGTCAGCAACGACCGGCGTTCGGAAGGACGCCGGTTTGAGCTGTGCCACTTTCGCGCTGAACGTTGAATGAGGCTTCGATCGTAGGTGCTCAATGAGCACAGGAGGATGTCATGCTTTGGACGATTTTCGTGATTCTGCTGGTTCTATGGCTTCTTGGTTTCAGCTTGCATATCGGCGGAGCCTTGATCCACTTGCTGCTGGTCGTCGGGTTAGTGATCCTGGTCATTAACTTAGTGAGCGGACGAACAAGTACGATCTGAAGAAACGCAAGTTTGAGTCCTTACACTAGGAGGTTTCGGTTTAGCCTCCTGGTGTGTATTTACCCATCGGTCGCCTGTCCAATGGGAGCAAAGCGTTTGGAGACGCCTGTAAAAAACGCCAAGAAGTGGCCAAAAGTGAACAGCGCGCACGAGGATTGTTCTGCCACACTGCCGCCATGACAACTAAAACGATTCCGGCATATCTTGAGGACGAGCGCAGAAAAAGTGGAGACGCTCAGCTGCGGATGGACGAACAAGCTGCCCGCATTCTGTCGCTGCACCCTGGCCACCATCGCACCGCGAAACATCCTCCACTGGAAATGCCGTCATCGGTTGAAGGCGCGAACAAGTTGAGGAAGACTGCGGCTGTAGCGAAAAAACCACGGTCCTCTCGAAATACGGCCCCGAAAACCCGCAAGAGGGCGTAACTCCCAAAAGCCGATCCCGCAGGCCTGCACCTGGGGAGAGTGTTGGCCACCTCAGCCTGCCATCGCCCATTCGGCCCAAGCCTCTAAGAAGGGTTATTTCTACCTTTGCGGCTACGCCGACCACTTCTAACGGGGCGGCGCTGCGTTCGATGAATCTTGAACCGGCTGCTCTGAAGTTGCTTTTGATGCGACTCCGGCTTTTGTCTGTTTGTTCGGAGGCATCTCTGTCCCGGCTGGATAGACTAGAATTTGTACTCTACCCCAGCCGACATCCGAGTTGGCATCCGCCTGCTTGCCCATTCCCAGAGTCTTAAGCTGACTGTCGTCAAATCCGAAGTTCTCGACCAAATACTCCCGCACAACCATAGCCCGCGCTTCGCTTAGTACTACGTCTTTCTGGGTGTCGCCCTCCATGCCGACAGATACCACGATTACCGCAAAGCCAAATTGTTGGTTCGCCAGGAACTCTCCGCCGGCGTTCAGAGTTTTCTGATTCTTGAGTTTGGCCGAATCTTGCTTATCGAAAAGCTGCTTCGCGGAATATGTAAACTCTTTTAACGATGCGCCTGGAGGTAGGCCGTCGATTTCATTCTGTGCCAGTTCGGCGGAATCTTCGTAGCCGCGGTTCTTGAAATACCCACGCAGAAAAAAGTTGTGCTTCAGAGCTTCCATGTTTTCCTGGAAATCGGTAACTCCAGTCTGCGCATGGAGCATCGTGTCTTGCATTGTGCTCGTCGTCCGTTCGAGGTTGTTATAGAGTTGCTTGTCGTTGACCAGCGCTCCCACGGTTCCCTGACCCGCATTGATCTTGGCGCTGATCGAGTCAAGATTAGCCGTTGCTCGAGTGGCATTCTGGATGGCTTGTTGACTGCTGTCGAGGATGCCGCTCGTCTTTTGGAACAGTTCTGACATTTCGAGCGGCGGTTGGCTCGCAATGGTGTCGCCATCCCGCACATTGGCCGTGCCGGCTGATCCAAAAGAGATCGCCAGATATTGATTGCCTAACAAACCTTCGGTTTCAATCGTGGCCACGGAATCCCGTTTTATAATCTCGTGCGTAGATTTTTGAAGATCCATGAGAACGGTGACCTTGTCGCCCGGTTTGTGGGGTAATACGATACTACGCACGGTTCCACTGTGAACTCCTCCAACGCGCACATCGCCTCCCGCGTCCAAGCCCGCCACATTGTCGAATAGTGCTTTCACTTGGTAGGTAGAGCTGAAAAGATACTGCTTGCTCCCGATGACGAAGACACCGACAACCAAAATTGCCAGTGTTACAACGATGAACGCTCCTAATCGCGCCGATCTTGACATATTTCCCCCTACGAATGCCCTAGAAACTCCCTAACAAACTCGATGTCGCTTTTCTGAAGGTCCGCAAAACTGCCTTCGATCACAACCAGCCCTTCATTGAGCAGTGCCAGACGTCCCGCGATTGTCTTCGCACTGTGCAGATCGTGAGTCACCACGACCGATGCCATTTGATGTTCCGCCTGGAGCTTGAGAATCAGATCATCGATTTCTGCTGCGCTAATCGGGTCGAGCCCGGCAGTGGGCTCGTCGAGTAGCAGAATGTCCGGCTCCAATGCCAGCGCTCGAGCCAGCCCTACTCGTTTCTGCATTCCTCCCGAGATGTCAGAGGGCATTTTGTCGAGGTGCCCCTCCAGGCCCACCTCCGCCAGTAATGCCTTGACCCGGCTAACCAGTTCAGATTTCGACATGCTCTTTTTATGGTGTTGGAGCGGGAACGCCACGTTCTGCTCAACAGTGAGCGAATCGTAGAGCGCGGCGTGCTGAAACAAGAAACCCATTTTCATTCTGATCTTGCCGAGTTGGTCGAGAGCCATTCCGGCGATGTCCTGACCGTGAATGTGAACCGACCCCGAATCGGGCTTCTCCAGGCCGATGAGCAGTCTTAGCAGGACACTCTTGCCGGTACCGCTGCGGCCCAGCACAGCCAGAGTCTCTCCGCGTCTGACCGTCAAGCTAATCCCGTTCAAAACTCTCTGGGAGCCAAAAGACTTGTGCAAGTCATTGACCGCGATGGCAGGCGCGCTGGCGGCTTCGACGGCTACCTCAGGCTGTGTCGCAATTTGTTCGGCTGTCGCCATCGCTACCTCGGGACGTTCTTGATTAAGGATTACCGAAATGCTTATGGGAAAAATATAAGAATGATTTTTACGAGTACAACATCCGCCAGGATCACGAACAGGGAAGACAACACGACGGAGCTCGTAGCCGCACGGCCCACGCCAGCAGCACCTCCCTGTGTCCGCATGCCCTGAAAACACGCGACCAGCCCAATGATCAGGCCGAATACCATCGTCTTGAACGTGGGGGGAAGAAAATCGTTGAAATCGGCGCCTTTAAATCCGCTACTGATGAACTGGTGGAAGGAGAGCGGCTCAGCCAGTGCCTGGGCGATCCAGCCCATCACCAACCCGCAAAAATCGGCGGCCAAAGTCAGCAAAGGGAGCATCAGGATGCAAGCCAGGATGCGCGTCGCCGCCAGAAGTCTGTATGGATTTACCGCGGATGCCTCGATGGCGTCGATCTGCTCCGTCACCTTCATTGACGCCAGCTCCGCACCAATGCCAGCGCCAACGCGGCCACTTACAACCAGACCAGTAATGATCGGACCGGTCTCGTGGAGGACCGAGAACACGATCGCGGCCGGAAGCAGCGATTTGGCGCCAAACCGTGTCAGGCTGTAACGAGCCTCCAAAGAAAGCACCACGCCGATGGCGGCACCGGCTAGAGCCACCAGCGGCAGGGATTTCGATCCGATTTCATCTAGCTGACGGAACAGCTCGCGGAATTCAAACGGCGGCGTCACCGCAGCATGCACCACTCGCCAGGAGAAGATTCCCAGATCGCCGAACCACTCGAAGAACTTGTTGATCAGGCGCAGAAAGGAACTGGCCAGAGGGAAAGTCAGGGAAGCCCGCAGTCCGGGAAGGGAAGTATCCAAGCTTGCAACCGCGCTGGATTTCGGGTCATTCATGGACTTGAACCCGGTGGGGGCGTCCCGTGCCCATTATTTAGGTGCATGCGAGTCAGCAATGAGTGTGGGCCGCTGTAGAGGAATTCCAGCGCGATGTTCCCGCCAACGTACCCGAGAAGAGAGTAGTTGCCCATTCGGAATGCATCCCTGTAATCGTAACGGCCGGGATACCAGCCATAGACAGCCGTCATGGTGCCGGCATAAGGAGCAACTAGATCAGGGAAGGAAAAGACGCGATGGCCATCGACTCCGCGGCGGGCGGTAAAAGTAGAAATCACGGCATGTTTCAGTCGCGGCAGCCCGCCATTACAATCACAGCGGTAATATAGCGTGTCTTCGTGGAAGGCTTCTGAGAGCGCATAGCGCGTCGTCGTAGTTATCCCCGCGATGCCGAAGTTGGAGCCGAATCGCTTGCCATACGCTTCCGCACCTTGCTTCCATTCTGGCGGGGTGTTGTAAGCCTGATTAAGGCCGGCCGCGAATCCTGCGCCCACGATGGGATACGGGCCAAATGCGTCAAAGAAGTAGTTGCGAAGTTTCGTTGTCTGCGGCGGACGGATGTAGGTGAGATCCGGCGGCGGATTCATCAGGCTATTTGATAACAAAGCAGAACCCGACGAATCCAGCGAATCGATCAATGATTGCGCCGATGCCGACGAGGGTAGGGCGGCGAGTTCCGCAACTGCCAGCAGCAGGAGCACAATTCCGCACGTCTTCATGAGATACTCCCTAATCAATCCTGATGACACTGAGACCTGGGGGCTGACCGTTTGTCAGGTGCTTGGGCAAATATCCGACACCCAACCTCAGGAGAATGGCATCGTGTCGTTCGCCAAAGATCTGGAACATCCTGAAGGACTGGATCGCTCCCAAAAATGTCGTGCGCAAAGTCTTATGAGCCAGTGTTACGACGCTTCAGATGCGACCCAGCACCAAGAGAATGACAACAATGAAAAGTACAAGCCCCAGTCCTCCGCTCGGGTAATAGCCCCAATTTCGGCTGTGGGGCCAACTTGGCAGCGCACCCAAGAGAGCTAAGATCAAAATCACGAGCAATATAGTTCCGAGCATGATTTACTCCTTTCTCTGCGCTGCAGTGCGTGGGCGAATCTAACTCTCTCCAGTTATGTTGGAAACAAAACGCTATCGACGAGGTTTCTCTTTGCCTCCAGGGCCCTTATTCTCCTGACGAGGAGATTTTTCGGCTCGGGGTGCAGCTTGGGGACGAGGGGCAGCCTGCGCACGAACTGCAGGTGCTGGACGAGGAGCGCTCTCCTTGCGGGCCGCTGGCCGAGGTGCGGTCTGTTGGCGAGCTGCTGCAGGTTTCGAATGAGCCGCCCTGTTCTCATTCGAGCGAGTGGCTGCTGCTTTGTTCTCAGCCGCCCTGTTCTCGTTCGAGCGAGTGGCTGCT
>JBELAC010000276.1:0-6015 GCA_049509215.1 Terriglobales bacterium
AGTCATTTTTCGGCCAATTATTGCGAGGCGTCAAGTTTATCAAAGAGTAAACAAGCCTCCGGGCTGGAAGACCCGCGCTCTGGAGCGGACGCACGCTCGGTGCGTGGTCGAGCGGGGATATTATCGCGTGGATTGGGAGTGAACGTCTGTGAGGGTGGTCACCGGACATTTGTGAGATTTTTTCGCCGCCAAGACGCTTCGACTTGGTTCAGGGCAGGCGCCGAGGGCGCCGAGAACAACCAGTATCTCTTCCTCGCACCGGGCGCCGCTGAATGAAAACGAGCGCCGCGAAGTCTGGGAAAAGTCTTCAAAATCGATCCAAGCGGCAATGAAACCATCCTGGACAATTTCGCGGGCGGAGACTCAGACGGGGGTTATCCGCATAGCGGGCTCATTACGGATGCAGCGGGCAATTTCTACGGCACCGCGGAAGCGGGTGGCGGCAGCGGCCAGGGGTCGGGCGTGCTGTATGAGCTGACCAAGAAGGGCAGGATCAAGTTGCTCCACCGATTTTCGGCAGCCTGCTAGGCCGCGTGGAGCACGCTCACTGGCAGCGACAAAGTTATGACAGCGCCACCTCCCGGACGTTGCGAGATCCGGGTGCGACCACCATGTGCCTGGGTAACTGCATCTACGAATGCCAGTCCGAGTCCGTGACCGGGAGAATGTTTTCCTTTTACGAATCGTTTGAAAACCCGGGTGTCAATATCAGCGGGGAATCCCGGACCGTTGTCTTCGACCACCAGTACTGCTGAGCCTTGATGCGAATATAGCCGGATCTTCACTTGGCATCCGGCTGGCAAATGAGTTAATTCGTTTTCAAGCAAATTGCTTACTACCCGATTCAGTAGGGTCACGTCAGCATCCACAACCACATCCTCTTCCAGGTCAGTCGTCACATCATGACGATGCTCGGCCATCGCTGGCTGGTAAATATCAACCAGTTGTCTCACAACCTCGGAGAAGTCAATGGGTCCGCGCTCGATGTGAAGGGCACCCGCCTCCGCCTCCGCCAAGTCCAGCGTCGTATTCAACAACTGCAAGAGCCTGTCCAGGGCTTCGATTGCTTCTCCAACCGAGTCTCGCCACTTGTCATCTCCTTCATTGCACAATGCGGATTCAAGTGTTCCACGAATTAAGGTTACCGGGCTTTTGAGGTCATGCGCGATTCCGCCAGTCACCGTGCGAAGCTGATTCACGGAAGCCTGGAGCCGGTCCAGCATGTGATTAAAAGTCTTCGCCAATCGCGAAATCTCATCCGAATTTACAGGTTCGGGGAGGCGTTCCTGAATGTCTTCTGTTCCGATCCGCGCCACGGTTTCTGTAATCTGTTCAACGCGATGCAGGGTGCGGCGTGCACTCCAATACGAAATGACGAATCCCAGCACGAACATGCCGCCCCAGAGCATGAGAAAACGACCCGCCAACTTGTGCAGTAGATGCTTGGAGCCGCGATCCGACAATCCCAGATAAACAATTCTTCCGTTTTGCGCCTTTACAACGACGCGAAATGTTTGCTGGTATCCTTCGACGGTTATCGACTTTGGCGGTCCCGGTACCAGCTGTGAGCGCTGAATCGCGTTAACGAAAGCGTCCTTCGAGCCTGGACCTACCCACAACGGAGCATCATTGTTACTGGGGTTGGTGGCAAGAAAGAATACTGAATTCATCCTTTCGCCGCGGCCATTGCGTTCATCCGGCACTTCCTGGGTTGCAAGCTCAGCCACTTCGCGCACGATCCGCCTGTAAAGGTGATCGCCCGGTGTGTCCACCGAGACTTGAGCCAAGACCTCAGCTTCGCCGCTCAGCCAAGTGTCACTTCGCTCCCAGAGACCCTGTGCGACAAGAAAATAGACTATGGAGAATGTCGCAGCGGTTCCGAGCGCGAACGCCAGAGTTGTCCAAATCGAAATTCGCCAAGCGGCGGTAGTGCGGAGGTTCCTAGGCATGTTTGAGAACGTACCCAACACCGCGAATCGTATGAATCAGCGGTCGTGGAGTATCGTGATCCACCTTGCTGCGCAGCCGATAAATGTGAACATCAACTACGTTGGTTGCGGGGTCAATCCTCATCTTCCAGACATGGTCCAGAATCATGGTCCGCGTGACGACGCGACCTTCGTTGCGGCAAAGATATTCCAACAAGGAAAATTCCTGCGGGGTCAATTGCAGCAAGTGCTCGCCCCGTCGCGCCTCACGACGCACCAAGTCAAGCTGCAAGTCGGCTGACTGCAGACGCACGGATTCCGTCTGCGGAGCGGTGGATCTGCGTAGGAGGTTTCTCAATCTGGCCAGTAATTCGGGCAGAGCAAATGGCTTCGTGAGGTAGTCGTCTCCGCCCTGCTCCAGTCCGCGAACACGTTCGTCTAGGGAACGCCGGGCGGACAAGATCAGGACCGGCGCCACATTACCATGAGATCGGCAGCGGGCAATCAAGTCCAATCCATCCAGATCGGGAAGGCCAAGATCGATGATGAAGGCATCGTAAATACCTTCCAACGCCATGGTCTCGGCAACTTTCGCTGTACTGGCCGCATCCACCTGATATCCGGCTTCCGTCAGCGCTCGCTTGAGGAATAGCTGGATGGAAATGTCGTCTTCTACGACCAACAATCGCATGGGAGATCCCTGCCTGTCCAGAACTTTACACCTCCAAATAGGATGCAGGAAACCGGGTCCTAGAAACTTCTAGAGCCAACGACTGCCGCGTCACTGCTGATGCCATGACATGTCCACACGCACAGGCATTTCATTCTTGACGGGCATCGTCAGCAGCGATGGGGGGTCGATTCTAAAATCCGTCAGCGTAGCCGGAATTGTTCCCGTGATATGGATCTCGTTCCCATGCTTATCCAGCTTGAAGGGAACCTGCTTGTACTGGGCTGTCTGGCCCGCAAACTGGATCTCAAGATCAGCGTTAATGGTCGACGCGGTCGCATCCGATTCAGGCAAGCGAGTGCGCACCGTGACCAGCGGAAACTCGGCACCGCGCGTGACCTGAATCATGTGGAGGTCGCGGTTGCTGTCTCCGGAATCAAACGATTTAACCGGCACAGCGATCAGAAACTCGCATTGCCCAGCATGGCAGACGCCCTTGCCCTTGACTGCGTGACTCACGCCCTCACTCTGATGAAGTGGATGCGAAACGTGGTAGGTAAGCGTGCTCTGTTGAAGCACCCATTGGCTGTCGGCTCCAAACGCGGGAATAGCTGCGAACAAGAACGCAGTCAGTATTTTTCTGTTCATAAACTGTGCTTAGAACTTCACCGAAACCGACAGAAGAGCAGCACCAAATGCCCCGGCCGTAACGATGGCCACCGGGCCGTGCGCTTGCGCGATGCCGTGGACTTTTTCTCCGTTGTTCTTCTGACTGAATGCCATTGCCCCAAGAATGGGAGTCAGGATCATGCCCGGTCCGTGAATCCAAGCCATCGCCTCGTGAAATTTTATCGGACCGCGCTTTTTGGTTCCGGGAATTCTGGGTGCGCGAATGGCATAGTAAGCGGTGATGCCGTAGAGATCTCCCGTCAGGCTGCCTAGCGCCACATGCAAATCGCGAGCGGCCGTGCCTTCACTTTTGCCGCCAGCGCCCGGACCGAGGATCACCGTCGCAACGAGCGGTATCATCGTGATCAAACCCATCCGTTGATGGATCTTCAGCATGTGCGTCCGTTTATCCAGCAGCGCCTGCTCCAGAGGGTTTCCCCGAGTTTGTTCCGGGGAAAGGCCTAGATCCGAAAGAGAAGGGGTGGTCATGCTACTCGACGGCGCATCAGGTAAGTTCTCCTGTTGTGTTAGAGCTGGGTTGCCATTGACTGGTTCGCCTCGCTCCAGTTTGCCATCGACAACTTGTGGCCGGGCGCCGTCGACAGTTGCTGAAGAAATCTCAAACGTCTTGAATCCCGCGGCTTCAAACGTCAGACGGTAGTTGCCTGCAGGCAAGCCCAGTTGGTAGGTACCGTCAGGCCCTGTGTTCGCCGTTTGTTTCTGCCCAGTATCGATGCTCGTTGCCGTCACGGAAGCATTCGCAACCGCTTTACCGAATTCGTCGCTAACCGCACCTTTAATTATTCCTGTTGAGGTCTGAGCGATCAGAGGTGGAGTGACTTGCAGAAGCGCACAAATGCCTAGCAACCAAAGGAAAATACCAATTCGTTTGTTCCGCCTATTGTTCAGCATCGTTTGCCTCACGCTTTTTTGAAGGTGATATTTGTTTTTCTTATTGCTTCTTGCATATCAGGCGAGACTAGCCCTGCAATGCTCGTGGAAAATATGCTCCGATCAAATAGCCGATAGTGCTTCCCACCAGTTCGGAACGATGAAAGGGGGCCGTGTAAATATCGGCCTGATCGCGGAGCCCGCGCTTGGCCCATCGACTGAGAGACTTGGTACTGTCCGAGTCGCGGGATCTTGTAGCAGGCTCTTTGGGTGGATCGGAAGCTGAATCTAAGCGTTCAACGGCAGGAAAACTCGGATTCCGCACCGCTGATGGCGCGTGCGGCAATTTCTGACAAAATCCCGATGCCCCTTGCAAGATTGCTCCTCACAAAAAACCAAAAAGACAGCACCGTACGTACATGGGCTTGTTTAAACCGATTCCGCTTGCCTATTGAGACACGAAGACCAACACTCACGATACGACCGAAACATTACCGCAGCCTTTCCGGAGGATGACAATTTGTTCATCCAAGGGTTATTTCGAGCATTCCTCTCCTCTTTACGGTTACGCTTTCTTCGATGAAGTCTGCCGAGTTGCAACCATTTTCCTGGTTTGGTGCTTCCTAGAAGACACGGCTTCTTTCGCTTGTCTGCGGCATCGTGTATTCGCAACTTGACACTTGCGATTCACGCAGCCTTGAATCGCACCTTATTCTTACGCGAAAACAATCTGGAGTCATTTGAATGCGACCGGCTGTAATCGGACTGACAGTGTTGATGGCTGGAATGTGTAGTGGAATCAGTGTCGCGCAGACGCTAAAACCGCGGTCGCCAGCAGGCACACAGCAAAACGAGGATGTGCCTAGAGCGCAGACGGAGCCGGAAACTGTCGACGCGCCGATAATGATGGCGATGACCGTTGAGGCGGGCACTCCGATCAAAGTGGCGATTGATTCTGAGGTACGGATTCGCGCCGTGGGTCAGGTAATTCATGGCAAGACAACGGAGCCCGTATATGCATTCGACAAATTGCTGATTCCGCTTGGGACGTTGGTGAATGGCAAAGTGTCGGCGATTGATCCGGTCCCGAAGATGACCCGAACCATGCAGGCGGCGAATGGAGATTTCTCACCTGTACGTAAGGTGCATGTGCAGTTTGACGAATTGGTGATGGCCGATGGGAAAACCGTCGCTTTGCATACGTTCGCGTCTCCTGCTCCGGACGGGGTGCTGCGGTTCGTCTCTGCGAATGACGCAGAGAAGAAAAAGAACAAAGTGCATGAGGCCGCGTCGAACAAAGTGAGCGCCACGCGGCAAGCCCTACATCAGCAATGGAGCGACTGGCAGAAGAAGATCCATGAACCGGGAAAGATGCACAAGGTAAAGAGAATCGTCCTCGCGCAGTTGCCAGTGCATCCGCAATACCTGGACGCGGGAACGAGTTTTAATGCGAGCTTATTGCAGCCTTTGAATTTTGGGACAGAGTTGGTAAAGCCGGGAGCGATGAGTGACATTGGAGCGCCGCCACCGACGGGTAGCGTGGTGCATGCTCGACTGAAGGCAGGATTGAGCTCCGCGACGGCGAAGGTCGGGGACCCGGTGGAAGCGGTGATTACCGAGCCGCTAGTCGCGTCCGATCATCTGATCCTGCCGGAGGGCAGCGTGATCAAAGGCTCCGTAATGCAAGTTGCTCCAGCGCGCCGATTGGGCCGGAATGGACAGTTGCGAATCCGATTTCGAGAAGTTGCGCCTCCGAATGGAATCGAGCGAAAAGTTGAGACGAACCTCGAAGGCGTGGCCGTGGCCAAGGGCGAACACCTGAAGCTGGACAACGAAGGCGGAGCGGAAGTGACGACT
>JBELAC010000277.1:0-5992 GCA_049509215.1 Terriglobales bacterium
CGGCGGACCTGCGCTCAACGTTTTGACCTGCGCACGCAAATGCCCTAGCTCTTCTTCTTTGGCGCCGGCCAGTTTCTGCAGCCGGTCGCCAAAGGCATGGCGCGCAGCCTGCAGTCCGTTCAAGTCGTTCCCTAAATCCTGCGCTTCATCTTTCGAACCGTAAGCGCCCGCCAATTCCGCCACCGATCCGAAAACGTCATAGAGCGCGTCGAGATAGCGGTAAAGCTTGAAACTGACTCCCACGTCTTCCGGAGAATTATTAAGCTGCGCGATTGTGTCCGGAATCGCCGTCTGAAGGCTGCGCCTGATGGAATCCGAGTCCGAGATGGCTTTTCGCTTGGTCGAGGAATCGAGTTTCCATTTCTCGATGCGCGTTTTTTCAAGATCACTTTGGATGTTCTTCGTTGTCTGCTGCAACTGCGCCAGGATGCCGTTAAGTTCGCTAACCGACGCGTAGGCCACTGGCGGAGCGGGCGCAGCCTGTCCGGCTGCATCTTGTGACGGGGCTGGGGTCGCCGCCAATCCAACCCCCAACGCGCCGACCAGCCCGACGCCGATGAACCGTGGAACACTCAGCCGGTGCATCCTCGACCGGCGAAATATCGCAGCAAAATGGCTGTGCAATCTCGACATGGGGGCTCCCAATCGTGTTTCTTTCTGGCCTCCAATATCCTAGATGAGTTTGACGCAACGCGAAAGGTGGGCGAAAATCATTAGGTACCAAGTCCCCCCTGATTTTCAAGTGGGCCTGTGGCGCAGCTGGGAGCGCGCTTCCATGGCATGGAAGAGGTCGTCGGTTCGATCCCGACCAGGTCCACCAAGTTTTTCATCATGCCTGCCGTTTACATCCTACAAAGTGAAAGCAACCGCAGGTTCTACATTGGATGTGCTCAAGCGCCATTATCTCGACTCGCGGAGCATCAACCCGGACAGACCATCTCAACACGTGGCCGGGGGCCATGGATCTTGGTGTATCAAGAACAGTTTGATACATTGGCCGAAGCAAGGCGACGCGAGAGACAGCTCCACCTTCTCCTGACGCGCTACAGGGCTACGGGGTCAATCAATGGGTTCACAATCTGGATCGACCCGTGGTGTTGCCCCGTCGCCAAATCTTCGGAGTAGAGGATCGACGCGCCAGCACTCTCAGCCGCCTGGAGAATCAACGCATCCCAAAAGGAGGTCATGTAACGCATCTCGATGTCGAGTGCCTGGAGGACTGACTCTGAAGTGTTGGTCACGACTTCCCAGGTTGCGTAATCGCGGATTAGCAACCGGACTTCCTCGATTGGCAGAGGATCGCTAACCTTGCGGCGAAGGTTAATGCACAGCTCTTGTAGAACCTGCGTGCTCAATACGCCTTGGCCCGAATCCCAGAGTTGCTCCAACAGCAGTTGCGCGCGCTGGTGTTTCACTCCAGCCGAACGGTCATGTGCGTATACCAGGATGTTGGTATCAACGAAATGCTTATCGCTCATGCAATTCATCTCGTGAGCTAGGGCGTGTCCAATGCAGGTCGAAGCCGGTCCGCAGACGCGCCAGAGCGCGTCGGCGCGCTTGGTGATACCCCTTCCGCTCGCGCACTGCCTGCTCCAACCGGCCCGCTAGCATGGCGCTGATCGAAGTGCCTTCCTCGGCAGCGAGAACGCGAGCTTCCTTGAGGAGATTGGCTTCAATTTTCAATGTGACATTAGTCTTCATATGCTTGCACATATTCTCGTGTAGCACAATTTTACGTGCTCTATTCAGGAAATTCAAGCGGCATTCGTTGACCGCGTGGACCATAATCTCGGAAAGCAATTCAAGCGGCTGCCGCAAGTTCCAAAGGCCAAGGGTGCTGTCGAGGGTGCTGAAACCGATTTTTGGGTGCTGAAGGATGCTTTTGAGTGCTTTTCATCGCCATCAATGCTCATGTTTTCAACTCGCGGGAGTTTGTTCCCTATGCCAAGGAAATCTCCCCTGATCACGTGGCTTACTCTCGCGACGGGCGATGGATGGTTTATCTCGAGTACCCGGAAGGCGTGCTGGTGAGGAGTCGCGTGGACGGCAGCGAGCGGCGGCAACTTACCTTTGCTCCCATGCGCGCAGCCTGCCCGCAATGGTCTCCCGACGGCACTCAGATCGTCTTTCAGGCTTCCGCCAAGATGGGAGCGCAAGAGAAGATATACTTAGCGCTCGCCTCACGCGCGAGAATGAAATCCTCTGGCTGCGCGATTTAAGCACGCGCGACCTCTACGCGCTGGACATGGAACTCCGCTGGCTTGGCGATTCGCGTCTAGCCTCTCGAAGCACCCGCCGCTACGCTACGACGTACTTTCCCCGCTCCATCGTCTTCTGCGCAATCTGCTGACGCAGTGGAATGGTGTTGAAGGGTTCGTGCTTGGCCAGGCGCCGCACGATTGCCAGTTGCGTCCGCAGCATGTCGCCCTCGGCTACGTTGGCAATCACTTTCCTGGCGGCCGCCTCGATCTTTTCGAGCGCCTGCGTCATGTAGACCTGCGTCATTGCGATGGGCAGCGCCGCCGCGGCTTCGCCTTTCTGCTCGACCAGTTTTTGCGCGCGCAGCACAGCCGATTCCATGGCGTAAATCTCGATTGTCATGTCGGCAATCGCACCCATCACTTCCTGCTGATCCTGAATCGTCGTCATGTACTTCTGCGTGGCAGACCCGGCGACAAACAGGCCGAGCTTCTTGGCGTTCGCGACCTGCTTTCGCTCTTCGGCCAGCGGTCCTTCAATTTCATCGCCCAGCGAGGGTCCGCTCAGCACTTCGTCCATCAGTTTCTTGATCGCCGGCATCAGCGGCAACTGGCCGCTCATCGCGCGTTTCAGCAGGAACCCCGTAATGATCAGTCGATTGATTTCGTTCGTGCCTTCGAAGATGCGATTGATGCGGGCATCGCGATAAGCGCGTTCCGCTGGATACTCCTCGACGAAACCATACCCTGCGTATATCTGCATAGTCTCGTCAACCACGTAGTCGATCATCTCCGAGCCCCAGACCTTGAGGATCGAGCACTCGACCGCATATTCTTCGATCGCCTTGCGCATTTCTTTCGAGGCGTCGGAGCCGGTCTTGTCGATCTCGCCGAGCAGCACATCCATCATGCCAACCGTGCGATAGACCAGCGATTCGCCGACATAGATCAGCGTCGCCATGTTGGCGATCTTTTCCCGTATCAGTCCGAACTCGCCGATTGTCTTGCCGAAGGCCTTGCGCTGCTTGGCATAAGCGACCGCGTGCTCGATGGAAACTCGCGCTCCACCCACGCACATGGCGCCGAGTTTGAAGCGGCCGATGTTGAGGATATTGAAGGCGATGGTCGCCCCTTTGCCGATTTCGCCGAGCAGGTTTTCCACCGGCACCTGGCAGTCGTTGAGGATGATCGGGCAGGTTGACGATCCGCGAATGCCCATCTTGTGCTCTTCGGCGCCCACGGAAAATCCAGGGAAAGTTCGTTCCACCAGAAACGCCGAAAACTTCTCGCCGTTCACCTTCGCAAACACGGTGAAAAGATCGGCGAAGCCGGCGTTGGTGATCCACATCTTTTCGCCGTTCAGGATGTAATGTTTGCCGTCCGGAGAAAGCTCGGCACGGGCGCGGCAGTTCATGGCGTCGGAGCCCGAAGAGGCTTCCGACAAGGCATACGCGCCGACGATCTCGCCAGCCGCGATTCGTGGCAAATACTTCTGCTTCTGTTGTTCGGTGCCGAAATAAACAATTGGCAACAGGCCGATGCCGCTGTGCGCGCCCCAGGTCGTGCAGAAACCGGCGTACTTGGCGATGCGGTCGGCGATCACTGCGGCGGTGACCTTGTCCATCTCGAGGCCGCCGTAGGCTTCGGGAATTTCGACGCCGCTCAGGCCCAGTTCGCCCGCTTTTTTCAGCAGATCGCGCGAGATGGAAAAGTCCTTGTGTTCGATTTTTTCGGCCTGGGGAAGAATTTCCTTGACCGCGAACTCTTCGGTCGTCTGGCCGATCATCTGATGCTGCTCGGTGAAGTCTTCGGGAGTGAAGACCTCGGACGTCTGGCGCTCTTCGAGCAGGAATCCGCCGCCCAGAATCTTGGATTTCGGTAGTGCAGTGGTAGCCATTCTTATTCCCCTAAAAAAATAAATTGCTGGATTGAAGAGCGTTGCCTGGAGATGAAACGACCCACAAAAGCCATTCTAACGCGGCATTCGCGCAAATGGGTATCCTCGCGCTTGGGTCGCCAGAGCAATTCGCGCGGCGTTAGGGAATATCGAACAAGCCAGCGCTGCCGAACCCGTAAACACCATAAGACGCCCAGCCGTAACGTTGCAAGCACTGTTGGTATCGGTCGAGCAGCGATTGATAGATCAAGCTCTCGCCGGGATCAGTCGTGCTCTGCATATGCCGTCCCTGTGCCGCCAACTGACCGGCCAGCGCGTTGCAGCCGTTCGACCAATATTGCGGTCCGCAAACATAGCTGTTCCAAGCCTGACCCACAGAGCAGGATGTTGGTTGGATGCAATTGCCCGCGCTGTTGCGAATCCCCCCTCCTGGGCAAGTTCCACAGTTCTGACCATTCTTGCAACGCCCTGGCGGCACGAATGACGACGGAACGAAGTGCGGTTTTGCCTCGGGCGTCTTGTGTCGCAGGAACGAAACAAGATCTCCCCCTTTAGGCTTAGCATTCTCAGTTTTCTGGCTCGACTGCAGCGTGCCCGAAACCGTCTTTCCCTGGACGTTTCTCGAACTGGGAGAAGATGGATTCGCTGAGTTCGTGTGCGAACTTGGGCTGCTGACACCGGAGCTTCCTCCGCTGTGAAAACCACTGCTGGACCCACCGGAAAAGCCGCCGCCCGAATGGCCGCCGCCTGAGCTTGATCCGCCACCCCCTCCGCCTGAAGAATGCTGGGCCAGAAGAAGGCTTGCCGAAATGAACAGGATAGCCGCAACGACAACAGAGTGTCTCATAAGGGACCTCTCAGCCAACTGGAGCCAGTTGGTTAGAATTCTTGTCGTTCTACTTACTTAGACGTTCTCGTGCTGGCCAAAGGTTACCGCAAAACCATGTAAAAGAACATATTGATTGGTAAAGAATCGGTAAAAGGTCAATTCAGGTTCTCGAAGATTCCTGCGGCTCCCATTCCGCCGCCGACGCACATGGTGACCATGCCGTAGCGGGCTTTGCGGCGCTTGAGCTCGCGGATCACGCTGGCCGTCAGCTTGGCGCCGGTGCAGCCCAGGGGATGTCCGAGGGCGATTGCGCCGCCGTTGGGATTCACGCGATCTGGGTTGAGTTTCGCCTCCATGATAACCGCCAGCGACTGGGCGGCGAAGGCTTCATTCAGCTCGATCACGTCGATGTCTTCCAACCTGAGTCCGGCGAGTTTGAGAGCCTTCGGGATGGCGAAGACCGGGCCGAGTCCCATTTCTTCGGGCTTGTATCCGGCGGTCGCGAAGGAGACGTAACGGGCCATAGGCGTGATGCCCAGCGCCTTCGCGCGCTCAGCGGACATAACGATTGCGGCAGCCGCTCCGTCGGACATCTGCGAGGAATTGCCGGCGGTGGTGACGCCTTTTACGTGGAACGCGGGCTTGAGCGCGCTCAAGGCCTCGAGCGACGTATCGGCGCGCGGGCCCTCGTCGACCTTGAACGTCATCTCCTGACGCTTGGGTTTCGATCCATTGGGAACGGTGAAGCTCACGGGTACAGGGACGATTTCATACTCAAATTTGTTGGCGGCGATTGCGGCCAAGGCTTTCTGATGGCTGCGCAACGAGAACTCGTCGCACTGCTCGCGCGTGATGCCGAAGCGCTCGGCGACTCGCTCGGCGGTCAGGCCCATCGAAAGGTATGCGTCGGGATAGTGATCCACGAGCCACGGATTGGGCGAGATCTTGTTGCCTCCCATCGGAATCAGCGACATCGATTCGGTCCCGCCCGCGACCATGACTTCGGCTCCCCCCGCCATGATGCGCTCGGCTGCCATGGCGATGGCTTGCAGTCCGGACGAGCAGAAG
>JBELAC010000278.1:0-5976 GCA_049509215.1 Terriglobales bacterium
GTGGAGGATTCATCGAGGTGGTATTTTTCGCGAAGGGCGCGCAGGTTCTCGCGCTCCTTGCGTTCTTCGTCCGAGTAGAAGCGCGCCTTCTCGAACTCGTGGTTCGCGATGGCGTTCTCCATGCGGTGGACGATGAACTTGATGCGCTTCTGGACTTCGGTCAATTCTTCGGGAAGCGTGGTCTGGCGCAGCTTCACGCGAGCTCCGGCTTCGTCGATCAGATCGATGGCCTTGTCGGGCAGGAAGCGGTCCGGAATGTAGCGGTTGGAATGCGAGACGGAGAAATTGATGGCGTCGTCGGTGTAGGTGACGGCGTGGAACTTTTCGTAACGCTCTTTGATTCCGAAAAGGATTTTTACCGCGTCGACTTCGTTGGGCGGCGGAACTTTTACGGCCTGGAAGCGGCGCTCAAGCGAACGATCTTTTTCGATCGACTTGCGATATTCGCCCGGCGTGGTTGCGCCGATGCACTGAATTTCGCCGCGCGAGAGAGCGGGCTTCAGGATGTTGGCGGCATCGAGAGAACCTTCGGCCGAGCCGGCGCCGACTAAGGTGTGCAGCTCGTCAATGAAGATGATGGAATTCTGCGATTCCATCAGTTCTTTCATGATGGTCTTGAGGCGCTCTTCGAACTGGCCGCGGTACTTGGTGCCGGCGACGATCAATGAAAGATCGAGAGCAAGGATGCGCTTGTCAGCGAGGAACGAGGGCACTTCGCCGTCGGCGATGCGCTGAGCAAGACCTTCGACGATAGCGGTTTTGCCAACGCCGGGCTCGCCGATCAGAACGGGATTGTTTTTGGTGCGGCGGCAGAGAATCTGCACGACGCGCTCGACTTCGCCTTCACGGCCGACCAGCGGATCAAGCTGCGTGTCCATGGCAGCCTGGGTAAGGTCGCGGGAAAATTCGCTCAACAAAGATGATTCGCGCTGGCCACTGCGCTGCGGTTGTGCTTTTTCCTGGCTGGTGCGGGCCAGTTCTTCGCGGATGGTGGAAAGACGCAATCCGCGCTCATGAAGGATTTCGGCGGCGAAGCACTTTTCTTCTCGCAGTAAACCCAGAAGCAGATGTTCGGTCCCGATGTGTTTGTGCGAAAGACGTTCCGCTTCTTCGGCGGCGTAGGCCAGCACACGCTTGCACTCATTGCTGAGGGGCAAATCAACCGAGGTAGAAACCTTCTCCCGAATCGTGGTATGGCCTTCGATCTGCTTGCGAATTGATTCGACCGACGCGTGGGAGCGCAGGAAACGGTTGGTCAGGGCCTTATCTTCGCGCAACAGTCCGAGCAGCAAGTGCTCGGTCTCTATATAAGGAGAGCCGAACTGGCTGGCCTCATAGCGAGCGAAGAAGATAACGCGCCTGGCTTTCTCCGTGTAGCGTTCAAACATATACTGATTCCCCCCAGGTTGGCGCGGAAACAGCATTTCCGCCCAACCCCTGACCCAACACCAATTATGCATTTATACCGCTTAAACTGCTAAGCGATATTCGCCCAAAAGTGACCCAAGTTTATATTGCGGATTACTTTGGTCGTACTGCCTTCCTCACGCCGGAAGCGAATCCGGCGCCACCTCTTCCATTGTGCCCCGATCCAGCCGCAGCACTCTATGGCACCGACGTGCAAAGGCCAGGTTGTGAGTAGCGATTAAAGAGGTCAGTTGTTTCTCCCGGTGCAATCGCGCCACCAGGTCAAAAACCACTTCCGCAGTCTGCCCATCGAGATCGCCGGTTGGCTCGTCGGCCAAAAGAACTTGCGGTTGCGTGATCAACGCTCTCGCCAGTGCGAGGCGTTGCTGTTCACCGCCGGAAAGTTCGCCGGAGCGATGAGTGGCGCGCGCTTCAAGTCCTACTTCGCGCAACCAGCGTGAAGCTTCCTGTTGTGCCGAATCGAGTGGCTGCCCGCGGGTTAGCAGAGGCATGGCCACATTTTCGAGCGCGGTGAATTCCGGGAGCAGGTAGTGGAACTGCCAGACATAGCCAATCTCGCGGTTACGAAATTCGGCGGCGTCATCTTCGGAAAGCGTATTCACCTGGGAATTCGCGCAGTATACGGCACCTGCGGAAGGACGATCAAGCGCGCCCATGATGTGCAACAAGGTACTTTTGCCGGCACCCGATTGCCCAACGATGGCGAGCATGGTTCCTCTTTCCACCTGAAACGATAAGTTCTCAAAGAGCACCAAGTCCGCTTCGCCTGAGCGAAAGACTTTGCTCAGCCCTTCAACCCTCACGAGAGGATCTTCAGGTATTGGATGCAAACCGACCCTCCTAAGTCTCAAAGGTGAGGGAGCGGCCACTGCACGAAGGCTGCAAAGGGCGGCTCCTTCTCCATTAGATCACGAGGAGGAAACCCTTGTTCCCGCGACTTGAACTGCGAAAAGTGGGTATGCGAAAAACTGTATACCCCAGAGAAAAGACGCAATGTGACCGTAGTCACAGAGACGTGGAACCGCGAACACGTCCGAAGGTGCGTGGCGTTTCGAACTACCGGCGTAGAAAATCGCGCGAAGATTGTTTCAGCTAAGGCGCGTTCGCAACACTGTCCTAAGAACCCGTTTCTGCGAAGGAGACGGCGCGCAAGTTCCCGGAAGCAGGGGCGAGCGACGGCTCAGGCGCGGCAACCCAATTGCGACGCTCGAGAATCGTGGGCGGCTCATAGGTGACGCCGCGGGCGAGACGCTGGTCTTCACGCCGCGTCGACCACAGCAGAACCGGACCCATCGCGGTGGAAACGATCCGCGACAGGGTGCCGAATTCCTTGCCGATCTCGCGCCGAAGTTCGTGGATGTGGCGGCTGACATCTTCGTTTACGTTGCGGAAATAGCGCTCCGCTGCCCATAGCGCTGCGCTATAGACGGTTTGCAGTTTGGCATTCTCGCGGGCGAAACGCTCGCGTACGCGGAGGTCGGGATAATTCTTGTAGCGCCGCCATCCGGAAAGCATGGTCTGGCACATGCGAGTAAGACTTGGACCGTTGCGCTCGAAGTCGCGCCAGAACGCCCAGTCCAGAAAGCGCTTGGAATCGTCGCGGGAGATGGCAGCGTGCCGGAAGTTGAATTTGTCCTGCCCGTGGATATCGGCGAAGTCAATGCCGTCGAGCATTCGTCCTTCGGCGGAAATCTGCTGGTAGAGCGGCGTGCCCGGAACCGGCGTATAAAGCATGAACTGATGGAAGTCGGTGTTGTGCGCGACCGCATATTCAATCTCTTCGCGGATATTGTCGGGCGTGTGATGTTCAAGGCCGATGATGGTCGAGCCCTGCACGCGGATGCCGTGCTCGCGCAGCGTGCGCGTGAGATCATGCGAATCGGTGCCTTCAAGCTTGACGTAGTTTGAGCGCGGAGACTCGAGGCCCATCCAGATCCAGGAGACGCCGAGTTCGACGAGTTCTTCCATTTTGTATTGGCGGATCGCATTCGCTGAGGCAAAGACGGCCATGCCCCACGCTTTGTTGTCGGCCTTCATGCGCTCGAGCAGGCGCAGGGCGCGTTTTTTGTGGAGCAGGAAATTCTCGTCCATCATGAAGAAGGTCTGGACGCCGAGCGATTTTTCCGCGTTGCACATGACGTCGTAGAGTTCGTCGCCGGTTTCGTAGAAGTTAACGAACTTGCCTTTGCCGCCGAAGAATGCCGAAGTCGTGCAGAAGTTGCAACCCATGGGGCAGCCCACGGACGGGATGATGGTCGCGGCGGTCTGGCCTCTTTTTTCGGGCAGATTGAAGCCCATGATGCGCGTCTTAAGTCCGGAAACAATTTCGGGATGCTTGATGGGGGCGTCAACGTCCTCGCCCAGGTAGCGCCGCATCCAGGAGATCCCTTCGCCGCGGACGATGTGGTTGGCGTCGATCATGTGTTCGAGCCCCGGCGTCGCTGCGACGTGTCCGCCGATGACGATGGTCGAATTCGGCGAGAGCTCGCGCACGATGCGGCACATTTCTCGCACTTTGCCGACATTCACGATGATGGAGGAGATCCCGACAATGTCGTAACGATTGGCTTTCAGTTCGCGGGCGAAATCCTCGCGCGTGGGGAAGTCCAGCACCGTGCAGGGCGCGGAGATATTCTGCTGGATCATCATGATTCCCCAGGACCGGTGGAACATGCGGAGGGAGAAACCGCCTTGGGCTCGGGTGACCTGATTGTGATAGAGCTCCATCGGGTTGATGGCGCGGGAACCGAATTCGTCGTCCTGCGCGTATGGCCCGAAGACCGAACTTAGCAATACACGTGCGTTCTTACCCTTGGGGTGAATTTCTGTTTCAAGCACACTTGTCATGATCCGAACGTAACGGAGCGGCGGGGGTTGAGTCAGTGAGGGATGGCGGGTAATACAAAAGTTTTACACAGGAGAAAATATCGAGAGGACAATGACTAACGGGTATGGTCACCAACGCTCAGTGTCAAACTCAGCTCGGAAGATGCGGGCAAAATTTCCGTATGAATGGCCACGACAGTAGCACCGGGTCATGAACTGGAAATGGGGAATTGAGGGAATTGGAGGCGCGGGTCGGAATCGAACCGACGAATAGAGGTTTTGCAGACCTCTGCCTTACCACTTGGCTACCGCGCCCTTTGCTGAAATTGTGGCGATCCCTCGCACCGCTCGGGATTTCGCCTGCGGGCTCCCGCTTCGCTCACGCCCGCAATAACGCTCAACTTGGCTACCGCGCCGAACCCTAATGCGCCAAGCTTTGTAACGCCAAACTTCAGGCGCCAATCCTGGCTAAAACGAAAAGCCCTCGCGGGCTCGGGAGTGGATGAAAACTGGAGCGGGAGACGGGAGTTGAACCCGCGACTTCGACCTTGGCAAGGTCGCACTCTACCACTGAGTTACTCCCGCTCGTTCCTGGTCAGTATAAACGACCCCCTAGCCGGGGAGCAATCCTTGATTCCAGAGGGCTGTGGCTGAATCTCGGAAACTCTTTACGACCGGGTAAACAAGAGGTGTATGGACTGATCACTCCTCTAATAGAGGCGGAATTGCGAGAGCTCTGCGACAGCCGAGCTTGCAACGGGCATCTGCCGGTACGGCGGAAAGCAAGCGACGGAATTGGGAAAGAAGCGACAGAATCGAAAAGGTAATGGAGCCGACGACCAGACTTGAACTGGTGACCTGCCGATTACGAAGTGAGCAGCCCTGACCCGGCTCCGTTAAGATTCAGCGAGATAGGCCGCCCAGCAAGGGGACAAACGGGCTCGTTCGGCGTTAGTTGGCGGCGTTTTGTGGGCCACTTTGTGGGCCGTCTACTAACGTTTCTTCCCAAGAGAAGGCAGGCCGCCCTGCATCATCGGCGGCTTGGACGCTGAGAGAGAAAACCCGTTGGCCCGTGCGAGGCTATGGACGTAGGCTTCCGATACAGGTCGGCGGTCGTATTCTGTTATGAGTTCGAAGCGCCCCGTAGAATCTTCTTCTACTATCGTCTTTTCTACACCGTCGGCGTCTTTTACCCTGAATAGCACCTTGTCCATGCGCTGATTTTACTACTCAGGAAGCGGTGAAATCCATCGTCGGTTGGGAGTCACCGGCAAGGGGCCCAACGACCGCCTTCCCATCTTCGTCTCGCAAATCAAACGGAGAGACGTAATAGAATCCGGTGCGGTAATGTGCATAGTCCACGGGCCGCTTTTGGAGATATACCATGACATTCGCTTTGCAGTTGGAGCGATATTCGTCGAAGTAAACGTGGCGCGGGTCGTCGATACGGTGCACGTTTGATTGCTGCAGTTGGTCGCCCGTCATCTCCAAGTACGGCCCGCGCCCGCCGAACTCTACGCGCTCGTACCCACAAGCGAGCAGCAAACCGTCAGCGGTGAACAACCGCACAGATGGATGCCCGTCGTGAGGAATGAGCATCCGTTTTCGATAGTCAGTCTTCGCCATCGCCTTTTACAAGAGCTTCTCTCGGAGGTCTTCCATAGGACACGGATCGGCGTTTTCAGGATCACGAAGGATGTCGTCTCCGTCTTTGTTGATGCC
>JBELAC010000279.1:0-5962 GCA_049509215.1 Terriglobales bacterium
CTCACGCAGGGACTCTCCCTCCGCTGCCAAGCGGGCAATTCCCACAAGCCTGGGCCGCGCATCGGCTACCGGTTTGCACTCCCGGCAAGAACCGGTGGCTGATGCTCGGGGTGGTGCCTCTCTGCCATCCCGCGGATCGAAGAGAAATGGAGCTGGAGTCCGGGCTGCCATATTCGCCATATGTTCGCCTACGATATGCCCGAAATGGCTGTGCGTCAATCCGGTCTTGGGAGAAGGGAACGTGGCGCTCTTTCTACGAGCCGCTCAACCTAGCAATCGTGATTTACCTGATCTACCACATTCGCAGTCAGAGAGTGGAATTCTATTAAATCCTCACAGCCCGGGGCCTGCCGCCGCAACTACGCCCGGGGGTGGAACTGGAATCGCGATGTCTATTTTGTGAACCGTGCCGAGCGAAACTGGTGTCTTGTCAAAATCCTTAGCGTTTCCGACCACCAGCACCGCTAACTGATCACGATGAAGATATTTTGCCGCCACACGGGCGACGTCTTCTTTTGTGACCTTGCCAATCCCTTCCTGGAACTTTTCCAGGAAGTCGGGCGGATAGTGATAAAACTCGTACGCCATCTGCTCCTGCAAGACTTTTTCCGGGGAATCAAGCCGAAAAACGAAGGAGTTTAAAATGCTGTCCTTGGCGCGGTTGATTTCGTCATCGTTCAACGGATTCTTCGCCAGCCCTGCGATCTCTTCGTCAATTGCCTGAATGGATTCGAACGTGGTTGCGCTCTTGGTGCTGACCATCATGCGAAGCATTCCTTCGTGATCCCAGGCGCTTCCGACGCCTCCACCGACCGCGTAGGCCAGACCTTTTGTTGTGCGAATGTCGCTGAATAATCGCGACGAGAATCCTCCGCCAAAAGCCTCGTTGAATACCGAGATTGCGAAGTAATCGGGATTTCTGCGCGTGATGCCAGTCGCCACCATCTGGACGTTGCTTTGGTTCACGTCTGTCTTATCGACCAGATAATACGCGGGCTTGGCAGGATGGATTTTTATGTCCGTCTCTTTCGTGGCCGGACCTTTTGGCCAAGAAGCGAAAGCCTCGCGCAGTTGAGCTTCCATTTTGGCCGAGTCAAAGTCTCCTACGACTCCGAGGATGATGTTGTTGGGATGGACGTAGGTGGAATGCCAGTCGAGCAGATCTTGACGTGTGATGGAAGCGATGGTGGCGTATTCGGGAACCCGCGCATAAGGACTGCTCGCGCCATATACCAGTTTTGCCGCCTCGCGGCCCGCAATTTGCGAGGGATCGTCGTTCCGCCGCGAGATCGAATCGTAAACCCCCTTTTGCGCAATCTGAATTTTGTCGGCCCGAAACTCGGGATTTCTCAGCAGATCCTCGAAGACGTGAAAGACATCGCCGAAGTCATCTTTCAGACATGACCAGCCGATCGTCGTCGAATCGCCCATTGCCCCGGTTTCAACCTTGGCGGCGCGCTGCTCGAGGAAATCGTCCAATTGATCGCCGGTTTGTGTTTTCGTTCCGCCCGTGCGCCAGACTTCTCCGTAAATGTCGGTAAGGCCGGCCTTCTCGGCGGGAACGCGGCGCTCGCCACCGAGGATGCGAGCTGTCCCATCGATCGTCGGCAGTTCGTGATCCTCCTGCAGAAAAATCACCATGCCGTTCGGTAGCTCGATGCGCTTGGGCTGCGGCGGATTGAATTCCGGCAGCTTGGGAATCGGAATCTGTTTCCAACTCGTGACTTGCGCGCCAAGTTGCACGCTGACGCTGAAGCAGCTTAAGAAAACGAGAATTGCGGCGAAAACGAGGTGCGTACGCTTCACTGTCCACCTCCCTGTGGAGGGGCAGCCGCACTGGGCGGCGGACCGCCTGCGAATTCGATAATCCCAACTGTACGGTTATCCGGGACAAACGTTTGCTTGGCAACGCGCCGGATGTCGGCCTTTGTGACCTTCTCGATGCGATCCACCGACCGGAACAATTCGCGCCAATCGTCATAGCGCGCCTGGTTCAGCCCGAGCGCGAAGGCGAGTCCTTCGTTCGAGCCCAGCGAGCGAATCAGGTTGGCCTTGGCGCGCGTCTTGATCATCCGCAGTTCTTCATCCGTGACGTCCTGGTTCTTCAGTTTCTCAATCTCAACGTGAATTGCGTCCGCCATTTCTTCCGGCTTGTGCCCCGGGATGGGGACCGCTACGAACGCGAAGAGATGGGGATATTTGTTGCCGGGATATCCAGTGAACCCTTCCGAGTCGGACGCGATCTGCTTGTCCCTGACCAGGGCGCGATAGAGACGCGAGGTTCTGCCGGTCGACATGAGGTCCGCGATTGCGTCATAGACCTGGTCATCGGGGCTGCGGTAGTCAGGGCGATGATAGCCTTCGATGTAGAGCGGCTGAGACTGGTCGCGCAAGACGACCCGTCGCTCGGCGTCCTGCGGAGGCTCCGTCGTGGTCGTCTCGTCCGGCTTGGGTTGCGCTGGAATGCGCGCGAAGTACTTTTCGATGACGGGCATTGCCTCAGAGGCCTTGAGATCTCCAACGACGGTGATGACCATGTTCGACGGAACATAATATTTGTCGAAGAAATGCTGAGCGTCTGTGGCAGAGAAAGAATTGAGGTCAGAGATCCAGCCAATGGTGGGCCGGTGATAGGGGTGGGCCGCGAACGCCTCTTCCGTGAATTGTTCAAGCAACCGCCCGAACGGACTGCTGTCGGTCCGCATGCGGCGCTCTTCGATCACCACATTGCGTTCCTTGTAAAACTGCCGCATTACCGGATGCAGGAAGCGCTCCGATTCCAGATAAGCCCACAATTCCAGCCGGTTAATGGGAAATGAATAGTGATAGCCGGTCTCGTCGTAGTTGGTGAAAGCATTCAGGCCTTCGCCGCCTTCGCCTTCGACGATTTTGCCGAATTCATTGTTGTAAGGAGCCGAGAACTTGTCGGCGGCGGCGAGTGCGTCTTTCCATGCCTGCTCTAATTGCTGAAGCTTGTTCTTGTCGCGTCCCTCAGGCTTGTCGCGTTCGGCAAGGTAAGCGGCGTAGGTTTCTTCCACTTTCGTCAGGGCAACTTTCTCATCGGCATAGTCGCGCGTGCCGATCGTATCGGTTCCCTTGAAAGCCATGTGCTCGAACATGTGTGCCAGGCCCGTTCTACCCATCGGATCCTGCACCGAGCCCGCATCGACGTGGGTGAAGAACGAGAAAACGGGCGCTTCCGGGCGTTCGCAGATGATGACCGCAAGGCCGTTGGACAGCTTTTTGACGGTCGTGCGTTTTTCGAAGGACGCCAGATCCTGGCTGAAAGCGAGCGAACAAAGAACGAAACAAACGGCGATTGTGAGCGTCGAGCGGAACTTCATCCTACCTCCACAACATTTTGAGCCCAAAATTCGAAGTTACGTGGAGGCAGGGAGGGTTGTCAAACGAGGCGGCGCGCTCAAACTAGCGGGACAATATACTAGACAACGAACGAGACTCATGACCGCACCCACCATGGTCGATGTTGAAGGCCGCAAGCTGTCGCTCACTAACCTGGAGAAAGTCCTCTACCCTGCGACGGGATTCACCAAGGGCCAAGTCGTTGACTACTACGCCCGTATTGCGCCGGTGCTGGTACCGCATCTGGCGGGACGACCGCTGACCATGAAGCGATACCCGGAAGGGGTGGATCACGAATATTTTTTCGAGAAGAATGCGCCCAAGCATCGGCCCGACTGGGTGAAAACAACGCCTGTCTGGAGCGAGGGCAACAACCGCACGATGTACTACATCATGGCCAACGATCTTCCCACGCTGGTATGGATCGCTAATCTGGCGTCGATCGAACTGCATCCGTCGCTCTCATTCGGTGCGGATATCGAAACGCCAACCATGATTGTTTTCGATCTCGATCCCGGATCTCCGGCTGACATTGTGCAGTGCTGTCAGGTTGGTCTTTGGGTGCGTGACATCTTCGCGCACTTCGGACTGCAGAGTTTCGCCAAGACCTCCGGCTCTAAGGGATTGCAGATTTATGTCCCTTTGAACACGAAGACCAGCTATGAGGAAGCCAAACCTTTTGCGCACGCTGTAGCGCGCTTGCTGGAGCAGGAGCATCCCGATCTCGTAGTCTCCGACATGAAAAAGGCGATCCGCACCAACAAAGTCTTCGTCGACTGGAGCCAGAACGACCAGCACAAAACCACGATTTCGGTCTATTCGCTGCGGGCCCGCGAGCACCCAACGGTTTCAACGCCAGTCACCTGGGAAGAGGTAGAAACAGCGCTGAAGAAGAAAGACGCAAACCTGCTCGTCTTCGAATCGAAGGATGTTCTGGCCAGAGTGGGAAAAATGGGAGACCTGTTTGCGCCGGTGCAAACGCTGAAGCAAAAGCTGCCGAAGCTGTCGGGATTGGAGGCGGGATCAGGCGAAAAGAAGCCAGTGCCAAAGAAAGGGACGACGAAACCAAAAAAGGCAACCGCTAAGACCCCACGAAAGTAAACAGCCGCTCGGCTGCGATTCCTCCCCAAAAAAGGTTGAGTTGCCGCGAACCTTGCCGCTCACGAGAACGCCTCAAGGCTCATTCAGCGAAGAAGGCAGACTGGACTATGATTGACGAAGAAAGCCGCCTTGAAAGAAGGCTGGCAACCTGAGGGGAGTCCTTAGAGTCGGACGTCAGTTAGGCGGCGATTACAAATCAATGATCCGTTGATCCGGCGGGCGGCCCAGCTTTTCATCGCTGACATGTTATAATGTAGGTACGTTGCTACATTGAGGGATTGGAGACCATGCCCATTACAAAACTGTCGAGTCGAGACTTTAATCAGGACACAGGCAGGGCAAAGCGAGCCGCTAAGCGAGGTCCCGTTTTCATCACGGATCGAGGCCGTCCGTCCCACGTGCTGCTCACCGTGGAAGAGTATCAAAGGATCACGGGAGGGCAAAAAAGCGTTCTCGATTTGTTGGCCATGCCGGCGGCCGCTGAGATTGAATTTGAGCCGCCTCGTCTGCGCGGAAACCTGCACGAATCGGCGGACCTCGCCTGATGTACCTGCTGGATACCAATGTCATTTCAGAATTAAGGAAAGCCAGGAAGACGCATCCAAACGTCAAAAAGTGGGCCGAACCCTTACCCTCGGCGAGTCTCTACATCTCTGTCATTTCGGTGCTCGAACTGGAGATCGGAATCCTTCTCATCGACCGGCGCGACAAAGAGCAAGGCGCGATCCTTCGTGCGTGGATGGACAGTCACGTGTTGCCCACATTCTCCGGACGTATCCTGCCGATTGACACCGCCGTCGCCCAGCGATGCGCGACCCTTCACGTGCCGAACCCTCGCTCCGATCGTGACGCACTCATCGCAGCCACAGCCCTCGTGCACGGCCTGACCGTCGCCACCCGGAATGTAGCCGACTTTGAGCGCACGGGAGCAGGTGTGCTCAATCCTTGGGGGTCTTGAGAGAACAGCTCGGTCATCTGAGGGAGCAGTCTTGCCCGACCTCCGCCCTTTCGCACGCTCGCCTTCCAGCGATTACAATTCCAATAACTTGTTGATCCGCGAAAATCCGCGCGAATCCGCGGAGAAGAAGTTGTTCTTGATTTTGCTTTTAATTCTGAAATCTAAAATCTGCAATCCAACTTCTGCCATGCCTCTCTACGTCGGCACCTCCGGATGGGCTTATCCAACTTGGAAGCCAGCCTTCTACCCCGAGAAACTCGCGCAGAAAAAATTCCTCAGCTTCTACGCCACCAGGCTCAACACGGTAGAAGTCAACTTCACCTTCCGCCAACTGGTCAAAGAACCCACTATCCAGAACTGGCTCGCCGAAACGCCCGACCACTTCCGCTTCACCATCAAAGCCCATCAGGTCCTGACCCACATCAAGCGCCTCAAGAGCTCAGAAGAATTCCTCAAGCGCTTCCTCGCCACCCTCGAACCGCTCGAGCGAGCCCAGCGTCTCGGCCCGATCCTCTTCCAGCTCCCGCCCAACTTCAAAGC
>JBELAC010000028.1:0-28359 GCA_049509215.1 Terriglobales bacterium
CGGATTCTGGTTACTGGTTGCTACGCGCAAAGGGCTCCCGAAGAACTGGCCGCGTTGCCGGGTGTGACTTGGGTAGTGGGAAATTCGCACAAACATCAGGCCGCCGAAATCGCGACGGGGCCTTCCTCTTCCAGCAATTTTGTCCCGCTGGTGCAACTTTCAGGTAATGGTCTGGAGTTTCCGCACAATCGCATAGAGCGCGATGGCGTGGAGCACCCCGAGATCATTGTGGGAGATATTTTTGCGCACACGGAGTTGATGGCGGCTCCGGTGTTTGAGGCCGCCAACGAGCGGACGCGGCCGAACCTGAAGGTGCAGGACGGATGCGATAACCGCTGCTCGTTCTGCGTAATCCCCTATGTGCGCGGACAGAGCCGATCTCTGCCCGCAGAACGCGTGATTGCGGAAGTAGGGACGCTGGTCGACGCGGGTTATCGCGAAGTCGTGATTTCAGGAATCAATCTGGGGCGGTGGGGAAGGGATCTTTCTGCTGTTCGCTCTTCGTCGTTCGCTCTTCGCGAAACCCAATTCGGCAGCGAAGTGCGAACAGCGAGCAGCCAACGACTCGTAGATCTCATCCGCACCATTCTTGCGCAAACATCTCTCGAGAAACTGCGCATCAGTTCGGTTGAGCCGATGGACTGGAGCGATGAATTGATCGAACTGGTGGCATCGTCTCCTCGGATTGCGAAGCATGCTCACGTACCGATGCAATCGGGAAGCGATGCGGTTTTGCGCCGAATGCACCGCAAGTACCGGCCCTGGCACTACCGGGAAAAAATTCTAAAGATCCGGAATGCAATGTCCAACGCGGCCATTGGAGCGGACGTGATGGTGGGATTTCCGGGTGAGACCGAAGCCGAGTTTTCCGAGACGCGGCGCATGATTGAAGAGCTGCCCTTCACGTACCTGCACGTATTTACTTATTCGACACGGCCCGGAACACCGGCGGCCGAGCAGGATGGGCAGGTGCCGGTGGCATTAGCACGAGAAAGGAACCGCGTGTTGCGGGAACTCGCTCACGGCAAAAAGGCTGCATTCCTTAGCTCACAAGTGGGGGCGTTGGTGGAAGCGATCACATTGCAAACGGGCGGAGCGGATTTCACGGAAGCGCTAACGCATAATTATCTCAAGGCCAAAATTGCGGGGCAGCAAGAAGCAAACCGTTGGGTTCAAGTGAGGGTGGAAGGGGTTGAGGGAGAGATGCTGATCGGGCGACCGCTGGAGTTGGGGAACGATCCAGGGGCAAGGGGCCGAGGTTGGGTCGGCCAAAGGGCACACAATAGTAACTCGGGAGTGCACGGAATCGAATAAACGCATTGACCGCAATCGCTTGCACGCATAGGATAGTAAAAAATCCCAGAAGCGGGAGCTATTCCCACTCATGTCACGGCTAGAATTTCGATCTGCTGTGTGTTGTTTGCTGGCTTTCCTGGTTCCAGCGCAAATGCTGGTAGGAGAGACCGCCTCGGCCATGCTGTACACCACCGGTGCAGCTTGGGTGAACGGGAGCGAAGTGCCGAAATCGGCAGCGGTGTTTTCAGGAGACTTGCTGCAGACGCGCTCGGATTCGACGGCGAGCATTCAAGCGAACGGATCGAGCGTGATGGTGATGGCGGATTCGCTCGTGAAGTTCCAGGGGCCCGCGGTCGAGATTGACCATGGCGGAGTGCGCGTCACCACCTCGCGGGCCTTGGAAGCGCACGCTGGGGACGTGACGATAAAGCCGGCGGGGAACTCATGGACTGAGTTCCAGGTGGTTGACAGGGATGGGCAAGTTCAGATCGCGGCCAACAAAGGCGATGTGACGGTCCAGGATGACAAGGGGACGACGACCTTAACGCAAGGCCAACAGACAACGCGCGACGACACCAGCGATACGGAAAAAAAGAAGAAGAAAAGACGCTCTGCCGGGGCACCTCCGGCGGGCCAAGGTGGACTCATGAGTTCTCCGTGGGCTGTTTATGGGGGAACGGCCATAATCGGTGGGGGACTAGCGTGGGTGTTCCTTGACCATGGGGGCGAGGGCCCGGTCAGCCCGTCGTGCCCGACAACGCCTTGTCAGTGAGTATTTCTCGCAAGTGAGTTCTTAACCATGAGTTCTGTGGTGGGCGACTGATTCTATGTCGCGCTACGTTTCCTATCGAGATTTCGACTGGGTCCTACTGGGCTTCGTGCTGGTGATCTGCGCGCTGGGCGTGGTGCAGATTCACAGCGCAACCGAGGGCACGAAGTTCGCCGAGTCGCACCTCTACCTCAAGCAAATCTATTGGATTCTAGGCGGGTTGGCTGCGATGTTCCTGTTCAGCCTGTTCAACTATCAGGCAATTCTGGAACAAGTGCACTGGATGTATGTAGTCTCACTCGCCTCTCTGATCTCCGTGCTTCTGTTTGGCCAGAAATATCTTGGGGCGCGCCGCTGGGTCAAGATACCGGGAGGCGGCCATTTTCAGCCGTCGGAGTGGGTGAAGCTGATCCTGATTCTGGCGGTGGCGAAGTACTTTGCCGACCTGCAGCAGCGGGAGCTGTCCTGGTCGGATTTTCTGAAGGCGGGCGCGATTGTCGGCTTTCCGATGTTATTGGTACTGGCCCAGCCGGACCTCGGAACAGCGCTGACCTACCTGCCGATTGCAGTCATGGGATTGTTCCTGGGCGGGTTGCGGCTTAAGCAGGCCGGGATTGTAGTGCTGCTGGCCGCGCTCTGCATGCCCTTGGCATGGCATCACATGAAGGACTACCAGAAGCAACGGTTGTTGAGTTTCCGGGAACCGGATCTGGATCCGAAAGGGTCGGGCTACCAGGTGGCCCAATCGTTGATTGCGGTGGGTTCGGGAGGAATTTTCGGCAGTAGCGAGGGATCCCAAACGAAACTTGCCTATCTGCCGGTGCCGCAAACCGACTTTATTTTCGCGTCGCTGGCGGAGGAACATGGCTTTGTAGGAGCACTGGGGGTTCTCCTGTTATACTTCATAGTGCTGATGCGTTTGACGCAGAATGCTCAAACGGCGCCCGACCGCGCCGGGGCGTTCGTGGTTATGGGTGTGGTTGCTGTGCTTAGCTTTCATATCCTGGTCAACGTCGGCATGGTGGTCGGTTTTATGCCTGTCACCGGAATACCTCTGCCGCTCATGAGTTACGGTGGGTCTTCCGTTCTCTTCATGTTTTTGGCGCTGGGGATCGTGATGAACGTACGGATGCGCCGGTTTGTGAACTGAAACGGTCGGCAGAAGTTGAACGCGCTCTTCTCTGAAGTGAGAACGGCGCCATGAAACAAGATTAGCAGGTAGCAAGATTACGACGGCCCTCGCGAAAGGTAGGGCAGATTACCGGCGAAGAAGAAGCCGGACAGGATTGAAGCCGGTCAGGCGGGGAACGGCCCCCTCGGGATTCGAGAGAGTGGCCACAGGCCTGACAGAATGGCTTAACGCGATCAGTGCAGACGAGCAAGAAAAATTCACTGCAGTGCAGTTCCCGGCATGAGCGCCGGGACCGTGCCCGCTTCTACCCCGCACCCCAGCCAGCGAAAAGCGTGCTGTCCGGGGGCCCCGTGGAGCGGAGCTGAACGCTATCGATCCTTCCGTCCGCCTTGTGCTCTTCGTCCGGTGAGTAAGAACCGGAGTAGCAATGAACAAGGAATTGTTTGTATCAGCCACACCCCATGAAACCAAAGTGGGGATCACAGAAGACGATCAATTAGCGGAAATTTACCTCGAAAGAGAAAACGAGTACACCTTAGCAGGCTCGATTTATAAGGGCCGCGTGACGCGCGTGCTGCCAGGCATGCAGTCGGCCTTTGTGGATGTTGGCCTGGAGCGGGATGCATTCCTGTATGTCTCCGATTTCATGGATTTAGAGCAGCAGGATGAGGACCTGGATGAAGCGATCCCGGCGAATCGTCCGGCGAATAACAAACAACCGCGGCGAACTGCGGACGGGGATGTGTCGGGCGGAGAGGTGCAACTTGCCGATGCCGAAAATGGAAGCGACGAAGACGACGGACTCGAAGCAGCGGCTGCAGAGCCGGACAATAGCACGGAGCCAGTTCGGGAGGGCCGGGACTTCCGCGGTCGGCGGCGCCGACGCGGACGTCGTCCGGAAAGCGGAGATCGCGGTCGCGCAAGTAATGGAGATCGCAGCGAGGCTCGTCCGGAGGCGCGAGGCGTGGAGCCTCGAAGCAGCGAGCCACGAAACGATGTGCGCGGCGATCGTGGTGAGCGTTTTGGGCGAGGAGAGCAACGTGGTGGATCGACTTCACGATTTCAGCGACCAGCCCCGACGGAACGGCCCGGCCGCGATTATGATTACGGACCGCCTCCTGGCTACCAGCCGATCATTCTTCCCGGCGAGTCTATCTCGAAATACCAGCGGCAAGCGCAGAGTGCAGCTCCGGTCGTGGAAACAGCGGCAGAACAGACGGTTTCCACCGGGGTGACGTCGAGCTTCCCCGATGACGAACCGATTTTCGCCGTGCAAGCTACGGAACCGCTGCATGAGCAGCACGATCACGTAGCGCAAGCGGAGACGTTTGAGGAAGTGTCGTCAGTGGAAGACGCGCCATCGGCGGCGGTTACGACTGTGCCAGCAGTGGCGGAGTTCTGGAAAGAACCAGAGCGGCAGCCCGTCGCTGAAATTGGACCAGACGACGAGACGGGTGAATACGAGATTGCGCACGAAGCCGATTTTGCGGCAGCTCTGGCGCCTCCCGTAGCGCCGGAGGAAGTTGAAGTTAAGCAAGAAGTTCGTCACGAAACGGCGCATGGCAGCCTAGAAGAGCAGGAGATCGAAGAAGAGGAAGCCGACCTCGCGGCCTACGGGGAAGAGCCGGGCGATGATGATGGCTTCGAGGAAGTGGAAGTGGAAACGCGCGCTGCCGGAGATGAGTTATCGCCGGCTGGCATCGTAGAAACTGCTCTGTCGTCGACTGTGTCTCCGGAAGTCGCTGAGAACGGCGAAGTTCCCGAGGCCGTTTTAGAAGCGGAAGAGCGCGAAGCGGAAGAGCTGGAACTGGAAGAAGCGCAAGCGGAGGCCGAGGCGCTACTGGAGGCTGAAGCGATTGGCGATGGGACGGTTGACGCCAGTGCAGAGGTTCGCAGCCCGGCGCCGGAAGCGAGATTGTTACAGCGCACGCAGCGTCGCGGAGGCGATCGCGGTGGAGATTTCGGCCGTCGTGGTGGCGGCCGTCATGGTCAACGCAGGCGCTTTCGAAGCCGCGAGAACCAGGTCGTGCCCCAGATCAGCGAATTGCTGAAAGAAGGGCAGGAAATCCTTGTTCAGATTGCCAAGGAGCCCATTGGGAAGAAGGGCGCGCGCATCACCAGCCACATTGCGCTGCCCGGACGTTTCCTGGTTTTCATGCCGACGGTGAACCATACGGGCGTATCCCGGAAGATCGCGTCGGAGGAGGAACGGCAGCGGCTCAAGCACATCATCCAGAGCGAGAGGGAAAATGGAGGCGGCGGATTTATCGTACGGACCGCGGCAGCCGGAGCATCCGACGAGGAACTGCGTGCCGATATTCGCTTTCTCAAGAACCTCTGGAACGAGATCAAATCGCGTTCGGAAGCCAGCAAATCTCCGGCGCTGATTTATCACGATCTGAACGTCGTGGAGCGAGTGCTTCGCGACCAGGTGAGTTCGGATTTCTCAGTGATCTGGGTCGACACAGAGACTGAATACGAACGGATTCTGCGTTTTGCGAACCGCTTCCAGCCGGGGCTGGTAAAGCGCGTGAAGCTTTATACGAAAGAGACACCACTCTACGAGCAGTTCGGCCTCAATGAGGAAATTAACAAGGCGTTGAAGTCGAAGGTCTGGCTGAAGAGCGGTGGTTACATCGTCATCAACCAGACCGAGGCGCTGGTCGCGATCGACGTGAACACCGGAAAATACGTTGGCAAGACCACGCGTCTGGAAGACACGATCGTGAAGACGAACGTCGATGCCATCAAGGAAATCGTGCGCCAGATCCGGCTGCGCGACCTGGGCGGCATCATCATCATCGACTTCATCGACATGGACGAGCGGCGCAATCGACAGAAGGTCATGCAGGCGCTGGAAGAGGCTTTGCGCCTGGATCGGGCGCCGTCAAAAGTATTGCAGTTCAATGATTTCGGACTGGTGGCGATCACGCGCAAACGCGTGAAGCAGTCGCTGGAACGCACGATCGGATCACCCTGTCCGTATTGCCAGTCGACCGGCTTTGTGAAAGCGGTGAATACGATCTGCAACGAAATTTATGTGGAGATGCGTAAAATATCGACGCACCTGGAACACAGCGACGTGATGTTGCGCGTGAACCCGGAAGTTGCGAAAGCGCTCAAGACGAACAACGCGCGGCTTCTGAACGAAATGGAAGAGCTCACGAAGAAGACGATCATTGTGAAGTCGGATCCAGCGCTTCACCAGGAGCAATTCGACATTCACTGAGTGAGCATGAGAGGCGAGTTTGGGGACGGGCTGAATGCCCGTCCTTTTTTCTGGTCTGGAAGATATTAGTTTCCCGAGAGGAGCTTTTCCGCTTCACTGGCGCGGGCACGCAGCTTTTCGAGCGAGGAACGGAGAGATTCGTTGCTATCCTGCATAGCCGGGGAGTGGCTTGGCGTGGAAGTGAGGCGATCGACCACTTCGGGGATGCTCTTGACCATGTCGAGAAGAACGGTCAGCGAATCGGCGTGCAGTTTCCAGACGGTGCTGGAACGTGGCGCACGCTTCAGTTCTTCAATCTCCGTCATGACACGCGCCGTCAAAGCGACCATGCGCAGTACCATCCGCGCGGCATCGGCTCGCGGACTTGATTGTTCGAGGTAATCGGCCGTATAGGCAGCGACCTCAGCGGTGTTGAGCATCAGGTTGAAATGGCGCATGGGCACGATCTGGCGAAACTTGGGATCGGCCACGCGGACGAACACACGAATCGACTCTTCCACTCTCCGCAGCTTGGTTTCTTCGACGGAGAGCGCTTGTGCAGTGACTGCAGCGGGCACATAGCGCACCTCGCGTGCCGGCGCTGCTGCGGCCCCGCTTGCTCCGACTGCTCGTCCGCCCTTTGCCGCAGGCGGCTGCTCACGCTGGTTGCGGCGGATCGGCGGCCGGCGTTCGAGTTCTCTTTTCAGCCGCGAGACGCGACGGAATTTTTCCAGGGCGGCCGCGTAATCCACCTTCAAGAGGGCTTCCTCGTTTAAGGCGGCCACGTGCTCGACCGTGACTTCGACTCCATCCGAGGCGCTAAGAATACTGCCTCCGAGCTTTTCCAATTGCTGTGCAAAATCCCTGATCTCACGGGTCGCGGCGGAAAAGAGCGATTGGAAGCGATCGCCAAACGCCGCGTTATACGGTGCAAGCGTCGCCAAAACTCCCGGATGATAGATCGATTCTCCAAGCGAGGCCTTTAATTCACGAACCCGGGAAATAATGCCCGAGTCCATAAGAGTGCTGAAATCCTGAAAACGGCTGGTCTGTTCGAGGAGCGGCGTAAACTCGCGCAATCGCTGGACATGCTCTTCGGGAAGCTCCGGGGCGTCGGACTCGGACAGGATCTCGAGCAACGCGATCTCAAACGGCGAAAGCGGGATGGATCCGTCCAACCCGTAGCCGCGCTGCTCCCACTGTCCCGCCACGCGAGGATGACGATAGAGAAAGGTGGCGACAAGGTCAGTCTTGTCGCGGTTAGCGGCAGAGTCGTCACGATGGCTCGCAAAATATCGTAAGAGCCCCTCGGCAACTTCGGCATCCAGATCAGGCTTCATTCCCACTCTTAACATGGCGGGAGTGACTGCCATATCGAGGAGCTGGACCCAGAGGTTCATCTTCTGGAGAGTGGGGCGCACATCGCCCGCATGGCCGATGACGTCAGGGGCAAGTTCGGCCGGAGCTGGAAGCTCGCCGCCGAGTTGTTCACTCAGTATCCGCTGGTAAAAGGCCTGCACGGTAGCGAGCAGAGCCAATTCCCATCTGAGATCCTCAGCCAAAGTTAGCTCCCGTGAAATCGGTAACAGACGTGTCAAAAAATGGGTTCTCCTAAGTAAAACCCAACGGGAATCGAAGCGCAATTGGTTACCCGGTTACCGAGGTGATGGAACCTTCATCGGCGGCGAATGTGGGGTACGGGGCGGCCGGGGCTACCTCAAATCGAATTCATTGAAAGACCACAGTGCGATTGCCGTAAAGCAGAACGCGGTTCTCAACGTGCCAGCGCACAGCGCGCGAAAGCACGACTTTTTCGATATCACGGCCTTTCTGGATCAGGTCGTCCACGGTGTCGCGATGGTTGATACGGACAACATTTTGCTCAATGATGGGGCCGTCATCGAGTACTTCAGTAACGTAGTGAGCGGTGGCGCCAATCAGTTTTACCCCACGTTGAAATGCCTGGTGGTAGGGTTTGGAGCCGACGAATGCGGGCAGGAAAGAATGGTGAATATTGATGAGATTCTGCGTGCCGACAGTGGCGATGAACTCGCTCGAGAGTACCTGCATGTAGCGCGCCAGCACGACCAGGCTGCAGTTGTGATCGCGGACGAGGGCGAGTTGCTTCTGCTCGACTTCGCGTTTGTTTTCCTTTGTAACCGGAAACACAAGATATGGAACCTTATAAAAGTCGGCAATGCGCTGATTGTCAGGATGATTGGAAATGATCAGCGGAATCTCGCATGGCAGTTCGCCGCTCTGGTGGCGATAGAGAAGATCCTGCAGACAATGGTCGTACTTGGAGACGAAGATGGCGATGCGAGGGCGGTCGGAAGAAAGTGCGAGGCGCCATTGCATGTGGAAATCGCGCGCGAGCGAGGAAAAGCGTTCGTCGAACTCGGAGAGAGGGAATTGGAAATCGGTCACGTCGAACTGGACGCGTGTGAGGAACAGGTTCGATTCCTCATCGCCATGCTCGTCGTTGGAGAGAATGTTGCCGTTATTGCGGAAGATGAAATCCGCAATCGAGGCGACTACACCCTTTCGATCGGGACAGGAGACAAGAAGGATGGCCGAGTTGTGTGTTGGAGACATGCAAGCCCGCTATTTCTTTAGCGCTTTGATGATTTCTCTCGCGGCGTTCGCACCAGAGCCGCCCGTCAATCCCGTTCCTGGGTGAGTTCCATTTCCGCATAAAAACAAGCCGTCGATGGGCGTCTTGTAGCGGGCCCAGTCGAGCAAGGGGCGCATGGTAAAGAACTGATCGAGGGCGAGTTCTCCGTGGAAAATCTGGCCGCCTGTGAGGCCATAAGTTTGTTCGAGATCCCTGGGCGTGATGATCTGGTGGCACAAAATGGAATGCGGGAGAGCGGGCGCGTACTGCGCGATGGTTCTTACAACCGTCTCGCCAAGCGCTTTTCGTTGCGTTTCCCAATCGCTATTCTTCAACGAGTAAGGCGCATATTGCATGTAGATGGACATCACATGCTGGCCGGCTGGAGCGAGCGATGGATCGGAGAGCGACGGGAGGGTCATTTCAATGTATGGCTGGCGCGAGAAATTGCCGTACTTCGATTCGTCAAAAGCGCGCTCAAGATAGTCAATCTCCGGACTGATCTGAATGCGGCTCTTTAGAAACTGGCCATCGCTCTTGGTTTTGAGAGCTGTGAATTCCGGGAGGGCCGAGAGCGCGAGATTAATTTTGGCGACCGTTCCCACAGAACGGTAGTTCTTGATCTTCTGAACAAAATCAGGCGAGAGATGCGCGGGATCAACCAGGCGCATGAGGGTGCTCTTGGGATCGGCATTCGAAACGACAGCGCGTGCCGATATTTCTTCACCGGAGACGAGCACGACCCCGGTGGCAACGCCATCCTTTACCCGAATTTCAGTGATCGCCGCATCGGTGCGAATTTCGGCACCAGCCTGCCGTGCAGCGGCAGCCATGGCAGCCGTGATCGCGCCCGCACCTCCGGCAGGGAATTGAACAGTACCGGCGGGAGAGGGATCGGCAGCGGCGCGAAGCAGAAGTACAAGAGCGGTACCTGCAGACCAAGGACCCAGAAATGTGCCGAAGATTCCGCGCGCGGCGATGGAGGCGCGCAAAGGCTCGGTATCGAAGAACTCGGCAACCAGATCTGCGATCGCCATCGGTCCCCAGCGCAGAACGCGATACAAATCCTTTTTCCCAAGATTGCGGATGGAGCGACCGGTCTTGAGCATGCCCCAGAGATCGCCGCTCGAAGGGTTGTCAATATTCGGCGGTGTGAGCGTGAGGGCTTCGCCGATTACCTTACCGATTTTGCCGAGAGCGGCACCGAATTCCGAGTATGCGGCCGCGTCTTTCTGGGACCACTGCGCGATCTCGTGCGCGGCTTTTTTCGCGTCCGAGTAAAGAACAAGTGAACGGCCGTCGGGCAACAGAGATACGGTGCTGATGTCTGGCACGGTCAGCTTTAGACCGTGACGTTCGAGTTGCATGTCGCGAACGACATCGGCGCGCAGCGGGCCAGTGTTGTGGGAGAGCGTGGAGCAGCGGAAGCCAGGATGGAATTCTTCGGTGATGGCCGAGCCGCCCACTTGGGACCGACGTTCCAACACCAGGGGCTTGAACCCGGCCTTCGCGAGATAGAAGGCGGTGACCAGGCCGTTGTGTCCGGCACCTACGATGATTACATCGCGTGTTTCGGCCATTGGGCGTTCTCCGGACATCAGGCCACCTTCCCATCTTTCAAAATTTCGAGCGCGGCCAACCGGCCGGGAGCGCCCATGATGCCCCCACCAGGATGCGTGGCTGATCCGCACATATAGAGATTTTTGATCGGCGATCGGAATTGCGCCCAGCCTGCGACCGGGCGCAAGAAAAACAATTGCTCGAGCGAAAGTTCACCCTGGAAAATGTTGCCCTCACTCAATCCCCATTCGCGCTCGAGATCAAGAGGCGTGACCACTTGGCGATGCAGGATGATGTCTTTTATGTTCGGCGCATATTGGGCGATCGTGTTGACGACATTGTCTCCAAACTTTTCTTTTTCCGTATCCCAATCGAGGCCGGGCGCCAGCTTGTAGGGCGCGTACTGAACAAAACACGAGAGGATATGCTTCCCCGGTGGCGCGAGCGAGGTATCGGTGAGGGTCGGGATCACCATGTCGATATAGGGGTGGGACGACCAGTGTCCGTATTTTGCTTCGTCGTAGGCTTTTTCCATGTATTCGACGCTGGGCGAGATCGACATCGCGCCGCGCAGGTGCGCGCCGACTCCGGGCAGGCTTTTGAAATTCGGCAGACCGTCGAGCGCCATGTTGACTTTGCCGGACGAGCCGCGGAATTTATAGCGCTTCACGCCTTCCATAAATTCTTGCGGCAAATGGCTGGGTTCAATCATCTTGGTGAACGTGAGCCGCGGATCGACGCTGGAGGAAATCACGTCAGCGTAAATTTCATCGCCGTTATTAAGAGCGACGCCATAGGCGCGTCCGTTCTTGACCATGATTTGCGCGATCGGGGCCTCGGTGCGAATCTCAACTCCTGCTTCGCGCGCCGCGTCTGCAATGGCGTTTGAAATTGCCCCCGTGCCGCCACGCGCGAAGCCCCAGGCGCGGAATGCACCGTCAATCTCTCCCATGTAGTGATGAAGTAAAACGTAGGCGGTACCGGGCGAGCGGACACCCAGGAACGTGCCAATAATGCCCGATGCCGACATGGTTGCTTTGAGGACGTCAGTCTCAAACCACTGATCGAGGAAGTCGATGGCACTCATGGTCATCAACTGAACCTGGTTGTACTTGTCTTCGCTCGACATGCCCTGAAACCGGCGGCCGATGAAGAGGAGTTTCATCAATTCTCTTGGGTTCAGGGTCGAAGGATCGGGAGGGATCATGCTCAAGATCGGCTTTACGAAGCGGCACATGGCCTGCATGGCCTTGCCGAATTCGTCGTAGGCTTCGGCGTCGATACGCGAGTGGCGGGCGATTTCGCGATGCGTCTTGCCGTGATCGTTCACGCGCCACAGGTAATCGTCGTTGGGCATGGGCGTGAAGGTACCATCGAGGGGCAGGATCTCGAGACCGTGGCGCGGCAGATCGAGGTCGCGAATAATTTCCGGGCGCAAGAGCGAGACCACGTAGGAGCAGACGGAAAACTTGAAGCCAGGGAAGACTTCCTCGGTGCAGGCCGCACCGCCGAGGACGTGGCGACGCTCAAGCACCAGCACTTTCTTGCCCGCTTTGGCCAGATAAGCGGCATTGGTGAGGCCGTTGTGGCCTCCGCCGACAACAATTACGTCGTACTTTTTTCCATTTGGAACAGATGCCATAAGTTGTCCATATTGAAAGGAAAGCCCAGCAGAAAGTGACTCGTCATTTTATCGAGAAAACGCCATTTTGTCGCGCACTTACGCGTAATTGATGACTCTTGGTCAAATCAATTCGCCGCTTGCTGCCCGGCGCCGCAACTGCATATAATCCGGCATTCGGGATTCTAGATTTCCCCGTGTGTCTCTGTGTTCTCCGTGGTCTTCGCTTTTCTTTTGAATCACGGAGGACATAGGGAAACAGGGAGGAAATCGACAGCGAGGCCGTCTTGCCTATTGGAACCGCATTTCACGAGAGAACGTTTGCTCTCTGCCACAGCCTGAACTATCGCGAGTGGTCGGGCTACTACACCGTCAGTGTGTACGAGGTGCACCACGAGCACGAGTACAACGCGATCCGCAATGCGTGTGCGCTGATTGATATCTCGCCGCTCTATAAGTATCTGATCACCGGCAAGGACGCGACCAAGCTGGTGAATCGGGTCATCACGCGTGACATCGGCAAGGTTGCGGTCGGCCAGGTCATCTATGCCTGTTGGTGCGATGAAGAGGGCAAAGTCATCGACGACGGAACGATCACCCGCCTGGAAGAAAACAAATATCGTTGGACAGCGGCTGATCCGAGCCTGCGCTGGTTCCGGCAGAACGGCCTGAATATGGATGTTCAGATCGAGGACATCTCGGAGCAGACGGCTGCTCTAGCGTTGCAGGGGCCGGCTTCCGCGCGGCTATTGAAGAACGTCGCCGAGGCAGACATAACGAACCTGAAATATTTCCGCAAGACCAGCGGCAAAATTGCCGGCGTCCCGGTTGACATTTCGCGCACCGGATACACGGGCGATCTGGGCTATGAAATCTGGATCCCGCTTAATAACGGACATGATGCGGTACGAGTCTGGGACGCGCTGATGGAGAAGGGGAAACAGTTCGACATCCATGCGGCAGGAATGCTGGCGCTTGATGTCGCGCGCGTCGAGGCCGGACTTTTGTTGATTGAAGTGGATTACATGAGTTCGAAGAAAGCGCTGATTCCGTCGCAGAAATTCTCGCCGTACGAGTTGGGCTTCGGCAAAATGGTGCATCTGGAAAAAGAAAACTTCATTGGCAAACGAGCGCTGGCGCGAGACAACAAGCAGGGCGTCGCCCGGCAGTTGGTCGGACTGGAAGTGGATTGGGTGGAAGTAGAAGAAGAATTCGACAAGTTCGGATTGTCTCCGGCTGCGCCCAGCCAGGCGTCGCGCGTGGCGGTTCCGGTCTACTCAGGCGATCGGCAAGTGGGGAAAGCGACCACGACTGCATTCTCGCCGTTGCTAAAGAAATTGATTGCGCTGGCGAGCGTGAGCACGGAACACGCAAAGCCCGGAACGAAACTCCAAATGGAACTGACGGTCGAAGCGCAGCGCAGAAAAACGACCGCGACCGTGGTACCCTTGCCTTTCTTTAACCCCAAGCGGAAGGCGGCGACACCGGTATAGAGGTTTTCGGTTATCGGCCATTCCGCTTTGGCGGCGCGGGTTGTTGTCTTACTGCGTGAAGGCGTCGTAAATCCGCAGGAACGTCGCCGGCTTGTAAGTCTCGAATGCTGGCGCGGCGGAGACGACTTCCCCGTTGGCGTCGATCACGTTGAATTCCGGTCCCAAGGCAGTGGCTTCGGCATTCAAGCCGGTCGGTGTGAGATCCTTCCACTTCCCGCTCGACAGTCGCAATTGCAACGTTTGCATGGCGGTGATCATCTCTGCGGGACTGAATTCACAGTGCCCGGCGCGATGCACAAAAGTCTCTTTTAACAGAGCGCTGTCTTTTGCTTCCTTCACAACCGCCGAGTAGGCTTCCTCGTTTTGCACCGAAACCAGCCCATCCCCCGTCGTGTGCATGGTCAGGACCGGAATGCTCAACTGACCGTCGTAGATGATGTTATTGCTCAAATAAGTCAAAGCTGCCTGATTGGCGGTAACTCTCGGGGTATTCTTCAATGTTTCGAGGTCGGCGGACAGACTGAGTCCGGCAGCGGTGTAGAGTGCTTGTACTTCCGCATAATCGACCGAGTGTTTCAATTGCGTTCCGTAGTTGACTCCGTTGTTGAACGAAGGATTGCCTCCCGCGCGTGCTTCGAGCTCGGCACGATAATCAAAGACAAAGGGGAAGTCGACATTCTGCAGCCACAGAAACTGATTGGCTTGACGATCGGTGTAGTCGGTCTGCGCGGGCTCGGGAGATGTGGGGTCGTACCATCCAGGGGTGTCAGCGAGGGCCGCCACCAGGGCGATTCGGGCTTGTCCTTGAGCCGAATTTTGAGCCGCGGAGAGATAAGCTTCCGCGGCTTCCACATTCAAGGTCGGGTTCGTGATGTCGACGACTTGGAGAGTTCCGCCCGCGATCAACGTGTTGAATGCAAATTCGGCATCGAGCGATTGATTCCAGATTCCCACACCACCGGCCACGACTCCGCACATGGGAAGCGCTGCATTGAACGTGCTCGGGTATTCCTGCACTAATCCAGCCGTGATCATGCCGCCGAGAGAGTGTCCCCAGGCGATGGTTTTCTTTGGAGTTCCGACTAAAGTCTGGAAAACGCCGAGCGTGGCGATCTGATCGGGAATCGCCTGCGCGACGGCCCAACCCGTCGAAGCGTAGGACGAACCAGCCAGCGCGTTGCCCACTGCCAGCATGTAGCCGCCGGTAAGCGGGTCGCTCACGTCGAGTGCTGGATTCGGTTGTCCGGGCGCTACATATCCGTGGCTGTAAAGAAGCAACGTGCCGTTCCAATTGCCCGGGACATCAATCACGTAGGTCGCGCCGTCGGGCAGACTACCGGTAAGGTGCTGCTGCGCGGCAGCACTCCCGCAGAATGCGGCACTGAGAATGGCGATGAGGGCAAACGAGAGCATTCCTCGAGCGATAGGCAACATGCAAAGACTCCTCTTTATGGTGAAACCCTAACTGCTGGCCGGGTTCGGTGAATGCGGCCGAATTGTCTGGAAAGTTTGTACTGGCGATCCTAACTTGTCAATGAAAAAGCGCCGCGATGAAAAAGCGCCCCGAAATAGAGAGGGCGATAAGGTTTTTTGACATGTAGCGAGGGCTAGGCAGAAGGAGCCGGTTTTCGATCGGTTCGCTTCCAGTACAGATATCCCGGCACGCCGAGCAATACGATCGTTGCGCCCCAGAAGGCCTCCGCGGGACGAGTGAGAATCGTGTTGAGCGTCCATGCGACGCCCACAAGAATGTAAACGCCCGGCAACCAGGGATATCCCGTGCAACGATAAGGACGCGGAATGTCAGGTTTCTTCCAGCGCAGCACGAATAGTCCAATTACGGTGAGCGTGTAAGAGAGCACCATGCCGAAGATGACATAGGTATAGAGCTGGTCATAACGCCCGCTCAGCGTTAGGACAGCAGCCCACAGGCCCTGGCCGATCAGGCTGAACGCCGGCGTGCGCCATTTGGGATGGATCACTGCCATGCGACGAAAGAAAACGCCGTCCTGCGCCATTGCAAGATAAACGCGTGCGCCGGAAAGAGTGCATGTGGCGGCAGCGCTGAAACAGGAAACGGCGATCATCGCCGAAAGCCAAAGCGCGGCCCCAGGCGAGAAAAGCGCGGCGGCAGCCGCATGGGCGATGGTCTCGTGCTGGGCGACTTCACTGAGCGGCATTGCGTAAACGTACGTCATGTTCATGGCCAGGTAAATGGCGCCCACGGCGAGCACACCGAGGACCATGGCTAATGGCACGTTGCGCCGTGGTTCCTTTACTTCACCTGCAACCCATGTGATGTAGACCCATCCGTCGTAGGCCCAGAAGACGGCGATCAAGCCAACACCGAGCGCTGAGACGAGTTGGCCGGGACCGAGGCCCATGGTGATCCCGCCGGGCGTCTGCGCGCTGAAGTTCGACCAATGGCCCTTGCCAATCGTGAATCCCAGCAAGACGAAAACCGCCATCGCAATGAATTTCGTCCAGGTGGAAACATTCTGCAGAAGAGCGCCCCAGCGCAGTCCGAAGACATTGACGTAGGTGAGAATCACGATCAGACCCAGCCCGACTGCGTGCGCGCGAGCGAACACGATTGCAAAGGAACTCCACAGCAAATGCCCGTTCGCGAGCGCCGGGTACGACAAGTTTATTGTCGCCATCACATGCTGCTGAGAAATCACCGGAATGATATTGCCCATGTAGGCCGCCGACGCCACCGAGAGCGCGGCGATCGTTCCGCCATTCGCTACCGCAAACAGCATCCAGCCATAAAGAAAAGCCACGAGGTCTCCATAGGCCTCACGCAAGTAAATGTATTGGCCGCCTGAGTCAGGAAACATGGAGCCTAACTCGGCGAATGCCACACAGGCGCAGAGAGAAATCAATCCGCCCAGCACCCACACCAGGAAAAACAGTTTTGGGTTGGGCAGAGGGCCGGCAATATCCTTGGCGGTCAGGAAAATGGAAGAACCGATGACGCCACTAACGAGCAGCAACACCGAGTCCAACAAACTGAGTCCGCGAACGAGGCTCGGTCGTTGGTCGGATTTTTCTATTTCGGGGGCCGGAACAACGGGGGCCGAGTTCATCGAATCCTCAGGGCTGCGTGATTAGTGCTGAGCTTGTTCATCCCATGCCAAGTTCATCGGAAGATTCCAACGGCGTTCCGCAGCGTCGGCAAATGACCGCGGAGCAGTCACCGCAGATCAGCGGGTCGCTGACTTCCGCGGCACACACCGGGCAGTAGAGAATGGGTGAGGGTTGCTTTGCTGCAGGCGACGGTTTCGGAGCCATCTCCATGTGCAGGGAATGTAGCACAATTCTGACGGCCGAACTGTGAGGTTGGCTATTCGGGCGGTTTTCGCAGGATTAACTCCTCAGGCGCAGGTGGAAGGGAGAAGGGGAACTGCCAGACTTTATCTTTCATATACACGCCTAGAAGAAAATCCTCATGCTCTTTCCATGGGCCAATCCATTTGTTTTTCGTCGAAAAAAAGACCCAGCCGTGCGCCTCGGGATTGCCGGGGTTCAACGTGGCCGGTTCGAGGTACTTGGTGGTGAGAAACTCGATGAGCTCGGCGGATTCCTTTTCGTATTCGCGAAGCAGCGCAGTTTTCTGTTCTTTGAGCGCTGGATGTTTCTTGATTTGCCGTTCGGTTTCAAAGACCTGCGTGTCCACATCATTTTGCAGCCGATTCTGCAGTTCCAGAGGGTCCTCGAAGCCTTCCACGACCTCATGGTGACGAATGAAATCCATCCGCAGGTCGGCAGGGAAGTCCAATTTGCCGGGGCCTTTGTACTTGACTGCCAGATCCACCGCGAGAAGGCGATAGGCGAGGCGGTGCTTGCTCTTGCTAAGCTCCTGAGAATTCACCAGCAGCGTCATATCGACGTCTTTATCGCTCATTGTCCAGCGAAGCATGCCATCCTGTCCGCGTTCGAACGTGCAGCCGGGAGTTCCGGCAGTCCAGCGAACAGTGGGCAAATCGGGCTTTTTCTTCGCTTGAACGAACGCGGGAAAAATTATCGCGCAAAGGGCGAGCGTAAGCGTTCCCAGTACCAGTCGTGACGATCGCATTCGTGCAGAGTGTACCGCGTTTGGTGGTAGGAGGTCATCCGCGCCGCAACACTCGTGCCGTATTCCATCGTCGCGCCATGACCTTTGCAGCGAAGGCCCCGCGTTCCAACTGCGAGACTCGTGCGGAAAATGTGTTAGATTGGAAATTGGTGAGGGCGCGTAGCTCAGGTGGTAGAGCAACGCCCTTTTAAGGCGTGGGTCGCAGGTTCGAATCCTGCCGCGCTCACCAAGATCAAAAAATGGCATAGAATGGCCCTCCGCGCGAGGGCCTACGTGTTTTGTGGTGGGAACTGTATAAATGACCACGGTCCGTTGCAGCGCCATGTTATTTGACCTGGATGGTGTGCTCATCGATTCCACGCCGGCGGTCGCGCGTGTGTGGCGCCGCTGGGCTATTGAGCATGGCCTCGATCCAGAGACAGTCGTGCGGATGGCGCATGGCCGCCCGAGCAGAATGACGATCCGCGATTTTCTGCCCCGCGCCGACATTGCAGTTGAAGACCGAGAGGTTGAGCGTCGCGAAATGGAAGACCTGGATGGGGTGGTTCTGTTGCCGGGCGCGCGCAAGTTGCTCGAGAGTTTGCCCAGCGATCGCTGGACCATCGCCACCTCCTGCACGCGACCGCTCGCCGAAGTCCGCTTGCGAGCCGCCGGACTGCCGATTCCGAAGACGATGATTACATCGAGCGATGTGAAAATCGGCAAGCCGGATCCAGAGCCCTACTTGAAGGCGGCGGCAATTCTGAACTTCGCGGCCTCGGATTGCGTGGTGGTGGAAGATGCTCCCGCTGGAGTTCGGGCAGGGAAGGCCGCGGGCGCTCGTGTTATCGCGTTTCCCACAACCATGGCGCGGGATGAACTGGAAAGAGCCGAGCCCGCATGGATCGTGCACAATTGCGCAGACATCGCGGCCCGTGTTGATCCTGGAGGGTTGCTCTTAAGCCTCGCGCTTTGAAATCGCAATCAGGAGCATTGCGCCGCTTCATGCGCTCAACTAAAATCCTCGATTCGTGAGCAATCTTGTCGAAAGCGGAACGTGGGGATTGCCCGTTGACCAATGGCAAGGTCCCGATTCGTTAGAATTACTGGGATTGAAATTGCGAATCAGACGATTGGCAATTAAGAAGCCTCAGACAGGCGGAAACTTGTGATCATTGGCATTCCGAAAGAAATTTATCCGGGAGAACGGCGGGTTGCACTGGTGCCGTCGGTCATCCCGACCCTCACCAAAGCGGGTTTTGAAGTTCAAGTTCAAGCGGGCGCCGGAATGGATGCCGGCTATCCCGATTCCTTGTATATCGAGAAGGGCGCCCAGATAATTCCCGACCGATCCGCGGTCTTTGGGGCCGCCGATGTTGTCGCGCAGGTTCTTTGTTATGGCTCCAACGATGTAAATGGTGAGTTGGATGTGCCCCTTTACCGTCGGGGCCAGATCCTCGTCGGATTTCTGCGTCCTTTTGGTTCATTGGAAATTGTTCAGAGAATCGCGCAGACGGGCGTCACTTCATTTTCTGTGGAACTGATGCCCCGCATCACCCGTGCGCAGAGCATGGATGCGCTTTCTTCCATGGCAACAGTGGCGGGCTATAAGGCCGTTCTGATCGCTGCCGGCTCGCACCCGCGAATTTTTCCAATGCTTACGACTGCGGCCGGCACGGTGACTCCCGCTCGCGTTTTTGTGATCGGCTGCGGCGTCGCGGGACTACAGGCGATTGCGACCTCGCGCCGGCTGGGGGCGGTCGTTTCCGCGTACGATCTCCGTCCGGCGGCCAAGGAGCAGGTACAAAGTCTCGGCGGACGATTTGTCGAGCTTCCAATTGAAGCCAAGGACGCGCAGGATGCCCGTGGCTATGCTCGTGCTCAGGATGAAGATTTTTATAAGCGGCAACGCGAGTTGCTGGGGCAGGCCGTTCAGGAAAGCGACGTGGTGATTACGACGGCTGTGATACCCGGCAAGAAAGCCCCGATCCTTGTCACGGAAGAAATGGTGAAGGGGATGCCTCTTGGCTCAGTGATCTTGGATCTGGCTGCGGAACGTGGGGGCAATTGCGACATTACCGAGAGCGGCAAGACGGTCGTCAAGCATGGCGTTACCATCCTCGGACCCGTCAATCTTGCCTCGACTGTGCCCTACCATGCGAGCATGATGTACTCGCGGAATATCAGCGCTTTTCTTACGCACCTGGTTAAGGATCAGAAAACGAATCTTAATCTTGAGGATGAAATCGCGCGCGAAACCATGCTTACTAACGGCGGCGAGATCGCCCAGCCCCGCGTGCGCGAGTCTTTTAAGCTGGCTGCGCTTGCCAAGCAGGACTGAACCAAAGTTCGCGCCAACGTGAAATGCTTCGAACGGAGGAAGAATGAATAGCAGTTCGAACCTGATCAACGCACTCTTCATTTTTGTGCTGGCCGGATTTATTGGCTTTGAGGTGATCCGGCATGTTTCGCCGCTGCTGCATACGCCGCTCATGTCGCTGACCAATGCGTTGGATGCTATCGCCGTGGTGGGAGCGATCGTGCTGGTGGGCGAGCACAAAAGCGAGCGGGCGGCGATTTTCGGATTCATCGCCGTCGTGGCCGCAACCAGCAATATCGTCGGCGGTTTCTTCATTACTGACCGCATGTTGAAAATGTTCAAGTCCAGCCGTCCCGCGAACAAACCGGTGGCCAAGTAATGGGTCCCGAACTGGCAGGCAGTCAAATCCTTATTGAGATTCTGTACCTCATCGCCAGCGCCCTTTTTATCTTTTCGCTGAAGTGGATGAGTTCGCCAACCACGGCGCGCCGCGGCATATGGGCGGGCGAGACCGGCATGGTATTGGCGATCGGCGGCACGCTACTGCGCACTGGGCTGACCGACTATCGGATGATCGCCATCGCGCTCGTGCTGGGTGCAATTATCGGCGTTCCGCTGGGTCGTGTTGCCATGACTGCCGTGCCACAGCGAACCGCGCTCAGCCATGCTTTTGGAGCGCTTTGTGTGACCCTGGTCGGCTCGGCAGAGTTTTACCTGCGGACGCCGGACATATCACGCTTCATGATGTCGGTGCTCTCAATCGAGGTCATACTAGGAGGGCTGACCGTCACTGGAAGTCTGATGGCTGCCGGCAAGTTGCAAGAGATTCTGCCGCAGCGCCCGCTGACCTATAAAGGCCAGAACCTCGTCAATTTCTTACTGTTGGCTGCCGCTTTGGCCATTGCCGTCACTCTCGTGCTGCATCCGGGATCGCGTGGCCTGTTCCCGGTCATGGTTCTGATCGCGCTGGCGTTCGGGATTCTTTTGATCATCCCCATCGGCGGGGCCGACATGCCGACCGTCATTTCGCTGTTGAACGGCTATGCCGGACTTTCCGCGGCTGCCATGGGTTTCGTACTCGACAGCAAGCTGCTGATCATTGCGGGCGCGCTGGACGGCTCTTCAGGTCTCATCCTCTCGATCATCATGTCGAAGGCAATGAACCGTTCTTTTACGAACGTTTTATTCGGGGCATTTGGACAGGTACAGGCAGCTGCCGCCGCAGGGGAAGAAGCGAGGCAGGTGCGCAGCGCCACTGCTGAGGAAGCGGCCGTGATTCTTTCGGGCGCGAATCGTGTGATCATCGTTCCCGGTTACGGCATGGCGGTCGCGCAGGCGCAGCACAAAGTGCGCGAATTGTATGACGCTCTTACTAAACGCGGTGTTGATGTGCGCTTCGCGATCCACCCGGTTGCCGGGCGCATGCCGGGCCATATGAACGTGCTGCTGGCAGAGGCCAACATTCCTTACGACCGGCTTGTGGAGATGGACGAGATCAACGGGGATTTTCCCCAAACTGATGTGGCCCTCGTGATCGGTGCCAACGACGTCACGAATCCCGCGGCGCGTTCCGACAAGACGAGCCCTATCTATGGCATGCCCATCCTCGACGTCGACAAGGCCCATACCGTCATGGTGATCAAGCGCAGCATGAATCCTGGTTTTGCGGGTATCGATAACCCGCTTTATTACCTGGATAACAACCTGATGTTATTCGGGGATGCCAAGGCGTTTGTGGGCAACATTGTTCGGGAACTCGGTGGCGGCCACGCCTAGCCTGGGTTTTGTAAATGCAGGAACAAAGGAAGCGAGGAGAAATTTGAGGTTCGAGTGAGGCCGATACAGTCTCGCGGAACACACGAGACTGTATCCGCCCATTCTCTTATGCGGCTTTCTTTGCCTGTCTGAGCTTTGCCCAGCGGGCTTTCTGGGCGAGAGAGATTCTCCTGCGCCCTGCCGCGGAGAGTACCCGTTTCGCTCGATGCGGGCTGCCGTTCATGGTTATGGTTGATCCACGGGTAAGCTTCTCCAGAACTGCAATCGCTTCTCCAAGCTTCTGGACTTGGTTCTGTGCATCCCGGCGATCCTCGCGGAGCCGGACCAGCGCCTTAGCAATGTTTGTCATTCAGAATTACCCCCTCAGGTAACTACGTCGGTGATTGTATTACTCGGCAGGCAATCCTACCAGAATAATCAGTTGTAAAACGGATTACTCAGAAGAACGTTGCCGGAATAGTGACCGAGGGATAATCCTCGAAAATGCGTACCAGTCCAGTCATCCCAGCGGCGGGAGAAGGCTGGAGGATCCGAAAAGGAAGAAAGCGCCGACCGCCAGGCTGTAGATAGCCGTAAGCGCTGTAACCACAAACTGAAAGCGTGGCAAGCGCGAACTCATACCGAAAAGTCCGACCGCTAATGCGGTCATGATTGTATTCATGACCAGCAGCCCCGCAATGAACATGGCGAGACCGAGAAAGCCCTTACTGACGCCGCCAAGATTCGCGGCGAGCAGGAAAATCATGAGTTGGCTGGGAGTTTCAGCGCCCAGCCCATGTACGACGCCGATCATCGCGACCGACTTGGGGCTGTAATTCCACACCTTATCTTCGGGAGCAGGATGTTCATGGTCGTGCCAATAGTTCTTAATCTTCCAGTGCGTCCAACGTAATGCCTTCGCCAGCATGTGAAACCGGCTGCGTGGGGCGGGGTTGCCTTTGAATAACGATCCTAGTACGTAGATTCCCAGCACCAGCAGGGTTAGTCCTACCAAACGCTCCGCGATCCGATCCATCCCGCGCGGCAACGACAGTTGAAATACAATTACCGCGCTACCCAGCACGGCCACCGTGGCCGCATGGCCGAGCGCATAGAGCAATCCGAGCCGCATCCCCCGCCAGCGATCGACCTGCACACTTGTAATGTCCGTAATTGCCGCGATGTGGTCATAATCGAATCCATGATGAAAACCAAGAATGACGGCCGAGAGCAGGGCGAGTTGGAGGCTGTTCGGCGTGAAGGTCATGGATTCTCGCGGGCTGCCCCGAGGCATTCATTGTTCCATAAGCCGCAAGGAATCGGAAATGACTGTTCCAGGGGTAGAACAGAGTTCTTTTCAGTTTGATTTGATTGAGGATTGTTTGGTCGCCACATTCCTGACGATTTTGTGCATGAAAGAAGGCCCTGCCTGCCGCAGGGCCATTTCATTTTCCCTTGTAGTTTTCCGGGAACGTCTTCCCGCGAGCACTACGTGATTTTCACTATTCGGTCGAAACTTCCCAGCCTTTTACGTCCTTTCCCAGAAGCACCGTAACTTTCACAGGGGCGCCGTGATAAAAATTGGCCCCATATTTGTCGATGAGCGTCGAGCGGTCCCAGGTATTGAAGGCTTTCACCGCCGGCCCAGCGGCGTCGAACAGATCGCCAGCTTTTGTGGTATCCCATTTCCAGGAATACTCAACCGTTGCCTTGGATGGGCTGAGCATCGTAATTTTGCCGATCTCTACGAGTTTCCGTTCGGCGAGCGGCACTGCGTATTCATCGTTATCGCCGTTCTTTGACTTTTTTACGCCTGCGATCTCGGCAAGCCATGCCTCTCCTTTCGGAGTGAGTGATACCGGCGTCTTATAGTTCACATCCTTGCCGATCTTGAGATAGCTTTCCTTCTCAAGCAGACGATAGTGAGGATCGTGAGGCTTCTGGTCGGCGTCGGACTTGACCAAGCCCGTCGCGAAGTGCAGGGTTGGCGGAGCCTGCTTCTCGAGACTGGCCAGCAAAACCGGACTGACCTCCGCAGTCGTGAGGACTCTCCGACTCTCCATCACAAAATACAGCGACACACCGGCGATCGCCACGATCAAGGTCACAATCAGCAATAGCGGAACAATCGATGAAGTTCGTTTTTCTAACTCAAGTTCCTGCTCGAACATGACATTCCTCCGAAGAATTCCTTCGCACCTGCCAGCCTACTTCGAATCTCATTTCAATTCTGCGCCCGGAATTGCCCGCGCCCTGTGACGTAGCTCACAGAGCAGTGTTGAAAAGATCACGACGGGCTTCCCGTCTGCTCCGATTGACTTCAACTGGTTCGCAATCAATTGCAGTGGCGGCTTTCGGCGGATGCGCAGGGTTTCCGGTAAATAACTGGAAATAAGCAATTTAGTGGCTTGGTCCGACTGGAGAACCAATTGCCACATCCTTGTGTTCTACGCAAAGGGGCGAAAAGCCGAATTGTGAAGGGCCCAATCCTCAAAATCGCGACTGCCGGAAGAGCGCAGAGAATGCTCACGTCCGTAATGTCCCTTCTGGTTCTGGGAAGTGTGCTGGGTTGGTCTTCCGTCTTCGTGCCCGCGGTGGCGATCGTGAATCGTACGCGGATATCGAACTCGGAGAGCGGCCTTCGCCGTATTCCGGCGCACATCTCCGAGTTCAGTCCTGTTTCCGAGCCCTTGGCTCTGCCGAAATGCGGAAATGTCCGGCCTCCCGAGGCGTTGCTGACTCCAGACCCGCTGTTGCCGCCGGAAGACGACGACTTGCTCGTACGTGTCAGTTTCATTGTAGGATCGGACGGCCACGTACACAGCGCCTTCGTTCTGAAAGGCGCAGGTCCCGGCGATAATGAGGCGGTGCTGAATGCGGTCCGCAATTGGCGATACCGTCCCGCCCTCTGCAATGGTGTTCCTACTGATTCCGAAGCACGGGTGCGATTCAGCCTGCGCTAAGCAGCAAATTCTCCTACAATACCGTCGGGTGAGATGCCTTGACTGAGAAATCAAAACCTTCGGATCCGCCTGAAGATCGTCCCGTTAGCAATCCGGAGATCGAAGACTTTTTTCAGCGCTTGCCGGGCAATTTCCACTGGCCCAAGCCGAGCGCGGATGCCATCGCGGCCGCCGCCGAATCTATCCTTCGCATGGGAGGAAGTTCAGCGATTGCGGAAGAACTTGCCGCGACTGGCACCGATAAAGGAAGTGCGGAGGGTGCCTGCGCAGGCTGCGGCGGGCTGTTGCCCGTGGGCGCGCGCTTCTGTGTATGGTGCGGACTGCCAAAAGAAACTGGTGCAGCCGGCTCCCCGCAAGCTGTCTCTGGCGCACAACATCACATTCACCACCACTACCACCACGTAGTGCCGGCACAAGGCGTTTCCGCCGCTCAGTCCGGCGAAGCCGGATCGTCCGCACCTCGCGGGCGAGCTCCAGGTTCGAAGGGTCCAGCTCCGGGAGGTCGCGCCGAAATTGCTGCACGTCAAGTGGTGCAGGATTGGGCGCAATCCTGTAATAACCGCCACATCGACGATCTTGTCGAGCTGTATTCGGCCGATGCGACGCTTATCCGTTCCAGCGTTCCTCCCGTGCGCAGCTTGCCCGCCATACGGGAATTTCTTTTGTCGATGATGGCCGCCGGGTTAGGCGACGTCGAGATGGAATCGCTCCGGCTCGAAATGATGGGCGACATTGCGATGGATATTGGCCGTTGCAAAATGCTGGTCCCGGTGGTCATGGGAAAGCGGCGCGAGGAGCGAGGGAAGTATGTTGTCGTTATGGCGCGCAACTCGAATGGCAACTGGAGAATCCTCGCGGATTGCTGGTCCAGCGATTTGCCCGTGACCGCGCCGCCAGCCCCCGAAGCTCAAAAAGGGAAGTGAACTGGTTGCATCGGTGACGTCGCCCGTGCACGGCCGACTTGCAGCCGGCAAGTCCGGTCTTTCGCAATGCAATAAAAACCCCGGTCCTTTCGGACCGGGGTGGTGTTTGTCTGACTCGACCGTGACTTACTGACCAGTCTGGCGGCTTGCGAACACCTGCCGGTAGCTCAAGCTTTCCACGTCGCGGAACATTGGTGTTCCCGGCGGCAAGCCTGCTGGATTCGTGAAGTCCACGTCAAAAATATAGTTACGTGTCGGAGGAGAATAGACAGAATACTGGCAGCACTTGAACACGCCGGTGTTGTAAGTGGCGTAGTACAGGCTGACCAGCGACCCTCCGTAGTTGAGGGTGTTACCCGACCAATCTTCCAGGAAGCGCAGGAAGTTGTGGATGCCGCCATCGGTGCCGAAGCCATAGTCGGTTCCATTTTCCCAGCTGGGGAACGGGAAGGCGAGGTTCTTTCCGCCAGCCACCGCGACCCGATAATACGTATCGTGCGTCACCTGGCGATTTCCACCCGATCCCTTTGTCGGAATGCCAGTCATGCTATTGAGATCGACCCAGTCTTTGGAAAGAATCGTGACGGCATCGGCAATGACTGATGCTGCCGAGTGGACTGGGCTCGTCTCATCCGGTCCGGGCCCCGCTGCCGTGGCTGCCGTAAAGTAAGTGTCGGTCGGATTGGTGTTGTAGTCGCCTTGTATGTACACCGGGTTCTCCGACGCAACGGTGAATCCGCCGTGGTACGTTACTCCGCCAGAGACTACGGAATTGGGGCTGATGGGTACGTTTCCGAGTGAGCCATCTACAAGTTTCAAAACGTGGCGTGCACCGCTGACCCAGTTCTTGCGGCCGGTGCTCACGCAACTTGCCATTCGCGGAGAGTACGGATTGTCAGGAGCGGCTGCGATGATCTGCACGTCCTGGTTGACCGCGCCCGTGATCAGGCCGGTGCTATTGCTAAACGTTCCGCTCCACTGGCCCAATCCAAGGTTCGCCGTGCCGTATTCGTCCAGGACGCCGTTCTGATTGACGTCTTCCGGGGAAAGCGTATGGCCGGCCGGAACTGGTTCCAGTACCCCGTCCGGCACTCCGGCAGCGCTGGAAGAGTTCACTACGTCTTCCAATCCTGAGTCTCCGCTCTTGTAGCCCTTGGTCGGATTCACCAGCATGCCCCGGCGATCGGAGAAGTAGAGGACATAGCCGTTCTGCACGGCATAGTCCACGTTGGTGCCGCTCGTTCCGATGTTTCCGAGCAGCCATTGGTTCAGGTTGCCCACGTCAATTTCAACCGCGTTCATCAATCCGTTGGTTGTGCAGCTGTCATTGTTCCAGCCACTGTTATCGCGGGGCTCGCCTTCGCGCGCATCGTAGAAGTTGATGGGATACCAGTTGTATATGCTGATGCTTTGTCCGGCCGCGTTCAACGTGCTCCCTGCCGCGGGTGCCGGACTATTGTTTGTGACCCCGAAGTATGGGTTGGTGCTCGCTGCATCCTTGAGAACTTCCGGAGGTAGCGGCTGGCTCCAGGTTCCTGTGCAGGCTGTATGACCTGCGTTCCAGGCACTACAACTCGGTGCAATACCCGTCGCATCGGGTGCGCCGCCGTTCCCGGCACGGTCAGCCGGTGTTTGCAGCAGCAAGATCGCGTTCGGATTGATCGGGTTGGTCCCAGGAGCCGTCGGCGAGGTCACGCCGCGCGCAAACCCTAGTCCGAGCCATTCGCTCGTGACGTTATGCCAGGCTCCGGAAGCGTCCTTGTATTCCACATAGAGGTAGCCGTCGATCAGATTCCAAGTGGATGCGTTCGCGCTGTTTCCCACGACGAGATACGGAGCAACAGGCGTAACCGCAGGGCAGCCCGCAGGCAAATTTGCGACGGTACCAGAGCAAAGTGCCAACGTCGGTGCTGGTGACGCGCCTGCGTTCATTACCGGTGCCCCCGGGGCAGAGGTTGGCACCAGCGTCGCGGCTCCGGTTTGTGGCGTTGCCGGTGCGAATAGCCAGTCCGCCGGTAGGTATTGCGGATTGCAGTTGACGGGGCCCGGGCACACTAGCACCGGGCAGGCAGCGCCATTACATGTGGTCGTGTCTGGAAGATACCCGTTCGAAGCCGCCGCAAAGTACATGGCGTATGCGTTACTGCCGGAGAGCGCTCCTAAGGCGGCCGGGATGTAAGCGTTTCCGGCGCCTCCAGCGGCGGGCGTGACGGAAATTCCGTATGGATTGCTTGTCGTTCCGCCTGTGGCCGTCGCTTCTGCAGCCGTTATGTTTGCCAAGCGAACCGATCCGCTCGGCAATTCCGACGGATCGTCACTGAGCAGGACGTGAATCTGCGCCAGGTTCTCTTCGCGCGATTGGCTTAGGGCGGGCGTGTCGCTGGACAGCGCACGGCGAATAATTTCAAAAGGGAACGTGGTTCCAGAGACGAAAGGCATCGAGAGTTTTTTCGCCCCGGTGCCCGGTGTCGCGGAACTTCCATAGTTCCCGTTAATCAGCATTTTGTTGGCGGTGGTCTTGGAAAAAGTATTCCAGCTGCTGGTGTTGTAGGTCGACTGCGGAGGATTTCCGCCCGCGCCCTGCAAACTGCCATCCCCATAGGGACTGCTCGGAGGATTGCTGTTGGCGGCTTTAAGAACGCAGTTCG
>JBELAC010000280.1:0-5958 GCA_049509215.1 Terriglobales bacterium
ATGGCGTGCCGCCCGATGCTCCAGGAAAAATTGTCGGTGAACTGGTAGCGAGTTTCGGTGCGCGCGATGTAGGAGTAAGGCTCACGGCCGAAATAACCGTAACCGGGAATGTTGACGGCGGGGTCAGCGCCGGCCGCGATTTGAGTGTTGTAGAAATAATTCAGGCCGCGGCGAGCATACTGGAAACGGAACTCGTTCACCTTGCTGGCGCCCAGGGTCCAGGTGTCCTGCGCAACGCCGGCCACGTCGCGATAGGTTGTTTGCGAGGTACGCGAGTAAGCGTTCTGGCCAAACGGTTGGTCCTGACCGCTGCCTTCGATGCCGGTAACGGTACTCGGACTGGCGTTGACGCGCAGCGTGAGGCGGTTACCGCTGTTGATGTTGTGGTCGATGCGAAACGCGTAGAGGCTGGTGCCTTCAAAAACCGGGAAATTCCCGCCCTGTGGTCCCAGTGGTTGATAAGAGGTTGGAACAAAGCAGGTCCCGGGTGTGGTGCAGGTGGTGGGAAAGCCGACGATTCCCGCAATTCCCCCGGTAAGAGCTGTTGGCCACTGGCCATAAATCGCTTGACCAGAAGAGGCGCCGGCAAAAGCCACATATTGGGCCACTTCTGCAGCGTAGGCGGGACTGGAGGCTTCTACCGCTTGGACCGTCGGGTCCGCAAGGAAACCGAGTTGACTTTCGGGCGTGGCGCCCGGAGTCAGCAAGATGTTGGTCCCCGGTAACTGACTGAGTCCAAAGCATGTCGCGCTGTTCGGAGCATTGCAGTCCTGGCCGACGCTCGAGAATCCCGTCTCATGCCGACGCGTCACTTCATAAGAAAAGAAATAGAACGTCTTGTCTTTCTTGAGTGCCCCGCCAAAAGCCGTGCCCGCCTGGACTCGCGTATACGCGGGATTCGACGTGGTACTGAACGGGTTCACTGCCTGGAAGTTGCGGTTCCGCAGATAGCCGTACATGTCGCCGTGGAAATCATTCGATCCGGAGCGGGTGATGATGTTGACCACGCCTCCGGCCGCGCGGCCGTATTCGGCAGCGTAATTGTTGGTGATGATCTGGAATTCCTGCACGTCCTCCTGGGAGACAGTGGAGCGCACGCCGTCGGTGGAATTGTCGGTGGCGTCGGCACCGTCAACATTGACCAGGTTGGAGCGGGCGCGCTGGCCGCTCATGTTGAGGCCCGAAGTTGGCGCGGCACCGATCTGGGGCGAGCTGTCGCGCTGTATCTGTGAGTCGGTGAGCGTGAATTGAATGTAGTTGCGGCCGTTGATCGGCAGATTGTCGATGCGCCGCTCGCCGATGGTGTCCGTGGTCGAACTGCGCGAAGTTTCTATGATTTCGGCCTGCGAACTGACTTCTACGATTTCCTTGCCGGTCGCGACCGTCAGCCCGATCGGCAATTCGGCAATCTGACCGACCGAGATCGCCACGGCCGAGTCTTCCGCTTTGGCGAAGCCTGCCGCATCCACCGTCAGAGAATAGGTGCCGGGCGCCAATTGCCGGACGCTGTAGCCACCCTGGCCGTCGTTGCTAGCCACGCGCTCCAAGCCCTTCGCGACATCGCGCACCGTGACCGTGGCATTAGTGACCACGCTCCCCTTCGGATCCTTCACAATTATGTGGAGATCGCCGGTGGCTGCTCCCTGGCCAAATGCGCATTGCGCGACCAAGAAGAACACGACGACAAAAGACGACAGACGCAGAACGGTTCTCATAAGGCTCCTGGGATCTTCCGCCGTGCAGGCAGGCGGGAAGGACGTACTCGTTTTTCAGTGGCGATTCGGGTTGCGTGCACGCTGAGGAATCAATACCGCATGATATGTAACATCAGCGGAGGTCATTTAGGCAAGTAAAAGGTGGATGCAAGCCGCGAAAAGCACATAACCTGACACTGTTTTGTTTTTCAACAATGCGTTCGGCGGTCACCTTCCTTTGCATTTTTGAAGGGGAACCCAGCGTGGAGATTGCGGCCAGCGATTATGATTGCATTCGGAACCAAACTGATGACCGACCGCTCCACGTCCGAACAGGCAATGACCGCGCAATCGATGACGGCCGACCTTGCCCGCGCGCTGGTCTGTCCGCCGCGTAACGCCGGCTGGGATCGGCCGGTCAACGTCGCTGCCTGGCGTGATCTTGGATTTCACCATCTTCCCGACTTTCCCACGGCGCAGGCCGAGCACGAAACGCTCTGCCATCTGCTGGCTGAGGCGGGAGCCGAGGTCGCTGTCCTGCCATTGTCCGAGGCATGCACGCTCGACGCGGTCTATGCGCACGACGCGTCCCTGCCTACTGACTTCGGCCTGATCCTGATGAATCCCGGCAAAATCACGCGCCGTCCCGAAGCCCACCTTCACGCGGAATATTGCTCTGGACTTGAATCGGTATCCGGCATGCCACGGAGTGCGGCTGTGTTTGGAGAAGTCATCGCTCCCGGCACATCCGAAGCAGGCGACATCGTATGGCTCGACCGGCAAACGTTGCTCGTGGGACACGGCTATCGGACGAACCGGGCCGGAATTGACCAACTTCGCGCGCTCCTTAGTCCCAAAGGCGTCGTAGTACTTTCCGCGCCGCTTCCGTATGGTCCCGGACCATCCGCCTGTCTTCACCTGATGTCGCTGATGAGCATGCTCAACGAGCAGATGATTCTTGTGGATTTGCCGTGGCTGGCAGTGGAGACTGTCGAATTGCTGCGTGACCGCGGTTTTTGTCTGCTGGAGATTGACTACTCCGAGCGTGACTCGCTAGCCTGCAACGTCCTCTCGTTGGGCAGCAACCGGCTGATCGCGCTCGAGGAAAACAAACGAACGAATGACCATCTCCGTGAAGCAGGCTTCGACGTTCGGACGTTCCCGGGCTCTGAGCTTTGCCTGAACGGCTCCGGTGGGCCGACGTGCCTGACGAGACCGCTGCTACGAAAGTAGCGTCCATTCGGTCTTATCCGCGAACGCCCCACCTGCTAATATTGGAAGCAGCATGCTCCTACCGTTTGTCCGCGAGATTTTCGCGGAGGTGGAACAACTCCCAGCCTTCCGGCGTGCGTCCTCCCATCTGCGCGAGAGCACGGGGAGGATTAGTGTCACTGGCTTATCCCCGTCTGCCAAAGCCCTGATTGTCGTGCTGCTGCAGCGCCGGATTGAGCGTCCATTTGTAGTGGTTGTTGCCGATAACCGCGCGGCCGAGGACCTGCTGCCCGTGCTGGCGTCGTTCGCTGAACTGACTGGAGCGGCCGACCCTGACTCGATCGTCAACCTTCCCGCTCGTGATGTTCTTCCGTTCCAGAATCTCTCCCCGCATCCTGAAATTCAGGAAGAGCGCGCGACTGCGCTCTGGAAAATTGCCACCGGCCGCGCTTCGATCGTCATCTCGCCGGTCAGCGCGACCACGATCCTGCTACGGTCGCCCGAGTATTACGCTGATCTGGCCCGAATTCTGCGTCGTGGCGAAACCTTCGACATCGAAAAGCTCCTCCAGCACCTCAACACTGTCGGCTACACAGCAACGGATGTGGTCGAGATGCCCGGGCAATACGCGGCTCGAGGCGGCATCCTCGACGTTTATTCACCCGAGTCCGACCGACCGATCCGCGTCGAATTCTTCGGCGACGAGATCGAGTCAATGCGGAAGTTTGATCCCGCGAGCCAGCGCTCGTCGAATCCGGTCGATGAAGCAACGCTGTTGCCGCTGACGGAAACTCCAATCAATGAAGAACTGCTGGGCTCGATCAACGCGCGGCTCTCCGGAAAACGCATTACTGGTTCGACCGAAGCGATTGAGCAAGCCGCGCGCGACTCAGGCGCAGGAGTCTTTCCGGGGTGGGAGTTCTACGCACCCGTTGCCGGGGCCGACCGCACGATTTTTTCTCTTTTGCCGGAAGCGCGCGTGATTCTCGACGAGCCGGAAGCTCTGGCGCAGGAACTCGAAAAAACCTGGGGCCGGATCGAGGAGCTGCATGAGCGTAGTGGAGTCGGCAACCTGGTTTGCCCCGCGGACCTTTATCTGACTCCCGATATCTGGCGCGAGACGACCGCCGCGCTGCCCGGAGCCGACCTCGAATATCTGGCGATCGCGCGGAAAGGCGCAACCGAAGCGGAAGCAAAGCCGGAGGCTGCATTTCTTTCCCAGCCCGCTCCGCGCTTTCATGGCGCCATGCCCGTGATGACCGAACAGGTTCAAAAATTAGTCGCGGACGGCACGCGCGTGATTCTGGCCGCCCCCAACACCGGAGAGGTCGAGCGGCTGGCCGATATTTTCACTGAATACAACACCAGTTATCGTCTGGGAAGCCGCACGCGAGGCGGCGAAAGCTACGCCGACGAAACGGCATACTTTGCCGGAGAGATTTTCACCACCACGCTCCTCAAGGCGTACATCCCCGACGGCTTCATTCTGCCCGACGCCCACCTTGGGGTCTTCGGAGCGCGTGACCTGTTCGACGAATCCGACCTGGTGGCTGCTCGGCCCGGGCGCCAGAAATCGAAAGTCTCCGCATTTCTCTCCGACTTCCGCGATCTGCAAGTCGGAGACTACGTGGTTCACGTCGAGCATGGGATCGGCCAGTATCAGGGTCTGAAGGAAATCAACCAGGGCGATGGAGCGGCAGAGTTCATGCTGCTCGAATACGCCGAGGCAGCGCGCCTCTATGTTCCACTGACCCGCCTCGATCTGGTGCAGAAATACCGGTCGTCGGAAGGAGCCAAGCCGGTTCTCAACCACCTTGGGACACAAGCCTGGGACAAGACCAAAGCGCGCGTCCGGAAGGCGATGAAAGACATGACCGACGAGCTGCTCAAACTCTATGCGCAGCGGCAGTCCGCGCAAGGTCATGTGTACCCGGCCGACACCGAGTGGATGAAAGAGTTCGAAGACGCCTTCGAATACAACGAGACCGAAGATCAGGGACAGGCCATCGCCGATGTGAAGCGCGACATGGAGTCGCAACTCCCTATGGACCGCCTGCTGTGCGGCGATGTCGGCTATGGCAAAACAGAAGTCGCGATGCGCGCCGCCTTCAAAGCGATCAGTGACAACAAGCAGGTCGCAGTGCTCGCGCCGACGACGGTCCTCGCTTTTCAACACTGGGAAACTTTCAAGCAGCGGTTTGCGGCCTTCCCCGTGAAGATCGAAATGATCAGCCGCTTCCGCACGCCGAGGCAGATCAAGGAAATTCTGGAAAGAGTTGCAGTCGGCAAGGTTGACGTCCTGATCGGCACGCACCGCCTGCTCTCGAAAGACGTCAAATTTTCCGATCTCGGGCTGCTGGTGGTGGACGAGGAGCAGCGCTTTGGGGTCCGGCACAAAGAACGCATCAAGCAGATGCGCACTGAGGTTGACGTGCTCACGATGTCGGCCACGCCCATCCCGCGCACGCTGCACATGTCGCTGGTGGGATTGCGCGACATGAGCGTGATCGAGACGCCTCCCAAAGACCGCATGGCAATTCAGACGGTCGTCGCAAACTGGGATGAGAAGCTGATTCAATCGGCTCTTGAACAGGAACTGGACCGCGGCGGGCAGATTTATTTTGTGCACAACCGCATTGACACGATCTGGGAGATTGCCGCCAAGCTGCAAACGCTGGCTCCGAAGGCGCGCGTCACCGTTGGTCACGGGCAGATGGGCGACGGGGAACTGGAAAAAGTGATGCTCAAATTCATGCATCACGAAGCGGACATTCTCGTCTCGACGACCATCATCGAAAACGGCCTGGACATTCCGCTTTGCAATACCATCGTCATCAATCGAGCCGATCGCATGGGCCTCTCCGAGCTTTACCAGCTTCGAGGGCGCGTTGGACGGTCGAATCGGCGGGCCTATGCATACCTGCTCTTGCCTGCCGAAATCGAATTAACGCCCATCGCACGCCGCCGCTTGGCCGCGCTGAAAGAATTTTCGGATCTGGGTGCGGGATTCAAAATTGCCGCTCTCGATCTTGAACTGCGCGGCGCCGGAAAC
>JBELAC010000281.1:0-5955 GCA_049509215.1 Terriglobales bacterium
GATTTGCCCCGCCAAAGTGAAACTGCCGAGCAGATCGGTATATTCGAAATGTGGTTCGAGATGCGCGGCTTTGGCTTGCCATGCTTTCTCAATTTGGCCTCTCGCCGACTGCAGCCGCTCCCCGAAATATCCTGGGTCATCGGGAACGTGCGCTCGGAGCAAAATCAACGGCTGGGCGAAGCTGCGATCCGTTATGCCGATTACGGTAACCGATGCTCCTGAGGGCAGCGTCATAAGGAAATGGGAGACGCCATCCAGGTTATTTTGATATTCCGTTTTACCATCTGGCCCCTTCGCCGCAACTGATTTCGTGAGATCAAGCGCAACGACAAACTGAGCAGGATTCTGTGCATTGGCGGAGGATGCAGCAAGAAAGATGGCCAGAACAAAGACGAGGAGTTTTGTCATCGCACTCCGCATGGCCCGCGTGAGCATGGAGCGGTAGAAATCGCGCCAGAATTGGGCGGCGAAGGCTCCAGCCTCATTTTTGAGCAGCGCGAATTCCTGGAGGCGCAGGACCATCTCAGCCCGCACGGATTCAAGCTGCTGCGAGAGATCGTGGTAGCTTTCTCCGGAACCCGATCCCAGTTTGAGCGCCTCGCGGAGAGCGAGCCCGGCGCTGATCTCCATTGCCACGGCAAGAAGGGCCATCACCATGCGTAGATAAATAAGCGTACGGTCATAGAAGTTCGTTTCCGGCGACGCGGAAGGTGCCACTTCTCCTTCGACGACGATCTGCGATTCCGAGGTTTTTGCTTGCTCGAAGAAGAGATCGCCGCGAATGACGGCGAGCAACACGAGACTCAGGATGGCGGCAAGGAAACCGGCGCTCGCAAGGGCCTTCACAAGATGCCGATTCGACCACTCTTCGAGGAATCGTTCGGAGATGAAGGGCGTCACAATGGCGATTCCCACGCAGTAGAAATAGCTCTTCCACCCAAGCCGGTACGGGGCAAAGGCGATGAGGGAAAAGAAGAATCCCGCGAGGGTGAGAAGAAAAGTGATCGTCCGGTAATACCAGGCCTTGCGAAGACGGCGGCGTTCGTCGCCCGGCGGGGCTGCTTGGCGGCGCCGCTCCTGGATCTCATTCTCCCGCTCGGCAAGCGAAGCGATTTCGGCCTGAAGGCCCGTGATCCTGGGTTGGTTCGTCAGCGTGATCCGGCGCTCTTCGCATTCGCAAATGGCCTCGGCGCGCGCAACCAGGTGTTCAACCCCTTCGAAACCAAGCTCACCACCTACGCTCTGCAAGTTGTCTTTCGCGTTCATATGCCCCATCTCCTTATGGCTTCACTCCGACTGTCGCACGGTGCCGTTCAGGATCGGTAACAAACGCTTGCCCAATATCAGGGGCCTGCCAATAAAAAGGAGCGTGCCGGTTGGCAGCTCCTAAATAAAGGTGCTAGGTTCCTTCGAGGACTTTCCGTGCCGCTTCGAGCTTTTCGAGCTGGCGTTTGGCCAACTCGTATTCTTCTTTCTTTGCGGCGACATCCTCGCGGACGCGGTCAATTTGTGTGAGCACGACTTCGACCGGAGTTTTCTTGACCCAGGTCTTCCGTTTCGCCGTGCTCGTTGCGGCTTGCGTGGTTGCGGTTGCGGACTGGGACGATCCCGAGTCCCTTGCCTTCTGTGCAGTCATTCACTCCTCCTCGTGAACTTCGGTTGGGGCTCAAGATGAGCCGAGCGCGTCACGGTGTCGCGGCAGGCTCGGCAATTCCTGGCCTCTTCGGTCCGGTGCTGTTTTGTCTGATCAAGCACGATGAACGAGCAGCCGGGACGAAGATGGTGGGACCACGTGGCGACATAACTGTCTGCCTCTTCGGGTGTCTGGTTATGCGCGGGAAGGGAATACTCGTTGCGGTTGCGGTCGTAGGCGACGACCAGTTTGAGTTGCTGTTTGTCGGTCACATTCTTTCTCTCCTTTTGGTAGGTATTCGTGCGTGGCATGTTTTTGACTCCGTTCATGCCTGGTTTCGGCATTCGATTCGTGGCACGAGTTCGAGCACGGTCGTGAGCTCACGGAGTTCTTCCTCAACTCCCGACAGTGCTACGAGCGCTCCCAGGTGATTCGCGTCGCCTAAGCACTCGACAGCCTCGCCCAATCGCCCGTGCAGGCTCGTGGCTTGCCGGAGGCAATGCTCCCGCAAGGCTTGCCGCAGGTTTTCGGTCGTCAGCAGGCGGCCGGGTTGGTTCATGTTCACCTCCTTTCTCGTAGAGTTGCTTCCGCTGTGCGGCGGTCCATTCTTCAAGTTTCTGAACGGCTGCGCGCTTCATTGGCAGTTCCACATGGACATAGGTGGAGTGCACATCCTCACCCGAGGAGTGCCCCATCAAGGCTTTGCGGACTTCCTGCAAGACGCCGGCTTCCATCATTCGGCAGTTGAAGGCGTGCCGGAGGTCGTGGAAGCGGTAGTAACGAATCCCGGCGCGGCGGATGGCCGCCATCCAGGCCGTCTTGATCTTGCGGATGGGCTGGCCTTTGAAGGTGAAGACCGGCCCTTCTTCTTTCCGTTGCGATTCCAGAAACGCTGCGAGTCTTGCGGTAAGCGGGATCTCGCGGGCTTCGCCTTCCGGAGTTTTCGAGTGCGTGACGGAGAGAATCCGGCGGTTGAAGTCGATGTGCTCCCAGCGCTGGGTGAGGATCTCGCCCCGGCGCATGCCAGTGTCGAGCGCAGTAATAATGATGGAGCGGAGATGGGGGGCGGCCGATGGGAGAAGCAAGTCTTCCTCGCCGACCGAGATCACGAAGCGGGGTTTCTTCCGCTCCCGCGTCATCCGCACGCGGCTCAAGGGGTTGGTCGAAATGAGGCCCTCGTCGACCGCCCAGAAGAGCATGCTCCGGAGGCACTCCAGATCGCGGTTTACGGTCGTGTCGGTGATCTGTTTTTCCGAGTGACGGTGGCGCCGAAAAGCGATGGCCAGGTTCTTCGTGATGCGCCCGATGGGCGTCTCGCCGAAATACGGCAAGAGCACCTTCAGGCGGTCGAGATGGAAGGGACGGACCTGGGCTTCGGCGAGAAACCGAGCCGCAAGTTCGCTAAAGGTGGTTTCGGGCGCAAGCTGGCTCAGGCCTTCGCGCTTCAGGTTCAATTCGTCCTTGAAGCGCTGCTCGATCAGTTCCGCCTGTCGTCGGTTGTTGGTGCCGGTCGACTTCGCATGGCGAACGCCGTCGATGTAGACATAGGCCCAGAATATGTTTCCGCGCCTGAAGAGTGTCATCGGATCATGCCTCCTTTCTGTCGCTGAATCCCGAGGACCCAGCGGACGATTTGGTTGTGAAAGAACAGGAGCTTTCCCCGAGGGGAGAGCCGGAAGTGGGGAAGACCCTTTCGCAGGTACTGCTGGCGAATGGTCCATTCGGAACAACCAAAGACCTTGGCGACTTGGCGGATGGTCATAGGTTCGCCCAAAAGGTCTCCGAATTCGTTCTCGGACGCGCCCTCAGGGTGCGGGCAATGCTGCGGGTTCCTCTGCCCGAGGGGTACGGGCGAGAAAGCCAAGGTTTCTGCGGAGTTCCGTGCCGGAGCGAAATCCGACTCATACCTCATAGAGACATCTGGAATCCGTTCCTTAGCGCCCATGGTTCCGCTCCTTACTCCGCATCGATTGCGTGATCAGTTTCCGCAGCCAATCGGGAATAAGAGTCCAGAGAGACCACAAGCTAAGGAGAAGAATCCCTATGGCAATGAGTCCTTCTTGCACTTCGGTCCGGCGGGCGAGGTCGATGAGGACGGCAAGGATAACGAGCCCCGAGAGTGCGGCAAGGAATGCTCCCGCCGTGAGGCGCAGCAGGAATTCGAGGAGGCGCCACCAGACGGAAACCTTGGGCTGTGGTGTCGAGAGTTCTCGGCTACCGCACTCGGAGCAAACCTCCGCATAGCGCGGATTCGGGTGGAGGCGCGGGCAAAGCCGCACGTCGAAACTTGATCCGCAGAACTGGCAGAAGAGCGGCTTGCTGCCGGTCGTGCGTCCGCATTGGTAGCAGTGCTTCATGGGCGTGGTGGTTCGATAAGAGACACGCGGTTTTCGCCACTCGGGCGGAGCCAGACAAAACCGAAGAAGGCCGGCCCGCGAACTGCCTCGAAGGTCGAGAACCAAAAGAGTTTTGTCGTGAGCGGCGCGACCGCCTCGCGGATCGACCGCACCCTCCGCTCGGAATTCGCGATGACGAGAACATCGAAGCCCGGCTTGTGGAAGAGACGAGTAAACGTCCCGGTGCGCGCGAGTTGCAGATAGCGCTCCGTCTTTTCTGTCCATGTCTTCCGGGTCTCGACTCCACGATCGATTTCGAGGAACGCCGCAACCGGCCGCCCTTCAGTCGCGAACTCGACATACCCGTCCGGGATCAGGCGAATTTCGGGAACGATGGGCTGAAAGAAGTGAACCCAGCGTTGGAACGTCACCCCGGGCAATGGGATGGGAACGTATTTCAACGAGCAGTAGAGGTCGTTAACCGCCAGTTGATGCAGCACGAAGAGGTCGGCGATGATCGGTTCGTCGGCGCGGCGCTGGAGGCCCCTATAAGGGGCATTCCCAATGACCGCGCCCTTGCGGGAAATCCCGTAGAGTGCTTTCTGGCCGGGACCTGCGGTTCCCAAGAAATACCGCTTGAGGAGCCCGGCACGGGTGAGGGCAAGAAGGCGGGCATTGGCGCGCGTGGTCGATCCGAGTCCGGCGATGAGCTTCGCCTGCTCGCGGTCGATGATGCGCAACCCCGCGAGTTCCCGCAGAAGATGCCGGTCGCGATCTTGGAGCACCAAACCATTCTTGTTATCGATAGCCATCGCTTGGAACCTCGTCAGCTGACCGTTCACGGAAACCCGATTGGCGTTGCTGGATGTCGCGTTCGACCTTGACGCGGGGGCGTCCCCAAACACCGCGCGTGCGGTTTAGGAGGTCGGTTGTGTCGACGGCGGGCTCGCTCACGGTCGGAACCTTGATTTCCATCAGGCGTTCCGCACCGGTTTTCACAATCGCGTGCCGCTGATAGAGGTTCTTGAGCCGCTCGCCGAGCGACTTGCCGCCGTCGAGCGCCTGCGAGAGCTGGGCGGCGTCGCCTGAGGAAAGCTGGAAGAGGACGTGGGTGCCGACCGAGAGAATTGCCGCGCGCATCTCCGCCGAATGCTGTTCCATGAACTGGTTCGCCGACACCACCGCGCCCCCGAACTTGCGGGCTTCCGAGAGGATGGTTTCGATCCCGCTCCCGTAGGCGACGAGGTTCTGGAATTCGTCGCAGAAGATCGTGAAGAGCGTTCGCTTCTCGCGGGTAAAAAGCGCATTTTTCGCGACCGAGAGGATGAGGCTCCCGAGCGTGAGCGCCTGTTCGCCGAGGCGTCCCTTTTCGAGGTTCACGATGATCCATGCGCCCTCGTCCATCGCTTGCCGCATCGAGAACGTCGATGGCTGCCCCACGATGTGGCGAAAGTGCGGGTCGGCGGTGAAGGCCGACGTTTTATTGAGGATCGGCTCGCGCATGGTTGCCCGCATCGGCTCGCTCGCCGCGTCGTAGCGCAGCTCAAAGTACTGGCGGATTTCCGCGTTCTCGACACGCTTCAGGCACGCCGTTCGGAATCCCGATTGCGTGAGAAGCAGTGCGAGTTCGACGAGCGTGAGGCCGTTGGCCGAGAGCGCATAGAGCGAGTTCCGCAGAAGTTCATCGGTCCGCGCCCCAAAGCTGTCGAGGTGCCACCGGTTCTTGAGAATTTGCGCGAGTTCGGCGATGCGAACGAAATCTGACCCGCTCCCTTCGAGTGGATTGAGCCCGACGGAAACGGCCGGGTCAGCGGGCTCGATGAGAATCGTCTTTCCGCTCAGATGGCAATGCTCGCTGCGCTCGCGGGCATTGATCGCCCGGAGAAGCAGCGGCGTGTCGGCCCCGTGGAGATCGAAGTAGAGAAAGCCGCGGTCGGCCGCGATGTCCTGCTCCGCGAGATGCCGCAGGAACGAACTCTTGCCGGT